>JAPLUI010000396.1 GCA_026397725.1 Verrucomicrobiota bacterium | reverse complement strand
GGTGCCGGGTGCGGTATTTCTCGGATGGGGCGGTGCTCGGGAGTCGGGCCTTCGTGGATGAGGTGTTCAAGCAGTGCAGGAGTCGCTTTGGGCCGAAGCGCAAGAGCGGGGCGCGGAAATTGAGGGGGAGTGCCGCGGCGGCAGCAGGGACGTTGTGGAGTGTTAGGGATTTGCAGAAGGGGATTACACTATGTGTCAGACAAACAATCAGGAGTCCACTTGACACTGCGCACCTCGAATCGTGATCCCGGGATCAGCGGGTGCTCGACGCCGTGCATATGATTGCCTACCGCGCCGAGACCGCCCCCTGCCCCCATTGGCACGCTCCGCCACCATCGACAACGCCGCCGCCAGGCGGCTGTTGCGGAATCTGTTCGTCGCGGAAGCGGACCTGCGACCCGAGCCAAGCGCAGGCCTGCTTCACGTCGAAATCCATCGCGACTTCCGCCCGGTGGTTGGGCGCACCCTGACTGCGAACCTCGAGCAGCTTAACGAAATGGAAATCACCTTGCCGGGGACGGCGCAGACCATGCGCCACCCCCTGTTAGGCTCTCCCGCCGCCGATCCCTAACACAGTGTCACGCTCACTTCCCGGAGGTAAGGAGTCCTGAGCCTGTTCGTCAGTCCGCGCCACCGTCCGCCAACCCATGCAATCAGACCATCCGAGCCAATTCCCAACCCTCAACTGCCCGAGGATTTTATAAAAAGATCCTTGGCCAAGCGGGGCGGAAAGCAATTTTTGCGCTTGAGGAGATTGACCATGATTCTGACGACATCCCCCATTCCCCTGCATGATCCCGCCGGGCCAGCGCCTTGGTAGGTCTTGTCGTCTCATTTTTCAGCGTTTCAGATTTTCAGCTTTTACCCCAACGCGCCCCCATTTCCCCGCCCTCCGGTCCGGCCCTGGTCTTTATACACAAATCCGGGACCGGGTTTCGAGGGCTCCAGGCGGAGTTGAAATGTTAGAGACAGGCGTTTGAAAGGCGTGTGTGACCGAACGCACCGGGCGCATCTCCGAAAGTTGCAAAGATGGCTGGACTACACGGTTCTTTGAGAATTAAATGGGGTCATGCGATGGCCAATTGTAGTTCAGGGACGTGCAGTGGATGAGGCAAATGTGCGCTGGCTCTCGGGCTGAATCGGGGAGCACGCAGACTTTAGCCGACGCAAGTTGGCTGGCGAGTTGTGCGTGTTCTGGGATTGGCGCGACGGCTGCGGACGCCCCAAGGATCTGGCCGCCCGCAGCTTTCTGCTCAAGATCGAGCAGCGGGGCTGGATCGGAGACGCTGGGACATCGAGGTGTTTCACCGGGTTCTGAAAACCGGGTGCAGGGTGGAAAGCATCCAACTCAAGACCGGTCAGGCGCTGATCAATTCCGTGATGATCTATGCGGTGATCGCCTGGCGGATTCTCTATCTCACGCATCTGGGCCGGCAGTGCCCTGACATCCCATGTGGAGGTGTGTTTGAAGAGGCTGAACGGAAATCGGCGTGTGCCGTGGTGAAACGCAGCAAGGAGGCCGGCGAGCCGACACTCTCCGAGTTCATCGCCATCGTCGGCAAACTCGGCGGCCACCTCGGGCGAAAAGCGATGGTGCTCCGGGTCCGCAATCCATTTGGCAGGGCTTGGCGCGGGTCAGGGATTTTGCCGGTGCCTGGCATGCGTTTCACGAAAAGTGAAGCGAGTCCGGCGGGTTGAGGCGGCCTTTTCCAGCCGCCGGCTTCGTGCTGCCCGGATTCCAGGCTGTTGCCAGGATATCTGTCTGTTAGTTACCTGGCCCGGCACCGGCCATCTCTAACATATCATGCGGTCCTCTGATTTGTGTATAAAGACCAGGGTCCGGTCACCGGCTCTTTCACCGGCCTTCACCACCAAAGCAATTTCCTAGCATGCGGAGATTTCTAACGAAGCCCGCGCGGCAGCAATTCGGCGTTGGTCCCGGTGGCCCGCAACTTGGTTGGCAGCGTGGTGATGGCATCGCCGATCGGCAACTGGGCGAGCTGCTTGCGGATGTCCACCACGCTGTGTCATGCCGCTCCCAGCCACCAATCCCCCATCCTGGTTTTCGGGAATTCCCGCCGATCCGACCAGGGGCTGCAGCGTCGCGGGAGGCAGGCGTGCGGATCCGACCCGTCCAACGGACACCCCACTCATCGCCTCACCCCACCGGTCCAACTGCCACTGCTGGCGCCTCCCGCTGCGACCCCAGCACGGCTGAATTTTCTCCACCGCCTCGAATCCCTCGCCATCCGCCCCGCCGCCCGCGACTACTACGTCCGCTGGGCCGAGGCTTGGATCAACCCGCCTAATGGATTGATGAGTGATGATTGCTGAATTTTGATTTCAGAAGTGACTGAAAGGCGAATTCTTCATCTTCCATTCAAACCTCAAAAATCAACACTCAGCACTCATCAATCTCCTTCCAACCGCCGATACCACGTCCGCCTACTTCGACGCCCTGGGCCGCTCCACCCACCTTGCCAACTGGTAGTTCAGGTGGGCCGTGGACGCGTCGGACACGTCGGACACATCGGACGCGTCGGACACGTCGGACGCGTCGGACGCGTCGGACGCGTCGTGCATATCCTGGCACACGGGATTCCCGGGGTTACCTGGGCGGCCGCTTCTGATAGGCAGGGACTGGCGGACCTGGCCCGCCCGCTGGAGCCCACCCATCGCACCTTGGGCCGCGAAGTCATCCGGGGCCGCGCCGTGCTTCCGCCACCGCCGCCGCCTCACCCGGACGCCCCGCTGCCCGAGACCGGCGCGGCAACCGACCGCATTACGGAGGCCCTCCGCCGCGCCATCCGGCTGGCCGGCCTCGCCTACACCATCTCAGCGCTCACGGTGAGCAGCCGCCGCCAGACAATACAACCATGAAACAACGCATCATCACATCCATCGGGCTGGCCGTCTTGGTCGGCGTTTCGCTCGTCACTCCGGCTCTGGCCGTGGTCAGCATGAGCTGGACGACTATCGGTGGACGACTATCGGCAATGTCAATAATTTGGCGGACTCCACCGGCTACGGTGCGGTGGATCACGCCTACAAGATCGGCACCTACGAAGTGACCAACGCGCAATACGTGGACTTCCTCAACGCCAAGGGCGCTTCCAACAGCGGCGGGATTTCAACGGCACCACTTCGACCTACTCGCTCTATCCCAACGGCAAGAACACGCTTGGTTGGGCGGACGCCTATTACAACCGAGGTAGCTCCGTACCACCAGCCGACGTCGGTTTTGGCGTGCCGAGTTCATACGGCACCTATGGCCAGGGCGGCAACGCTTGGGAGTGGAACGACGCTGTCATCTCCGGCTCATCACGCGGGATGCGTAGCGGCTCCTGGTCCTACGGCGGCAACTTTCTAGCCTCCACCTACCGGGGCGACTATAACCCGTCGGGCGAGATCTTCAACTTCGGCTTCCGAGTTGCCAGTGTCCCTGAACCAAGTTGCCTGGTCCTGACATTGCTCGCCAGCGGGATGTTGGTGACGCGCCGGAAACGCTGATGGTGCCCGTGGATGCTTTGGAATTGTTGCGGCGGTCTATGACCGTCGTTAGAAAATGAGGTGCGTCGTCGCAGTGGTGTCGCCTGGTTTCCTCATCTCATTGGCATCGACGCTCATAGAGCGACGCTACAAGATGGTGAAGATGAGATGCCAATGGGAAGATCGTGGATAGCAGATTGTGGATCGTGGATGAAGAGTGCTGGCGCAGTTCTATTCTTCCATCTACGATCCACAATCCTCGATCTGCGGTCTTCTCTTCTCATCTTCTGCGGTCTTCTCTCTCATTCCCGCCGGTGACTTCACCATGGGGAACACGCTCGACGGCGATTCCAACGCCCCGCCCCACATGGTGAACGTCAGCGCGTTCTATATGCAGAAGACGGAGGTGACCAAGGCGGAGTGGGATGCCGTGCGGGATTGGGGGCTGGGCCATGGCTACTCGGACCTCGGCTACGGAGCGGGCACGGCGGCGGAATACCCAATTGAGGCAGTTTCGTGGTATGAAGCGGTCAAATGGTGCAATGCCAGGAGCGAGCAGGACGGCCTGACACCGTGCTACTACACGGATGCCGCACAGACGGCGGTGTTCTAAACTGGCACTCTCACCAGCGACAACACGATGGTGAAATGGAGTGCCAACGGTTATCGATTGCCGACGGAAGCGGAGTGGGAGAAAGCCGCGCGCGGCGGCTTGAGCGGGAAACGCTATCCGTTGGGCGACTCGATCACGCCACTGGATGCGAACTATAATTCATTCAACGGCACGGTCGTGGTCGGGACTTATGCGCCGAACGGCTATGGAATCTACGACATGGCAGGTAACGCGTGGGAATGGTGCTGGGATTGGTATTCCGATGCTTACTACGGCTCGCCTGAAAGTCTAACAGACCCCTTTGGGCCGTCCGGCTCGTACCGCGTGCTTCGCGGTGGTGATTGGGGCAGCAGCGGCTACTACAACGGCATCTACGGCAGAGCTACCGGGTCGAGTCATCCACGGATTTGCAGACCTGGGCGCCGGTGGAAGAACACCTCGCCGGCACCGGCGGTACCGTCGCACGTTTATATTCCATCAAGGAAATTCCCAAGCGTTATTTCCGCTCGGTGCGGGAATGAGGGTGATGATGGGCACGCGGAAACTCCTGAGGTAACCGGCAAACTTCCAGTATCGACACCAGTGACCGTAAGCCTTGCAAGAAAACGCGACATCTCATGGTTGATCCCGAACCGGGGCACCGAGGGCGTGCCGACCAGCGCCGAGTTGCCATATCTGACCAAGCTGCGTGCCGACATCCTCAAGGCCGATGGCACCGGGGATTTCGCGGAGCGGGACCGGCTGCCCGCCCTCTATCAGCCGTGGGCCGAGCAACACCTCAACCCGGATTCGACCACCTGGTCGCGGGACAAGCTGCACCCCGGCGGCCCCCCCGGCAAACCGAGCGAGTGACAGACGAACCTCCGGACGGGTTGACGCCATTGCCGCAGTCACAACCCGAATTCTCCCGCCCATGCGCCAGCCGATCGACATCGACCTTGACTACGTTCGCAACGCCATCGTCGGCACCGCCTCGCCGGTGCTGGGCGTCATCACGTCCTATCAGGAGCAGATCGATTGGCACCTGCGGCTCGCCTCGCTGCTGGTCGGGTTGTTAGTCGGGATCCTGTCGCTGGTGAGCATGGTCAGGAAGTTGCGGCGGCGGTGATCAAAGCCCCACCCACTGGTCGGCAGATTCTTCTCAGGTGCCTGTGGCCTCTATGCACCACAACATTTCTTGAACTTCTTTCCGCTTCCACAGGGACACGGATCATTGCGGCCGGTTGTTGGCTCCGCTCGAAATGGTTCGGGTGGATTCCGCAACCGTTCGATATCGCTGATGTCTTCCGGTTTGCCAGGTTCAAGTCCTATGACCACCTGCCAGCCATTTGCGTTGCAGATGGCCACGATTTCCTCAGCCCTTTCTTGTGTGGCAACTCTAACCACAGCCGGGTGTCCTTTTGTTCCAAGTTTCGGCATGTTCTTAGCTTTCTGTCGTTTGCGTGATCCAGTGTAGCGGCTGACCAGAGCGCAGGCAACCGAAATGTTGCAATTCACAACAGGATGCCTGGCAGGCCCGTTGACACCCCGCCCTGGTCACCATGAAAGCACTCAAATACCTCAGCTTCGTCGGCAAGATTGCCGGTCTCGTCTCTATGGCAATATGGCCGGCCGTCTCATGCACCATCCGCGTCTAACAAACATCATTGGCGTGCGGATTGAACGGGGTCCTGTGACCTGGGTGCCGTTCAGGATTTGCTTGCCGCTCCGCTTGTCCCACAGGAACGTGTTCTCCAATTGGCCGTCTTTCGGCAGAATCCCGAACCATTCGTCGGCAATTCCCTCGGTGGTCAGCTCCCGGTAGTGCTTGAAGATGATAGATGGTGAATTGCCCGCCTCCAGCGCGACCCGGTCGGCGCTCTGCACCGTGGCGAGGCGCTATCTCATTGATTATGAGGATGGTGCGCGCGAGAGGACTCGAACCTCCACATCCTTGCGAATACTAGAACCTGAATCTAGCGCGTCTACCAATTCCGCCACGCGCGCACTGAGTTGCCGGCAAGCCGGAGAGGGATAAAGAACAGGTTGTCCCGCATCTTGCAACCCAAATTTTCGAAAAGCGTTATTTTTCCGGCTGCGGAGCAGGCGTCCCGCACTTTCGTCGCACTTTCGTCGTTGCCAAGTCGTCCCCTGTCCGGGTATGCTCCGCCCATGCAAAAGGCTACCCCACTTCTCCTGGTGCTGTTGCTCGTCGTGACGGCGATGTTCCTGTCCTTGCGTGCCAAGTCGCCGGCATCCGAGACCCAGCCCCCGCCAGCGGCCGCCGCGCCGACAACTCCAGCGCCTGCTCCCGACACTCCGCCCGCCACCCCCAAGACCGATCCGACGGTCCCGAAGATCGAGCCCCGCGCCTGGCCGCAAGCCGCATCCGACATCACCCCTGACCACGGTGCCACCTTTGGCAGCCTCAACAACGGCCTGCGCTACCTCATCTATCCCAACAGCGAGCCGCCCAAGCGCGTCTCCCTGCGCCTGCACCTCGCCACCGGCTCGCTGATGGAAGCCGATAACCAACAAGGCGTCGCCCATTTCCTCGAACACATGGTTTTCAACGGCTCGAAAAACTACTCCGCCAAGGATCTTGTCCCCCGCATGCAGCACCTCGGCATCGAGTTCGGCGCCCACGTCAATGCCTTCACCTCGTTTGATGAAACCGTCTATATGCTCGATCTGCCGGACCTGTCCGCGGAGACCCTCCAGCTCGGCTTCACCGTCATGCGCGACTTCGGCGACGGCGCCCTGCTCGAAGCCGCTGAAATCGACAGCGAACGCGGCGTCATCCTCGCGGAAAAAGCCAGCCGTGATTCCGTCAGCTACCGCCTCATGCTCATGCAATTGAACACCCTGCTGCCGGATTCGTTGGTCGCCAAGCGCTTCCCCATCGGCATTGACGAAGTCATCAAATCCGCCCCGCGGGAGCGCTTCACGGATTATTATACCCGCTACTATACCCCGGCTCGGATGACTTTCATCGTGGTCGGCGATGTGGATCCGGCCGCAATGAGCCAGCGGATTGAAACGCACTTCGCCTCCATGGCCAACCCCGCCGCGCCCGGCCGCAACCCTGACCTCGGCCAGATCAAGGCCCCCGAGGGCCTGGTCACCGCCGTCTTCGCCGACAAGGAGGTCACTGCCACCAGCCTTTCGCTGACCCTGGTGCGTCCCTATGAGAAAAAGCCGGACACCACCGCCACCCGGATCGCGCGGCTGCCCCTGAAGATTGCTCACTCGATGCTGAGCCGCCGCTTGGAACGCCTTGCGCAAAAAGAGCAATCGCCGATCGCCTCAGGCTCGGCCTCCAACGATGACGAATTCAACTTTGCGGAGATCGGCTCGATTGAGGTGGTCGCCAGCGATGACCGCTGGCAAGCTGCCGTGCCGGTTCTCGAACAGGAATTCCGCCGCGCGCTGGAGCACGGCTTCACCGCTACGGAACTCGCCGAAGCCAAGGCCAACATTCTCAACGCCTACGAGCAAGCGGTGCAAGAGCAGCCCACCCGCAAGTCCGAGGGCATCGCCATGGCCCTGATCCGATCCATCAACAGCGACAGCATCTTCTCGACCCCGGATACGGATCTCGAAATCGTCCGCAACGGCCTGGCAGGCATGGATCCCGAAGTCTGCCATGCCGCCCTCAAAAAGTTCTGGGATGCCACCGGCATGCACCTGATCCTCACCACCAAGGAAAAGCCGGAGCGCGCCGAGAAGAACCTGGCCGCACTCTATCAGGAATCCACCGGCTCCCCGGTGGCCGCGCCCGCGGCCGGCACCGCCCGGAAGTTTGCCTACGCGGATTTCGGCAAACCCGGCACGGTTACCACCCGCAAGGGGGTGGCCGATCTGGGCCTCACCCAACTGGTCTTGTCTAACAACATTCGTGTCAACCTCAAGCCCACGGATTTTGAGAAGAACCGCATCCATCTGTTGGCGCGGATCGGTTCCGGCCAGCTCACCCAGCCGAAGGACATGCCGATGCTGGATACTTTTGCCAGCGCGGTGTTTGAAGGGGGCGGCCTTGGCAAGCACTCCAACGATGAACTCCAACAGCTTCTCGCCGGCCGGAACGTCGGCGCCACCCTGGGCATTGCGGAAGACGCCTTCACCCTTGGCGGCAACACCACCCCGCTCGATTTCGGCCTGCAGGTGCGGCTCATGTGCGCCACCCTGACCGATCCGGGCTACCGCAATGAGGGCCTCTGGCAGTTCCAGAAGGCCATCCCCACGATCTATCAACAACTCAACCACACCCCTGCCGGACCGCAGCAACAGATGAAAGGTTGGCTCCACGGCGGCGATTCCCGCTTCGCGCCGGCTGCCATGGAACAACTCTCGTCCTACACCATCGACCAAGCGAAAAAATGGCTCACGCCGGAACTGACCAGAGGTTACCTCGAACTTTCCATCGTCGGTGATTTCCAAGTCGAGGCCGTCCTCCCCGAGCTGCTGGCGACCTTTGGCGCGCTGCCCAAACGGGACCGCACCAAGCCGGAGCTGCCCGAGGCCCGGCGCATTGTCTTCCCGAATGCACCGGCGGCCAAGACCTTCACCTATGACTCGAAGATCCCGCAGGCCGTCGCGTTTGCGATTTGGAAAACCGTCGGCGTCCGCAACAACACCAAGGAATTCCGCCGCCTCAATCTGCTGGCCGACATCTATCAAGATCGCCTGCGCGAGGAAATCCGCGAAAAGCTCGGGGCTTCCTACAGTCCGGGAGCCGCTGCTACCGGCTCCGAGGCACTCGACGACGTCGGCTTCGTGCTCGGCCAGAGCATGGGCCAGCCGGCGGACGTGCCGCTCCTGCTAACCACCATGCGGGATCTTGCCGACCAGCTCGCCACCAAGGGAGCCACCGCCGATGACTTCGACCGCGCCCTCAAGCCAACCCTCAGCCAGCTCAAACAATCCCTCCGCGATAACAAATACTGGCTCACCACCGCCATCAGCCAGTGCCAGCTCGATCCCAAGCGTCTCGACCTAGTGCGTGGCCGCGATGCCGACTACGCCTCGATCACCGTCGCGGAAATCAACGCCCTGGCCAGGAAGTATCTCGCGGCGGAAAACGCCCTCCTCATCAGCATCAAGCCGAAGGAATAGGCCCGCTCCTCCACCAGTGGTTCGAGGGATTGTGCGGCGGTCGGTGACCGTCGCTGGAGCCCGTCTGCGGCCCGGCATCTCCGCCTTCGCCGCAACCAGGCATCCCATTGGCAACGGCGCTCAGAGCGATACCGCTACCATTACGATTCGGGAGGGAACCATGAGCGGAGTCCGTGGACTGGGTGCCGCCTGCTGCCGCGGCATGGGACGTCCGAACGCAGTGAAGGATTTTGAACAGCAGGCCACGGCGACAGCGAAGGCCTGGCGGTCCCACGGATATTGTTAGAACAACGGCGGGCGGCCCGGTGAAACCAACCACCCGCCAGCCGCCGGGCGGCATGACGGGTGGTGCCATGAGGAACTTGACTGGACCTACTTGGTGGTCTCAGCCAATTGACCGGGCAGCGGGACGATGGCGGATTGCATCCCCATTTTGGAGAGCAGGCCATAGACCACGGCACCAACGAGGAAGGCGGCGACCGGGGCGGCCGGCACCGCGTAGATCTTGAGGATCGGCAGCACCCCCACGATGGCACCCAGCAGCCAGGAAATCCAGCCTGCGGGATTGAAGCCGGCACGCGGGCCGCTCCACTTGCCGCCGTTGAACAGGTATTCCACCAGCATCGCACCCAGAATCGGGCCAAAGGTCGCACCGATGATGACGAAGACGATGATTGCCTTGCCCGCCAGACCGGTGATGGCCAGCAGAATGCTCACCGCCGCGCCGATGCCGACGGAGACGAAGGGATTGACGTTGGGGAGGGTGGTCTTGAAGCTGTTAGCCGCAATGAACGAAGAGAAGCAAGCCGGCGGGAACGCCGCAATCGCCAGCAGGAACATGATCAGGCCAGCACTCTTGCCCATGATCACCGGAATCAGCCCCGGCGTCTGAAGGATCAAGCCGTCCTTGCCAGCGGCGGCCTTGACGGCATTGGCACACAGGTCGGGCGAGCCGTAGGTGCCTGCCACAATCAGGATCGAAATGCCCGCCGTGACAATGATTGCCAGCGCGATGCCCACCAGACCACCCATGCTGACATCCCCTTGGTGGCGCCCGTTGCTGGCGATATCCACCCCCGCCGCACCCGCAGTGGCGAAAAACCCGACCACAAAAGTCAGCATGAGGGCCAGCACCCCGAAGCCGTTCAGTGCCGCCGGTGCTTGCGGGGCGGCCTTGGCGGTCAGGGCGATAAAGGTCTGCGAATCAAAGCTGCCGAGCCCCCCAGCGGTCTTGGCCAGCAGCAGGAGCAGGATGACCAGCGGAATCAGCGGCAGGTAGGTGGCGACCTTGGCCACATATTGGATGCCCTTGAGACCGACGATGGCGGCCAGCACACCCCAAAGCACCATGATGCCCTTGACCGCCAAGGGAATCGTGGCAAAATCCATCGGGTTGATCTTCGCATCGGGGAAGCAGAACATTCCTATTAATGCCGACGAGAAATAGACATTGACGCCGAGCCAGCCGAATTGCAGCACGCCCATCAGGAAGCCGGGCAGGAAGAAGCCGCCCTGAGTGCCGAAGGTCGAGGTGCCGATGATGTAGAGCGGCAGGCCGGTGCGCATGCCCAACATGCCGGGCACCATGTAGAACAGGAAGTGGCAGACCAGCGCGGCGACGACCAGGCTGAGGAGGGCCCAGCCAATGCCGCACGAGAGCAGTCCGCCTTGGTTGGGCGCGTTCACGGCATCCTGCCAGAACACGAACCAGAGGAAGATGCCCGCATAGGTGGGGGCGATGTTTTTATACCAGGGGGCCCGGTTCGCTTGCGGATTGGGCGTCGCGCCGGAGATATAGGACGGGAGTGAACTTGGACTATTCATGTGTTGTTGGGGGGCGTTGCGTTTGAACGATCTTTAACCGATTAGCCAGCCGAAGCGGAAACCGCCGTTGCGGCCTGCCGGAAAAAACTGCCTGAATCGCCGCCCGCCTGTCAACCGAAATGCGACCGGAAAGTGATGGGGGACGCAAAGGAATGAGCGCAAGGAGCGAATTTTTTTCACCGGGCGGCAAGCCAGGGCTGCGGAAAAATGCCACTGGAGGTGCATTGGAGCTTGCAATCCGGGGCCATTTCTTGAGAATCGCAGGCATGTCAATGCGTGTCCGCCCGTTGCTGCTTGGCTTTGCCCTTTCGCTTGCCGCCGTCCTCGGCAGTGGCTGCGAGCGCGTGCAATCCCTGACCAAAAAACTCAAGCAAAGCGTTGCAGAGAAGCCCGCTGCCGCAGCCGTTGTCGGCACCGGGCAAGTCACGACCCTCGATGCCTCGAACTATGAGGCGTTCATTGCCCAGCGGAACAAGCTTGTCATTGTGGATTTCCACGCCGATTGGTGCGGCCCGTGCCGGCAACTGGAGCCCATTCTGGAAGCGGCCGCCGCCGCGCATCCGGCGGTGGTTTACGTCGGCAGGTTCAATGTTGACCTGGCCAAGGAGTTCGCCGCAGCCAAGCAGGTCCGCAGTATCCCGGACGTCCGCATTTTCAAAGACGGTCGTGAGGTGGATCGCTTCGTGGGCTGCCCCAGCGAGGCGAGCGTCCTGGCAAAAATCGCGGGCTTGGCCCAAGGGATCACCCCCGCTGCGGCGGCGGCGGCCAAGCCGACCCAAGCACCCGAGGAGTCCGTGAAGCCGATGCCGAAAAACTGGATGCCGCCGGGCATCCAGAAGCGCTGAACGAAGCGCGGCGGGTGCTCCGCCTGACGACTTTTTTTCCGTCTGTCGGCGGAAACCAGAGATTTGGCTTCCGTATCGGGCAGGGAGTGGCTATACCGCTTTGCATGTTTCGGGAAGTTACCGTTCGTTTCACCACGCTGGTGGCGCTTGGATGCCTGGCTGCATCCGCCTTGGCCCCCGCCGCCCCGGCCTATCGTCAGCCCGATTTGGACAAGGAGATCTTCAAGGTCAAGGAAATCTCCCTGGACAAGTTCGATCGCTCGGGCCTGGTCAGCGCGCTCATCAGCGTCGGCCGCGACTTCGACGACGAGGACAAAGTCGATTACGAACTCCGCGCCCACGCCCTCGCCATCGCCGCCCGGCTTGATCCCGAGAACGAACGCCTCAAGACCACCCTGGCCCAACTCAAGGCGGATGGCACCACCATCAGCGAAACCAACACCAAGGCACGCGTCAGCAGCCGCCTTGCCAGTGGCATCCGCGCCCTCACCCGCAAGGCGGACGCCGAAGCCAACCAGCTTTGCGCGGCCTACGTTTGTGATGTCGCCCTGCGCCTCGAGCCAAAGGGCGAGTCCTCGCCCAAGATCAAGGAAAGCCAGGACACCCTGACCAAGGCGGGCCGCAAGGCCGACTGGCAAGGAATCCTCGGCAAGGTGATTGTCCGCCAGAAAAACCCCGAAAAATCCCCGCCCGGCACTCCCATCAGACGCATCATCATGGATGATGAAAAGGAAGAGGTGGCCGAGAAGAAGGAAGTCAAGATGCCGGGCGGCACCGGCAAGGCTTTTGCCCGCAACCAGAACCATGCCAACGGGCTGGTCGTCCTGCAACTTGAAGGTGGCAACTTCGCCGGCTCCGCCTCCACCGTCAACGCCACCGCCCTGCGCGAACCGGGCTTGGATGGGCTGTTGTTCACCTTCAACCAGGGGGTCGGTTCGATGATGGGCGGGTGCCTCGAAGAAGTGGTCAAGTTTCTCCGGATCCGTTACGATTCCAAACCGGAGAAAATCCCCAACGGCTTCCGCATCGAACTGGGTTTCCAGGACAAATACGTGCCCAAAGACGGACCCTCCGCCGCCACCCTCTTCACCATCGTCCTGGATTCCCTCTTCTCCGGCGACGAACTCGACGAGGGCTTCGCCTGCACCGGCGACATCACCGCCGATGGCATGGTCCAGAAAATCGGCGGCACCTCCGGCAAAATCCGCGGCGCCACCAAGCGCGGCTGCAAAATCGTCGGCATCCCCGAGGGCAACGGCAAGGAAGTCGCCGACGTCCTCCTCATGGATGGTCCCGACCAACTCCTCAACATCCAGATTTTCACGATGAAGAACTTCGATGAGGCCGCCGCCATCTCGCGCAAGACCAAGTCCGCCAGTGTCCAGGCAGTGCTCGATTCGTTCACCAAGATCGCCGAAGTGGTCAAAGCCAGAGGCCACGACATCCTCAAGAACAAGGAAGTCCAAAAGCGCCTGGATGCCATTGTCAGCAAGATGCCTAACCATCTCTCCGCCAAGCTCTTGCTGGAGTACGCCAAAGGCACCAACCCGAAAGTCCTCACCGTCGGCGGCTCCTTCAAGGAAATCCAGGGTGCCTCCTCCGGCATCTTCAAGCAACTCGGCGTGCTGTTCCTCCAAATCCGCGGCGAGAAGGACAAAATCCCGACACTCACCATCACCGAGGAACAACAAAAGGAAGCCAAGGAATCCGTCGCCACCATCAAGAAACTCTCATCGAACATCGATCCCAAGCTCAAGACCTTCACCGAAGCCGTCATCAACGTCTGCCAAGCCTATGCGGACGGCCCCAAGACCGACGAAAAGCCCGAGGACTTTTCCAAACGCCTCAAGGACGGCATGGAAAAAGTCCAGACCGCCAATGAAAAGCTGCTCAAGGATCCGAGCATCATGGAGGATCTCATGGACTGAACCTGAGAACTGCGGAGTCTGCGGAATTCCACTTCCGATTAGTGCCAACGCGGGGAACGACTGCGGAGTTCGCCATGCGGCGGAGTCTCTCCCCCCGTTTTGACAATCGCCCTACGCGGCGGCGCAAGTGCGGCTGAGCGTTCCGTTATTCCGAAATCACCGCCCGCATGAACTCGATGGGATCACCGGCGACCGGGCCGGGGCTGCGGAAGGTCCGATAGCCCCACCCGCTATGCAACGCGGGCAGCCCCCGTTGGATCACCGCTGCATCCGCGCCGGTGACTTCGGTCACCGTAAGCGTCCATGCACTCAACTCATCCGAAGCCTGAATCCGATACTTCAGGCCATCGGCACTCTGCTTGAGCACCAGTTCGCCACCCACCGGATCGGTGGGATCCAGGATGGCTCCGGTGCGCACGGGCAGGGTGAGGGTCAACGCCTTGCTGCCACCGACCGAGGCGATCTTGCCGACCACTTTGCCGGTATTGGCCCCGCTGGTCGGATCACCGTCGAGCCCGAACTCACCGAGGTTGTTCATGGTGTCGTGATCCGGATCGGCGCTCTTGGTCTTGTCGGCAGGATTGGTCAGGGCCGTGAAGGAGTTGATCCAGGCTTCAAACGGGGTCACCACCGACAACACCACCGTGGTGGGAGTGTAGGTGACGGTAAAGGCCGTGCCTGACGGCATGCCGACGGGTTGAACCAGCGGTGCGAAGGCACCGGTCACCCCTCCTGTCGCCGAGACGATGGTGAAGGTATTGCCGAGCGCCGGCACATAGCCGCCGCCGAGAGTCAGGGTGAGGTTTCCGGCGAGTTGGGCGGAACCGTTGACCAGCAGCCGGTCGAAATTGCCAAGGGTCGTGCCGTTGAGGTCCATCGCGAGGGTCCCGGCAGCCGTTTGCATGTAGTCCAGCACGTCATTCCGGGCGGCGCTGGTGGTGCCCGGGGTGAGGGTGCCGCGGTTTTCAACCAGCGCATTCACGGAGGCCAGATTGTCGGGTGCCAGCCGACGGCCGGGCAGATTGACCAGGCGGCCCGCTCCGGCGAAAGCCGCCCCGGTCTGAATGGTCGTGGTGGGACAATCCAGGAGGAGGTTGCCGGTCAGGGTGGTGGCACTGGTACCATTGAAGCGGAAACCGCCCGTAGCCGCGCCGAGGAGTTGCGAGGTGCCGGCCCCCACCGTGATCGTGCCGTAGAGGTTGGTGGTGATTCCATTGGATTGTTTGAAGGTGCCGGAGGTGAGATTCAACGTCGAGCCGACCGCCATCTCGAGATCAAAGCCGTTGGCAAAGACGGTGCCGCCGTTGACCGCAGTCACTGTGCTGTTGAAACTAAAACCGCCGCCGCTGCTCCGGAGTTCGAGAGTGCCCGCGTTCGCCTGCAAGCGGCCCGTTTCGGGGGTGAGGTTGCCGTCCCAGTCGTTGTCATTGCCGACCGTTTGCAGAATCAGCGGGGCGGCGCTGTTGGTGGCGGTGATGGTGTTGTTGTTGATGACCCTGGAGGACACCAAACCGGAGCCGGTGATCCCGCCGGTGCCGTCGTTGGTGAGGATGCCGCCCTTCAGTTCGCCGCCCTTCAAGTACACCCCGGTGACGGTGTTCGAGTTCCAGGCGTTGACCACATTGAGCACCCCGTCAGTGTCGTTGGTGCCAACGAAGCGGGCATCGATGATGGAGCTGTTGACGGTCAGCGTCCCGTTGTCGGCGAACAGGTCGGCATTGCCGTCGAAATCAACGTTGGCATTGATGGTGCCGTGGCCGATCAAGCTGCTGGCGCTATCGGCACCGAGCAGGCCGGGGCCGTTGAACACTCCGCCGACCAGGGTGTTGGTGGCGGTCAGATCGCCCCCGGAAAGCCGGAACGGTTTGCCGACGGTTTGAATGTTGACGGAGCCGCCGACATCCACCCGGGCGTCGGTACGGACATCGCCGGTGACATTGACGATGCCGTTGAGATTCACGTCGGAGCCGGCGAGCAAGGTGACGGCGGCGGCGGCGGGGTCATTGGTGAGCAGCAAAGAGCCAGGGCCATTCAAGGTCCATTCGGCGGTCGGGCTGTCGAGGTTGACGGTAAGCGTGCCGGTGCCGGTCGAGTGGTTGACGTCGAGAACGTTGGTGCCGGAAAAATTGGAATTGCCGAAGCTGTCCATGGTGGCCACCTTGATAACCACCGGAGCCTTGACATAGATCGTGTCACCGATTGCGTCGGCCCCGTCCAGATCGATGGAACCGCCAGTCATGTTGAAGGTGGTGGCCTCGTTGAAATACACTTCGCGGTTGGCTTGCAGCCGCCCGGCCCCGGTGAATTCCGCGTTGTTCGCGCCGTTGACGGAGTCGAAAGTGGCGGTGCCGAGCAGTTGGAGCGTGGCACCTGTGGCGATGTCAACATTGGCATCCGATTTGAAATCAATATCGGTGGCGATCTGGGTGTGCCCGGTGCCGGTGATGTTCAGGGTCGCATCGAGACTGCCGGAATCGTTGCCGATATCGAGCGGGTCGGAACCCGCGCCCCAGGCGGCATGGGTGATGGTGGAATGGCAGTTCATCACGCCATCCACGATGAAGGTCGGATCGGCCGAGGTGACTTTGAGGGTGGCGTCGGTGATGGTGATGCTGAAGTCAAAGGCATGGGAGATCGCGTCGAGGTCATAGTCCGTGACCGCCACCGTCAGGTTGCCACCGGGATTGAGAGTCCAGTTTCCGCGATCGAAATTGAAGTTGGTGGTGCTGATGGTCGAACTGGCAACCACCGTATTGCTGGTTGGCGGAGCGTAATAGCCGGCGCCGGTGATGGTGCCGCCGTCATAAGTTGCGTCGCCATTGACCGTAAGCATCGCCGAAGCTGCGACCGTGGTGACTGAGGCGGTGCCGAAGGTGATTGGTGCGGAGATGGTGGTGTTGCCATTGGCAATGAAACTCGCGTCGGCCGAGGTGAGGACCAGCCGCGAGGTGCCACCGATGGTTGCGGTGCCGACGGCTGGGGTGTTGGTGGTGAGCGCACGGCGCATTTCCCAGGAGACCGGGCCATTGACGGTGAGCGTGGCCCCGCTGCCGCCGAGGGAGAGCGGGTCGTTCATGGCTCCGTCGTCATCGAACACCGGCGAGTTGATGGTGAACGTCACGCCGTCACTGATGCTGTGCAGGGAGCCGCTCCCGGTGCCGTCCCAGTCGAAGGTGTTGACGCTGATGGTGGTGTTGGCGCTTGCAGTGGAGGTGCTGCCGACGCGCAGGGTCCCCGCGCCAGCCACGGTGCCGCCGTTGAAAATCGTGCTGTTGGCACCCAAGGTCAGCAGCGCGGAAGCCGCCACGTTGGTCGCGGAGGACGGGCCGAGGGTGATCGGTGCGCTGACGGTGGTGTTGCCGTTGGCATTGAGGATGCCGGAGGCGGAGGTGAGCACCATGCGCGAGGTGCCACCGACGGTGGCGGTGCCAAGGGCGAGCGGGTTGGTGGTGAGCGTGCCACGCATTTCCCACGACGCGGGGCCGCTCATGGTCAGGGTGGTGCCGTTGCCGCGGAGGGTCACCGAGTCACTCATGGCCCCGTCTTCGAGGACGGGAGAAGTGATGGTGAGGGACACGCCTTCGTTGATCGTGTGGGTATGGCCGAACGCGCTGCGGTCCCAGTCAAGGGTGCCTGCGGAGATGGCGGTATTGGCCGTCACTACGGAGGAACCACCCACCCGCAGCCTGCCAGCACCCGTGATTGCGCCCCCGCTGAACGTCGGCACGGCGTTCAAATCGAGGGTGGCTCCCGCCGCCACCGTGGTGACCGAGGACGGGTTGAAGGTGATCGGCGCGTTGGCGATGGTGTTGCCGTTGACGTTGAACAGACCGTTGGCGGTGGCGAGGACCATGCGTGAGGTGCCGGCAAGGGCGGCGGTGCCCACGTTGGCGCTGTTGGTGCTGAGCGTGCCCTGCATCTCCCATGAAGCGGGGCCGTTGACGGTGAGCGTCGATCCGCTGGCTCCGAGCGTGATGGAATCGTTGATCTTGCCGTCGGTGTCGATGTTGGGCGAGTTGATGGTCAGGGTCACCCCATCATTGATGGTGTGGACGGTGCCCGAGGCGGTGCCATCCCAGTCGAAGGTGTTGACCGCGATCGTCGAGTTCTCGGTGACGGTGGTGGGGGCGAGCACGCGCAGGGTGCCGGCCCCGGTGATCGAAGTGATGCCGCTGAGCGTGTTGCCGGCTCCGAAATCGACCCAGCCGCCACTGGCAATTGCTAGGGAGGCGGCGTTTTCCCACACGCTGTTCGTGCTCACGCCGAGTTGCGAACTGCCGCCGACGGTGACCGCGCCGTAGATGGTGACCGCTTCGCCGTTGAGTTCGGAGAAGCCGGTGGAGGCTCCGATGGCGAGCGCGCTATTGATTGACCAAGTGTTGCTGAGGGTGGTTACGTCCAGGGTGCCGCCATTGAGAATCACCGGGCCGTTGAGTGCTTCGTCGGCTCCCGCGCCCAGATTGAGGTCCAGCGTGCCAGCGCTGTTGACCGTGATCGCGTTGGCGGCTGTCCCGTTGCCGTCGGCATTGAAATTCGCCTGATTCACGGCCACAGTGACCCCGGCAGCCACCGTCAGGCTCGAGTAGTCAGTGGGCATGGTGAAATTAGCCCCCGCGCCGATGGTGGCAGCGGCATTGAAAACGACCTTGCCGTTGTTGACCAGATTCCCGCCCGTCTGGGTGAAGGGGGCGTTGAATTGGAGCGTGCCATCGGTATCGACCACGGTGATGATGCCGCCGGTCTGGGTGAAGGCGGCCCCGGCGATATATGAGGTATTGGCGGCAATCGGGAACGGGGCGGCGACAGCGCCGTTGTCGGCATCGAGAGTGCCGGCATTCATCGTCCATGCCGGGGACAGGTTGATGGTGGAGGCGTGGGACAGGTTCAGGTCACCGCCAAACGAATCCGTTAGGGGCACATTGATGTCGAGAAGCTGGTTGCGGCCCACACTCACGATGCCGCCGCCGCTCGTGCCGTCGAGGTCGATACGGGCGAATGAGTTGGCGGGGGGAATCACCAGCATGCCGGCGGCTGGCATGCCAATAGCAACTCCTAGGGCTGACGCGGATAGCGTCCCCTCGTTGTCCATGAGCGTGGTGGCGACGGCGAGCGCGTCATCAAGGTAGATCGTGCCCTGCCCGGAGAGGATGCCGCCGGCCTTGATGTCAAGCAGTCCGGCGGCGGTCTCGTCGGCAATGCGGAGCGCGCCACCGTCGAGGTAGATCCTGCCGTCGGTGTTGATCGTGACGAAGTCCGCCGACACTGACGAGGCGCTGCCGCCGATGGTGAGGTCGGTGCCGGCACCGGTCAACTGCAGCAAGCCGTCAACGGTCAGGTCGAAGTTATTGGTATTGAGGCTGATGCCGCCGGACAGGGCCAGGCTGAGGATGAAATTGCTACTGCCGAGATTGACGGTGTTGGCGGTGCTGAAGATCACGTCGTCGTTGGAGTCCGGTTCGTCGGCGGGGTTCCAGTTGGCGGCGCCGGTGGCATCGACCCAATCGACGTTGCCGCCGATCCAAGTGATGATGGCGGCTCGGGCGTGCTGGAAGGAGCACAGCACCGAGATCGCCAGCAGCCCCGCCCCGAGGCCGCACCGATGGCACCCCGAGCGGGCGAAATGCCCTTGCTTCGTTACCTCCTCACCGGCCGGTGAGAAGGTCGGCAGAGAGAGTTTGCGATCCCGCGAAACGAAACGGTTCAGTGAGATCAGGCGGTTTACCAGCACTTTTCGTGACATGATTTTAGTAGGTTGGGGGTTGTGGATGCGGAAAAAACAGACCATGGAAAGCCTTTCGTGCCAACCGGCATCACCGACCGAACCAGAAGCGGTGCAAGCACTTTTTGGAGCAACCGATAATTCAAGTCACACACCAAAGCATTAAACAACGGTAGCCTTTGTGATATGTTCCGGCCATTGTGCAAGAGAATAGCAGGATATGCGCGAATTAAGGTTGAAATTGGCAGATTCAGTCCGAATGGCGGGCCTCACGCCACCTGCACCCCCATCGGATCCACTTGATTTTCCGGCCGTCCAAGGATTTTCCGACCGCACTCGGGAAGCCTCAAGTGGAGGCCTCAAATCGATTGCGTACCCCGGGCACTCCTGTATGATGCCCGCAAGCGTGGATGCAACATTGCCTCCAGGTGAAGCCACCATTCCAGACCCCTGACGCCGCCACCATGTCCCCTGCATTTTCACTCGCCGGTCTTGCCGCCGTTCTAACCGTCTGGCTGCTCGCAGCCTGCGGACCCGTCCTGCCATCCGCTGAACAGGCGCGTGTCGCCCTGCGCGGCAGCACGCTTGCCGATGCCGACGCCCTGCTGAAACAGGCCCGGCGGATCACCACGAACGCTGACGCCGCCGCCGTCTATCAACTGCGGGCCGCCGAGATCGCCTGGAGCGCCTTGGACACCGACGGCGGCACCATCAGGGACCTCCGCAGCCTGAGCGCTTCCCAGCGCCACGCGCTCGGCACCCTCGCCGCCGCCACCGAAGGGGTCGCGGCGAATTTCATCGGCTCGAAATTCCAGCCGGAGAAACAATTCAGTTATGCGGGCTTGACCTATCGGATCAATGCCACCCGGGCCCCCAAGCCGGGGGTGTTCCCGCTCGCTCGGCTGGAATCAGCAATCCCGGCCCGCGAGGTGAAACACACGCTGTGCGAGCGCTGGCATACCGAGGATGGCGTCGGCGTGCCCGTCGCACCGAAGTGGAAACGCCCGACCGATCCGCGGATGCAGCGTTTCGTGAGCAGCCGCAGCTATCTGGAACCGCTCACCGCGGTGCTCGCCTTCGATGGCCCGGCCACACCCGGCGGCGTGCGCGGTGCCTCCCTCATCGGCTATGACCCGACGTACGTGTCCCGGGTCCAACTCGGGCGCACCGACTATCCGCTGGCGGCGGATTTCACCGCGCCGATCGTCCAACGAACCGTTGACATCAATGAATTCAAAATCGCACTCACCGGGCTGATCCATCCCGGCGCGCTTGAGGCCAAGCTTATTTTGCTAGAACCCTATGATCCGCAACGGATTCCCGTGTTGCTGGTGCATGGACTCAACTCCCACCCGCGGATGTGGCGGGATGTCATCAACGACCTGCGGGCCGATCCCAAGCTGCGCGGACGCTACCAGTATATGCTTTTCTACTACCCGACCGGCTGGCCGATCGGGTATTCCTCGCTGCGCCTGCGCGAGGAACTGGCGGCGCTGGAAGGTCTTGTCGGCCAGCCGCGGCCCATGGTCTTGATCGGCCACAGCATGGGCGGCTTGTTGTCCCGAATGCAAGTGATCACCCCGGAGCAGAAAATCCGGGATGCCACCCTGGGTACGGGCACGCATGCGGCCAAGTTCTACGCGCGGCTTTCGGCCAATCATCTGCTGAAGCGTACGACGCAGTTCTCGGCAAATCCGGACATTGGTCGCGAAATCTATATCTGCACCCCGCACCGTGGCAGCGGTCTCGCGGATCTGTCGCTCACGTCATGGTTCGTCAAACTCCTGTCGCTGCCCACCACCATTACCAGTGCCTTGATTGACCTGCCCGGCATTCTCGTCAACCCAAGCCGACTCAACAGCGTCACCGGACTCTCCCCCTCCAACCCCCTCTACAATGCCCTCGGCCAAATCCCGATCCGGGCGTCGCATCACTCAATCATCGGTGACCGCGGCCGTGGCGACACCCCTAACAGCAGCGACGGGGTGGTGCCGTATTGGAGTTCCCACCTCGACAGCGCCCAGTCGGAAAAAATCGTGCCGGGCGGTCACGGTTCCTATGACCACCCGCAGACGATCCTCGAACTGCGCCGCATCCTGTTGCTCAATGCCGGGCTCCGCGACTAACCGACTGTTGCGGCACGGTGGCGAGGGGCGAAATTTCCAAGGATGAGAATGGGCGCGGCGGTGACATTGCCGGCGCTTCACTGGGGAGTTGGATATTGGGAGTTGGATGTTGTAAATCTGCGGACTGAATGTCCCATGTCCGAGTTGGTGAGCGTGCGGAATGCTGCCCCCGGCTTGCAGGCTGGCCCAGGCTTACAGCAGGCTGCCGCAGTCCGGCAAACCCGCACCCAAAAAGGCCGGGAGTGTTAGACTCCCGGCCTTTCGCTGGATTGATTCAGGAGATGGTCAAACTCTCCTGAGAGGGTGGCGGTCTCACTCGGCGGTCACTTTCAAGAACAACTGCAACTCGGCCAGCAGACTGGGATCGAGCGTGACTGGCACCGTCTCGACGCCGCCACCATTGGGAGTGGCGGGGCCTTGGGTCGTGAGGGTCGAGTCCCAATTCTCCAGATCCGTGGAGTGCCACACCTTGTAGGTAAGGCCGGTGTTGACAGTCCGGGTATAGCTGAACATGCCAGTGGCCTTGACGAACGGCACCGCGATCGGATTGACCGATGCGCCGCTGGTGGGATCAAGACCGAAGGCATACTCCTGTTGGTTGCTCATGCCGTCGCCATCGTAGTCGCCGGTGGCAGGTTCACCGGGGATGCCATGGGTGGCAGCCCAGTCGGTGTAGGTCGTCGCCAAATACTTGCCCGTCAAGTAGGCGGTCATCGAGACCTCCTCCGCAGGTGATAACGCCCGATCATAACCGACGATCTCGGCAACGTCAAAGTCCATCGTCCCCAGGGTTTCGTTCTTCCCGATCTGATAGTATGGATACTGTGCCAGATTCGCCGCACTCGCTTGGCTATCGACGGTGATCTTGAGCACCATATACTCGGTGATGGGGACGAGGCGGTATCCGCACCTGTCCGGCTGATTGTAATTTTGGCTGAGTGGTGTGCCATTCCTGGAAACAGCACTCGGGAAGTGGTCTTCCCAGAACCCGGTCGTGCCAGCGGCCATATTGTAGCTTGAGGCCCGCACTGCAAGGAAGTCATCGGATTTGCGGCCAAGGAACGAGCCGCTGCCGTTCCAAGTGGCGTTCGGCGAGCGCACCACAAGGTATTGTTCCTTGGTGAACATCCCGCCGGCACAGTTGAACCAGGTCGAACTGCCCCTGAGATGCACCGCCGGCCTGCCATTGACATCGTTCGGCACCAGAGTGGGCGAACCGCTGGCCCGGGTCGCCAGATGCCCCAAGGTCGAACTGTCAGCCCAGCTAGACACCCCGCTGCCATCCGTGGTGACGCCTTGGCCCGCATCATACCAGCAGGCCAAGCCGCTGGTGACGGGCAACAATCCCGCAGGAATGACGATCAGCGTCTGCGAAACTTGTGGCGCAGCGCTATGGTACTCGGCAGTGCCGTCCTGATCGGCCCGAATTTCAGTCGTGCCCACCCCGACGAGGGAGACCATGCCGCTGGAATCCACGGTCGCCACGGCTTCGTTGGTGCTGGAATACATCACCGGGTTGCCGGAGGCGCCCGTCGTGGTTGCCAAATCGCCGAACGCGGGATCGCTGGTTCCCCTCACCAACCTCGAACCCAAGGTGAAGGTGAGGGTCTGGCTGGCCATGGACACCGTCAGATCCTGGGTCACGGAAGTGGCCGCATTGAAAGCTTCGTCGGCATCCCGGCTGGCGGTGATCGCGGTGGTTCCCGCCTTGTGGATCGTCACGGTGCTGCCCACCACGCTCGCCACCGATTCATCCGAGCTGGCATAACTCACCGGCCTCGGTGGCAACAGCGGAATGGTTGTGGCGGTGAGTTCAAACGGCGCATCCCCGTACGTCTTGGAGGCCAATGGCCCGAAGGTGATGGTCTGATCGGCCTTACCCGTCAACGGTATCTCGAATACCTCGGCGGAGGAAGCCCCCTCGCCAATGATGTTCAAGGCCCTAACCACATAGTAGTATTTCGTGCCATTGGTCACTGCCAGATCCGTGTAGGTGGTCGCGCCTCCCGTATTGGAGAGCGGTGTCGGGTCATGGACGCCGGGTGCCGTGCCGCGGTACACATTGTAGTCTGTGGCGCTCCACGCTGCGGTCCAGTTCAATTGAATGGCACTCGACAAGGGCGTAGCCGTCAGCCCGGTCGGCGCGACCGGCACGCTAATGAGAGGATAGGCCGTGGTGATCGCGTACTTGTCGGCAAGGTAGGAACCCACCTTGGCCTCATCCGCGGATGATAACGTGGTGTCGTAAGCGATGATCTCGGCAATGTCACAGGGGAGCTGATTGCCATCAGCGTCGGCGATCCGGTAGGCAGCCGCGCTCGGGTCGTTATTGTTCACGACAATCTTGAGAATCATAAAGTTTTGGATGATACCAAGCGGACCCAGTGAAAAAATGTGATTGCCGTTGGCTGCTATCGGAACTGCTGTTCCATTCATCGAAACAGCAAGCGGTGCTTGGTCAGCCCAAAACCCGGTATAGGCGGCGTTGTTTGGATCAAGCATGTAGCTGGAACCCCGGCCCGTGGCGCGGCCAAGGAAAGCGCCGTAGCCGCTCCAGGCGGGGGTCGGCGAACGTAACACGACGTATTGCTCTTTGGCGAAGAACGTTCCGGCACAGTTGAGATGGTTGCCCCTGAACTGCACCGCCGGTTTTGAATTGAGCTGATTGAGCGCCAGGACCGGCGAGCCGCTGGGTGTCGCGGTATGTCCATTTCCTGATAGATCATTCCAGCTAGTAATCGTCCCACCGCCACTCGGGTTGGCGCCATCGGACGCATCATACCAGCAGGCCAAGCCGCCCCAGACGGGCATCGGCGAAAAGGCGACCGTCACGGCGTAGTCTTTGGTGGTGGAGCCATCCTGGGCGGTGATGGTGTAAGTGGCCGTGGGAGGGGTGCCGGAAAAGCCCGGATCCGCACCGCTGGCCGGAAGGCCCGTGGCGTGTATGGAAGCCGTGTAAGTCGGCCTAAGGGTCGCCGGATCCGTCCCGACGCCCACGGTCCACAGGATGGTCTGCGCACCCTGGTTAATGACGGCGCCAGGACCGAAGGCCAGGAGGTCACAGGCCGGGCTGTTGACAAAGGTCACGGTGGCTGGTTGGGTCACGTCAACAATGTCGTTGGCGACGTGGGCGGTGAGCACGGCCGCACCCAGCGTCGTGGATTTCACCGTGAAGGTCGCCACGCCCGCATCATCCGTAAAACCCACGGCCGGCGCAATCGTGTCCGTCGTGCCACGGTCGGAAGTCAGCGTCACGCTCTTGCCCGGGGTGGGATTGCCGCCGGCATCCTTGATCGTCGCGGTAACCGTTGAGGTGGTGGCACCATCGTCCGGCACTGATAGCGGGGCAGCCGTCACCGTCGAGGTGCCGGCATTGGCAGGAAGGGGAGGCGTCACCGGCGCAAAAGACGCGACCGAAAGTGCCCGGCGACTGGTTCCGCTCGTTGTCCAAGTGTCTGTGGTTAGGCCAGCGGGTGTTACTTCGCGGGTGCCGCCCGCTCCCGCATGGTTGGCCCCACCGTTGTACCACCGCCTCGTCTGGCCGGAGGTCGGAGTCAAGGAGGCCCCCACCGTCCCGTTGTTGACAGCGTCCACCAGCCACGAGCCATAGGTCAACGTGGTAATCGCAGCCGAGTAGGTGCTGCCATTCCCCGCATTGTAGTTCGCCACGGCCTCGGGCGGCCCCTGGACGACGCCGAACATCGAGACCGCTCCCGCCACGGTGCCATTGCCGACACTCCCCGAAAAGGTGACGGTGATGGTAGCCGTGCCCGCGGTGGGCGCCTTCAGATACCAAAGATCACTTGCGTTGGCGGTGGTGGCACCATTGAAGGCGCGGGCAAGTGGCACCTGCGCGAGTGCTTGCAAGCCAAACGTCACGCCAGTGACCGTCCGATCCGGATTGCTTTCCGTCGTGACGCCGACCACCAGCATGGCGTCCGCGCCCCCACCCACCGTGTGCGACCATGCGATCGTTGAGAGGCCACCGCCCTGACTCGCGGAACTGGCGGCATCGAACGTGATAGCGGCTTGGGCGCTACCCGCGCCCAGGCCAACACCCACCGCGACAGCGAGGGCGAGGGATTTCAGATTGGCTCTGGAATTTTCGATTAGATTTACGATTCGATTCAGTATTTTCATGACGGTTTGATGCTCCGGATTTTGATTTTTGATTTGAGGACGCTTGCGCGTGGTTGGGCAGTTTGGTTGCTGGTTGGTTGGTTGCTGGTTTCCGATTTTCCATTCCTGATTCCTGACTCCGGGGTTGCCAGATCCCCATCCCGAGACCCCGCAGAGCCGTTGAAAGATCCACAGCAGCGCCGGAATGAAGTTGGCCTCCTCATCGATAACGAAAACACCTAGACAACGCTTGGGGGGGGTGTCAATCACAAATTTCAAAAAATATTTGATGGTGACCTCAGCCACCCGTGAGATGATCAAGAGCTTGGCAAAATGATGATGAGTGCCCGGGTGGGGCGGAGCGGAGGCCGTGGACTGCGGCATGGGGGGCAAGGGCGAAAGGTGGTGAGCGGGCGAAGCCCTCCTCCGGCCAGCAGGCTGGCGCGTGCATGGGCAGGATAGAGTATGGCGTGCGGTGGGAAGCGCAGTGCCACACCGCATTGGCTGCATCCGACACCCGCTCGGTCAAAGTATGGACATTTCTGGTCCGTCCGGAACGGTTTGGCTTGGCGGATGGCCGGGTGCGGGGCAGGCTCGGGGCATGCGCTCAATGACAGGATTTGGACGAGGGACTGCGGTGACCGGAGTCTGGTTGGCGAAAGTGGAACTCAGCACCGTGAACCGCAAGCAGGCGGAGGTGGTCGTGCAATTGCCGCGGGAACTGACGGATCTGGAAGGACTCGTGCGGAAGCAGGTGCAATCGGCCATTTCCAGAGGCCGGGTGCAAGTGACAGTCAGTCTGGAACACGCACAGGGCTGGCCTGCGGCCGTGCGGGTGGACGCAACGCTCGCCAGCGCCTTTGAGGCGGCTTTCGATGAGCTGGGGAAATTGATAGGACGCCGGGTGCTGCCAAGTGCGGCGGATTACCTCCGCCAGCCCGGCATGCTGGCGATTGGCACGCGGGAAGTGGACGCCACCAGCGCCTGGGCGGCCATCGAACCGGCACTCGATGAGGCGCTCGCCCAACTCACCACCATGCGGACCCGCGAAGGGGCGGATCTCCTGGCCGATTGTGCGGCCAGGTTGAGCATGCTCGAAGCCCTCACGCAGCGCATCGCCAGCGGTGCCCCGGCCCGCCCGCTCCGGCAGCGCGACCTTCTGCTGAAGCGCTTGCGCGAGGCCGAACTCGAACTCGATCCGGCGGATGACCGGGTGGTCAAGGAACTGGCGATCTTCGCGGATCGCTGCGACATCACCGAGGAACTCACGCGCCTGGATTCCCACTTGGCGAAATTCCGTGAATACATGGCTGCCACCGAACCGCCGGGCCGCGCCCTGGATTTTCTCTGCCAGGAGATTTTCCGCGAATTCAACACCATCGGCTCCAAGGCCAATGACGCGGCCATCGCCCAAACCATCGTCGAAGCGAAAACCGAACTCGAGAAAATCCGCGAGCAGGTCCAGAATGTGGAGTAAGTGGCGTAGGTGCTTTGGTTGGAAAGGCCGACATGCGCTGCGGCGGGTCGGCATGGCCAGGGCCGGAGAGACCCCGGAACTGCGGGTGCCGCCGGAGACAGGAATCGCCGCCGCAATTCATGAAGAACTCAAATTGGAAAGATTCGGGGTTGAGTCGAAAGCCGCTTTCCACGATAATGGGCGCGGATGAGAATTTTGGTCGTAGGCAAAGGTGGGCGCGAACACGCGCTGGTGCGGGCGCTGGCGGAATCACCGGAGCCGCCCGAATTGTTTTGTTTTCCCGGCAGCGACGCGATCTTCGAGTTGGCCCAACCGGTGCCGGCCAGTGGCCTGGAATCGTTGCTAGAGTGGATGCCATCCCACGCCATCGACCTCTGCATCGCCGGTGAGGAAAGCTACCTCGTCACCGGCGAGGGCCTCGCCAACGGCTGCGCCAAGGCGGGAATCCCCTGCTGGGGGCCGCCCAAGGAATCCGCCCAACTCGAAGCCAGCAAGGAATTCGCCAAGGGCTTCCTGCTTCGCAATGGCATCCCCACCGCCCGTGCCACCGCCTGCGGCACCTTTGACGAGGCCCTGGCCACCATCGCCGACGAGTACCCCACCGTGCTCAAGTTCGACGGTCTGGCCGCCGGCAAGGGGGTCGCCGTCTGCCCTGACGCCGCGTCGGCTCGCGAGTTTCTTGAGGAAGTCTTGGTCCGCCGCCGCTTCGGCGCGGGCCGCGTGCTGGTTGAGCAATGCCTCACCGGCCCGGAAGTGTCCGTCTTTGCCGCCATCGTTGACGAAACCTATCTCATTTTCACGCCGGCCCGCGATTACAAGCGGATCGGCGATGGCGATTGCGGTCCTAACACCGGCGGCATGGGGGCGGTGGCCAGTCGGCAACTCGTCTCCCCGGAAACCCTCAGCCGCATCGAAACGGAGATCGTGCAGCCGACCGTCGCCGGGCTGTGCCGCGAGGGACTCCCCTATCGCGGGTTCCTTTACTTCGGGATCATGCTCACCCCCAGCGGGCCGCAGGTGATCGAATACAACTGCCGCTTCGGCGACCCCGAATGCCAGGCCGTGATGCCGCTGGTGCGCGGGGATTTGGCCGGTTTCTGCCTCGCCGGGGCGCAGGGGCAGCTTCGCCGCGACCTGCTCGCATTCGATGACGGCTGGAGCGTCTGCGTCATCCTCGCCTCCGCCGGATACCCGAACTCAGCGCACAGCGGCGAGCGCATTGCCGGCCTCGGGACCGCTGGCAGCGCCCGCATCTATCACGCGGGCACCCGCCAGACTGCCGCGGGCGACTGGGAAACCCACGGTGGCCGCGTGCTGGCCGTCGTTGCCAGTGCCGTCACGCGTGCCGAGGCCGTGGCCCAGGCTCACGCCGCTGCGGATCTCATTCACTTCGAGGGTCTCCAACGCCGCCGCGATATCGGCATCCTCCATTTCACCTAACCAGCCAAGCTCCTCACCCTTTCCCTTTTCACCCTCATGCCCGTCACCCTTAGTGCAGCAGACATCGCCGCCGGCGTGGACCGCCTGGCCGAAGCCATTCGCGAAAAAACCGCGGGCCTTCCCATCTCGCTGGTCGGCATTCGACGCCGCGGCGATGAGGTGGCGGAGCGCGTGCTCACCCGCCTCGCCGAAGACGATCGCGAACTCAATTTCGGCATGCTCGACATCTCCCTCTACCGCGACGATTTCGGGCACCTTCACGAAAACCCGAAGTTGCAGGAATCCGACATCCCGTTTCAGATGGAAGGTGCCCATGTCATTCTCGTGGATGATGTGCTGTTCACCGGTCGCACCATCCGCGCCGCCCTCGATGCGCTCTCCGACTACGGTCGGCCCGCCAAGGTGGAACTCGCCGTGCTCATCGACCGCGGCCACCGCGAAATGCCGATTCAACCCGATTACACTGGCATCACCCTCGACACCCGCCGCCTCGACCATGTCCTGGTGGCCTTGGAAAAAACCGATGGCATCGACGAAGTTCGCATTATAGAAAACCAGCACCCATGACTTCAATCCCGCAGCGCAAGAAAACCCCGGAGGAACTCGAAAAACTCCGCGAGAGTCTCGGCATTCTGCCGGACGCCGTCGTTGCCGTCCCGCAGCTACCTCCGCCCATCCCGCTGCACGCGGAGACAACCTTCGCGCCAAGTCAGGATCACCGGCTGCCTGACCTCACTCCGCGCATCCCTCCCCCGCTGCCCGTCCACTCGCTCAAGCGCTCCGAAAGTCCTCCCCAGCTCCTCGTTGAGCCGGTGCCGGAGGCGCCCGTCCCTGGCGTGGTGCCCCTCGGGACGGCACCCTCCCAGGTTATTCCACTCGCCGCCCCCAAACCGTCCAGACCCATCCATTCGCTGAAACGATCCGACCATCTGCCGACCCCTGCCACCGCCACCGCCCCCAAGCCGATTCCCACGGAAGGCAAGCTTCCCGCCTACCGCCACAGTGAGCAGGAAATCGCGGAGATCCGTCGCCGCGACGCGCTGGCGGCAATCTCCCAGGGTGGCTTTGAGCTACCTGCCCTGGCACCGCCGCCACTCATTGCCCTGGGCTACATCCTGGCCATCGGGGGGGCGGCCGCGCCGACTTTGCTGGATTGGCTCTCGCGCCTGACCGAGTCCTACACCTTGGGCACCTCATGCAGCAGCGGCTATCATATTCTGACCGGCAGCACGCTCGCGGCGCTGCCCATCGCCGCTTTCATCTACTTCAAGAAATCCCTCTCGCACCACCACGCTGCTTTCATCGCCATCATCGTGTTCTTCGCCCTTGTCTTCGCCGTCCTCCATTACCTCCCCCAACTCCGGTATGCCACGTAAAGACCTGTTAGACATTGCCTCCCTTGAGCGCGGGGAGATCGAGCACCTCCTCGATCAAGCCATCCCGTTCAAGGAACTCTTCACCCGCTCGGTGAAAAAAGTCCCGGCGCTCAAGGGAAAATCCGTGCTCATGCTGTTCTACGAGGCGAGCACCCGCACCCATTCCTCCTTCGAGGTCGCCGCCAAACGCCTCTCCGCAGACGTCACCAACTTCGATGTGGCCCATTCCTCCATCACCAAGGGCGAGTCGGTTAGAGAAACCATCGAGACCTTGCAGGCAATGCGCTCGGATTTCATCATCGTCCGCCACAGCCGCGCCGGACTGCCCGGCACCATTGCCCGCCTGACCCGCGCCTCGGTCATCAATGCGGGCGACGGAGCCCACGCCCATCCCACCCAGGCCTTGCTGGATGCCTTCACCATCAAGGAAAAATTCCCCGCTCCCACCGGCAAGCGGGTGCTGCTGGTCGGCGACATCCTGCACTCCCGCGTCGCCCGTTCCACCAGCACCATCCTCCAGAAGATCGGCGTCGAAGTCGCTTTCCTCGGTCCCGGTTCGTTGGTGCCCAAGATCGGCCCCGAAAACATCCGGCGCTTCACCGACTATCAGGAGGCCATGGCCTGGGCGCCGGACTTCGTCTATCTGTTGCGCGTACAGATGGAGCGGCAGGATGTGCAATACTTCCCCAGTCTGCGCGAATACCATCGCCTCTACGGTATCACCGAGGCCCGTCTCGCCGACATTCGCCAGCGCGGTCTTTATATCATGCACCCCGGCCCCGTGAATCGCGGCGTCGAACTCTGCGACGCCGTCATGGATTACGAACGTTCGCTCATCAACGACCAGGTCGAAAACGGCATCGCCGTCAGAATGGCCGTGCTCTACTGGCTCAAGCCGGGAGCGAAAGAAGAATAAGTCGCAGACCGGCCCATCTCAGCGCCGAAACCGCCCGCCGCGCCAGAATTCCAGCCTGATTTCCCCCATGCTCCTCATCCAACACGCCCGCCTTGCCTCGGCACACTCCCCCACCCTCACGCCGGCCGATGTGCTTCTCGCCAACGGCAAAATCCAACAAATCGGGCCCGGTCTAACCGCCCCGGCGGCCGCCCGCATCATCGACGCCCGCAGCCGGATTCTCATGCCGGGCATGTTTGATGCGCATGTCCACTTCCGCGAACCCGGCTTCGAGACCAAGGAAACCATCGCCACCGGCAGCGCGGCCGCCATCAATGGTGGCGTCACCGGCGTCGTCATGATGCCTAACACGAGTCCGGCGATCGATTCCACCACCGTCGTCGCCAGTGTCCTGGAATCCGCCCGCCGCAACGCCCGCATTCCGGTGCTCACCGCCGGGTGCGTCACCAAGGGCCGCCTGGGCAAGGAACTCGCCGCGATTGATGGCATGCGTGCCCTCGGCGTGACCATGCTAACCGATGATGGCGATACCACCGCCGACCCTGCCGTGCTGCTGCGGGCGATGCAATACGCCGGGGAATTCGGCATGTTCTTCGCCAGTCACTGCGAGGTCGCCGAGCTGGCCGGACCGCGCGCGCTCAACGACGGCGTCACCAGCTACCGCCTCGGCATCAAGGGCTCACCCGCCTGTGCCGAGGAAATCATCATCGATCGCGATATCCGCCTCGCCCATGCCGCCGGTGCCCACATTCACATCCAACACGTCTCCAGCAAGCTCGGCATGGAAACCGTCCGCTGGTGGAAAACCCGCGGTGATGTCAGGGTGACCGCCGAGGTGGCCCCCCACCACCTGTTGTTCACCGAGGAACACCTCGGCGACTTCGATACCCACTACAAGATGAACCCGCCACTGCGCACCAAGGCGGACACTGAAGCGCTCCTGCAAGGACTCATCGACGGCGTCTTCGATCTCATCGCCACCGATCACGCGCCGCACACGCCGTTTGAGAAAGCCCAGGATTTCATCAGTGCGCCCAATGGCATCACCGGCCTCGACACCGCCTTGGTCTCACTCTATCACCACTTCGTCGCCACGGGTGTCTTTGCTTGGGATCTGCTCATCAAACGCTTCTCCGCCGAACCTCGCCGACTCATGGGCCTGCCCGTCGCCAGCATCGCCGAAGGTCAAGCGACCGACTTGGTGCTGTTCGATCCTGACGCCGCAACCACCTTCACTGCGGAGTTCATGCAATCCAAATCCCGCAACACCCCATTCCTCAATCAAACCCTGCGCGGCAGGGTGGACTTGGTGGTCTTGGGGGATGAGGTGCTGCTGGAGAGATGAAAGGCAGGCTTCGCGACGGGCGTGAAGCGCTTTGCATATCTGGGGACGGGAAAATAATTTGAGGAGGGTTTTGCCGAGGCCCATGTCATCGGCGAGAATGCCGTGGAACAGGTGGCGGACTTGTTCAACCAGATCGAGGAAACGGCGGGCGGGAAAGCGGACGTGGCCGTCAGCGAGCTTGTCGCAGGGGAATGTTCGTGAAGCGGAGAGAGTCCGTGGCAGGTGAGGACTTTGGCGAAGGCGTTTTTCGCATGGGGCTCGCGCTCAAGGATCATGCGCTTGTCGCCATCGAACCATGAGCTGCGCGGGGCGGCGTGGGGGGCCAGGGGCAGCAGTGGCGGGCAGTCCGGGTAGCGGAATGTCAGGACGCCGCCGATGTGACGTTTCAGAAAGATGCCGACGAGGATCTCGGTGATGCGGAGGCAGGGGACAGGGGTTTAAGAACTTCCGACGCAATCAAGGCAAAGCGGCTCGGAGCGGCCCAAGAGGCAAGTCATGCAGCCAGATTCGGTCTGATTGAGCATGTGGCGCGGGCGGAGTTTAGCGGGAGGGATCGGAAAATCAGTACCCTCGGGAGAGACTCAAGCAGTTTTTTGATAATACACCAGGAACCATCGCAGAACTATCGCAGAAGCGATCTCTCACGGCACCGCCCATCCGACCGGTACCTGGATCCGCAGCAACACCTCGCCAGGACTTCGCATCATCACGAGGCAACCCATCGAGTTGCGCCATCTTCCATCCTCCCATCCGCGATCTCCTCACTTCCCCCCCCCGCCCTCTCTGGCCATCATCTCCGCCTCTTCCTCATGCGAGTGGATTTGCAGGGACACCTGCACGCCCTCGCGCTCGGCGGCGGCCTTGAGCACGCTGCGGACGGCGGAGGCGGTGAAGCCGTTGCGCCCAATCAGCATCGCCACATCGGCTTGCGCCAGAACCAGCTTGAAGCGCAAGCGCTTGGGCCCCAGCTCCGCCACCTTCAACTGCGCCTGAGTCGGATCGTCAATCAACTTGACGGCCACATACTGGAGAAAGTTCCTCAACTTATCGGTGACTGTCTTCATGCCGCAGCGATCATGCACTGGCTTGGCGCTCCGCGCAAGGCCAAGCTTGGGGGTTCCTGACCGCTGCGGCGCTTCCACGCAGTCCGTTTGGTATGTCGATCATGCCGCCATGCAGCTCATTTTCTCAGGCGCCGCGTTTCCATCCACCACAGGAAACCAAACCCTGCATAATAAGCGGCAAATTCCAGCACCTTCCACCAGTACCGGATTGGCGCATCGCTGCCGTGGCAGCCGCAGGCGATGTTGAGTTGATGGTACCACGCCCACCCGATCGCGGTGGCAAACGCCGCCACCAAGCCACAACACACCAGAATCGTCCCCCGCCGCAGCAAACCCAGCGCCAGACACAGGCCCGCCACCAGTTCCACCCACGGCAACGTGTAGGCCGCCAGGGCATCCAGCGGTGCCCCCACCATTTGGTAATTCGCAATATCCTGCGTGAAGCGGTCCAAGCCGCTGACAAAAACCTTTTGGCTGCCGCTCCAAACAAACCATAGCCCCAGCCCAACCCGCAAGCCCCATGCCAATAATGTTAGATAATTCCACCTGCATGCCATGGCCACCAGCATCCCTCAGCCCCCCCCGCCGTGCAAGCACATTGTGACAAAGAGGAGCAGGTTCAAAGCAACTCAGGCTATCATTGAAGACTGCGGCGGGAGATCACGGATCACGGATAGTGGATCATGAATAGTGGCTCGCGGCTTGCGGCTCGCGGCTCAGGAAGCACTGATGAAGTAGGGCAGGCTCAACACCTGCGGGCTATTTCAGGCCGAGGGTTCTTGGCGGACTGGCATTGCCAAAACGGTCCAAAGCGGTGACGGCAATGGCGTCGGCGCGAGGCAGGGTAAGACCATTGGCAGAGGCAGGAAGGATTTGCACGGTGCGCCAGGTGCCGCTGCGGCGGGCTTGGACCGCGATTTTTGCGGCAGCGGCGGCCTGAACCCAGCGCACGACCGTGCTTGAGCCTTGCAGCGTGGCGGAAACGTCGGGGGCGGCGGGAGCACTCTTGCTCAGCCAGGGCATCGGCGGAATCGCGCTGGGCTGGGTGTAGGTGCTGGCGAGGCGGGTCGCGATGCCGCCTTGGTTGCGGACAAGACTCTTGGCGCTCCAGTGAATGTGTCCGTTCCAGTTGTTGCCGATCTTGCGGGTGAGGTCGATTTGGTTGGTGATCTCGGAGGCGGGGCGTCCGGGATCCTCGGCGGAACCAATCCGGGCGGTGGCGAGGCCAGGCCAGATGGGGCGCGAGCCCTGCTGCCGCCACCATGTTAGAAGAGCGGGAAAACTCTGCTTTTGCGGGGAAATCCGCCAATAGAGCTGGGGGGCGAGATAATCGACCCAGCCGTTCTTCAACCACTTCCGCGAATCGCAGGCGAGTTGTGTATAGCTGTCGAGTTTGGCCTCAATGCCGCTTGGCACGCCGGGTTGCCAGATGCCGAAGGGACTGATGCCGACCCGGACCCAGGCCTTCTGTCGTTTCACGGCAGAGTAGAGCTTGCTCACAAATTCATCAATGATCGCGCGGCGTTGGGTCGGCGTCTTGCCATCGGCAAACGACTGGTTGCCGGCTGGATATGGGTAAAAGTAGTCATCGAGATGGACGCCATCGATGTCGTAGCGGCGGACGACATCAAGAATCGCATTGAGGGCACGCGTGCGGGTTTCTGATAGGGCGGGATCACACCAGACCTGCGTGCCGTAGCGTTTGGTGAGTTGCGGCGTGGCGCGGGTGATGTGGCTGGAACAGGTGGCGTGAGCCGTGTTGGCAAGGGCGCGGAAGGGATTGAACCACGCATGCACTTCGATGCCGCGGGCGTGTGCCTCGCGCACGCAGAAGGCGAGGGGATCGTAGCCGGGCGAGCGACCCATCGTGCCAGTGAGCCACGGGCTCCAGGGTTCGAGCGCCGAGGCATAGACGGCATCACAATGCGGTCGCACCTGGAAGATGATCGCGTTCATTTTCAGGGCGACGAGTTTGTCGAGGATGGCCCGCAGTTCCGCTTGTTGGCTGGCGGCGCTCAGCCCCTTGGCGCTGGGCCAGTCGAGATTGTAGATGCAGGCCACCCATGCGCCGCGGAATTCCCGCGCCAACGCGGGCGGCTTGTCATTCACCGGCACATACGTCTGCGCGGAGGCAAGTGCGGTGACGGCCAAGGAAACAAGCGATGCAAGCAGGCGAAGCATGCGGCAAGCATGCCCCAGTCGCGGCGAAGCGCAAGTGCGGATGACACTGCGGGGCGTTCACGGTTGGGCATTGGCGCGATGGCCGAAAATTCATCCTCGTCCGGGTGCCGTCACAGGAGCAGTTCGTCGCCCGGTTCAGCGGGGAAGGCGGCGAGGAACGTCTGTATGAACCTCTGCGGCTATGGCGAGGCGATGGGAGGCGGCCAGGCCGCCCGGCTGGGATTGTGCCAGGTCGTGGGACACGGGGGACGCGGCGAGGCGGCCTGGGAAGTGCCGGCCGTGGCCACGGGCATGAGCGCGGCGGAGATTTACCGGTGCGGGTTGGTTGAGGACGGGAAAACGCCTGCGGCAAAAGCCAACCAGGCTGGATTTTCCCAAGCGGAATCGGTGCTGGGGAAGAAACGGCAGGGGCAATTGAGCCGGGGCGAGTTGCTGCGATGCCGGGTGAGGAATTTTTTTCGACGGACTGGTGCTGGGCTCGAAAGGGTTCGTGGAAGGGGTGTTTGCGGAGCATCGTGGACACTTCGGACCTAAGCGGAAGAGCGGCGCGCGAAGCCTGTGGGAGGATGCGCATGGCAGCCTGTTCACCGCCAGACAACTGGCGGTGCGAGCAGTCGGGTGACGAGCAGCCGCAGGAAGGTCTGCTCGACGGAAGGAAATCTGGCAACAGGCATGGTTTCCCGCATCTTTCATCGTTTCTTCATTGGCATTTCACCTGGACCGGGTGAAATGCGTCCATGCCACGCGTCCTACTTGTTGAAGATGAACCGGCGATCGCAGACACGCTCGTGTATGCGCTGAGCACCGAGTGTTTTGAGGTGACCCATGTGCTTACGGGTGCGGATGCCCTGGCCGCCTTTGCCGGTGAGCTGCACGATTTTGTCATCCTTGACATTGGCCTGCCGGATATGACCGGGATTGATGTCTGCCGACGCTTGCGGGAAATGAGCGCCGTTCCGGTGCTGTTTCTAACTGCCCGTGATGGCGAGGTGGACCGGATTCTCGGGCTTGAACTCGGCGGAGATGACTATGTAACCAAACCCTTCTCACCACGGGAGATCGTCGCCCGGGTGCGGGCCATTCTCCGCCGCACCCAAGCGGCCCGGGTCGGGACCTCGGAGGCGGCCACGGCCTCCGCCCCTCCTGCTGCCAGCACTTCCCAAGGGGTGTTTCATCATGACGCGGCGGCCATGCGCATTCATTGCCATGGCCGGCGGCTGGACCTGACGGCGCATGAATACAAGCTCCTGCTCGTTTTGCTAGAAAAGCCCGGACGCGTGTTTACCCGCGATCAGCTTCTCGACCACGCCTGGGAGGATCCGGGTGCGGTAACCGATCGCACGATCGACGCGCATATCAAATCGATTCGTGCCAAGATGCGTGCGAGCCACCCCGGGGCCGAGGATCACATCCAGACCCGCCGTGGTCTCGGCTACCTGCTGTCACTTGATTGAAAACACCTTACCGGTCAGCCTGCCGTGCGTTTCACCCGTGTCACCCTTTTTTTCATCGCGTTCATCATCGCGCTCGGGTTCTATCAACTGGCGCGGCATTTTCTTGCCGAGGTTGAACCGCAGACGTTCCAAGCGACCGAGGAGGTCATGGTGGACACTGCCAATTTGCTGGCGGAAGTGGTGACGCTGGAAACGTGCGACGGCAAGCCCGATACGGACGGGCTCCGTGCGGCGTTCGAGGGCGCGCACAAGCGCCGCCTCGAGGCCCGGATTTTCGAGCATTTGAAGCAGCAGATCGGCATGCACGCCTATCTGACGGATTCGACCGGGCGGGTTGTTTTTGATTCGGAGGGTGGCAGACGCGAAGGGCTGGATTTTTCCAGGCGACGGGATGTGAAGCTGACCATGGCCGGCAAGTATGGGGCCCGCAGCAGCCGGGAAGACGAGCAAGATTCCACGACCTCCATTTTGTATGTGGCGGCTCCGGTGGGGGATCCGCAGCAACCGGACGGGGTGCTGACTGTGTTCAAGGCGCAGGCGGATGTGCTGCCGCTCGTCCGTGAGCGGCAACGCATCATCTATCTTGCCTGCGGGATGATCGGCAGCGGGATTCTGTTTCTCATTGCAGCAGTCTTTCTCTGGCTGTTCCGCCCGATCGGCAGAATCACCGAATACGCCCGGGCGATCGAGCGCGGCGAGCGTCCGAACAAGCCCAAGATTGGCATTGGGCGTGAAGTCAACACCTTGGCCCGCGCCCTTGACTCCATGCGCGATGCCCTCGAAGGACGGCGTTACGCCGAACGCTACATTCGGACCCTGACGCATGAGATGAAGAGTCCGCTGGCCGCGATTCGGGGTGCCGCCGAGTTGTTGGATGAAGAGATGCCGCTGGTGACCCGCAAGCGCTTTCTTGAGAACATCCGCGCTGAGACCGCCCGCAGCGAGCGGCTGATCAACCGTTTGCTCGAACTCTCGGCCATTGAAAGCCGCACCCGCCTTGACGGGGCGGAGGAACTCGATCTGCGCGGCGTCGTGGCGCTGGCCATCGATCACGCCCGTTCGCTGGCGGAGGCGGCCGGGGTCAGGCTGGTTCATGGGTCGCCTGAAATGCCGATTCATTTGCGGGGTGATGCGTTCATCCTCCGCGCCGCCGTCACCAATTTGTTGGAAAACGCGATCGATTTTTCACCGCGTGGAAGCGTGATCGAAATCGGTTTGCGAGCGCAGGCCGGGCAAGCGGAGTTATCGATCCGCGATCACGGGGTGGGCATTCCCGATTATGCCAGGGAGAAGGTGTTCGAGCGGTTTTACTCGTTACGGCATCTTGCTGCCGGGCGCAAGGGCACCGGCCTCGGGCTGCCCTTGGTCCGCGAGGCTGCGGAATTGCACCGTGGCAGCATCACTCTGCATCCCGCCGATGGTGGCGGCACCCTCGCCAAGCTGACCCTGCCACTGGGGTGAGGCTAAGAGCGAAGTCGCCAAGGTCCACCGATCGCTCGACATAACTCAGGATGCCGGGCGACTCAAGCGGAACGCAGCGCTTGGCGGACCGCCTGAGGATTGGCGGCGGCGATTTCAAGCAGAGACATGGCAGCTCCGCTCGGACGGCTGGCGGGTTGTTCCCATGGGTGAATGGTGCGGATCCTAACCGCGAGCAAACGGGCGAATTCCGTGTGGGATCGACCCAGGGATCAAGCCGGATGAAATCCCTCTTCATCCGCGTCTATCAGCATCCCTCGGCGGTTAAGATCCGCCTCTTCATGCTTGAGCGAACCGGATTGAGGCTGGGGCCTGCGCTCCGGCGTCTCGCGCGGTTGCGGCCAGCATCCGGGCGGCGTTGCGGAAGGACGGCAGCATCTGTTGATAGATCCGACAGGTGGCAGGGTCGGGCGCGGCGGCAGCCTCAAGGCGGTGGATGGCATCAATGGGAGAGAAGTCCTGCCATAGCCCGGCGGCGACGGCGGCGACGGCGGCGGCACCGAGTGACCCGGCGTCCTGGCCGACATTCGTTTGCTGGATGGTTAGGTCGAAGGTATCGGCGAAGATTTGGCGCCAGAGGGCGCTCTTGCTACTCCCGCCGACGACCACCATCTGGTCGCAGACGCGGCAGAGCTTGCGGAGTTCATCGAGGGCGAGGCGCAGGTTGAAGGCGATGCCTTCCATGGCCGCGCGGATCAGGTCGGCGCGAGTGTGGCCGAGGTCGAGGCCGAGGAACGCGCCGCGGATGAGCGGGCTGAGATCGAGCGACGAGCCGCCGGCCAGACTTGGATTGAAGATGACGCCGCGGGCACCGGGCGGCGAGGCGGCGGCGAGGGCGGACATCAGATCATAGACGTCGAGGTCGTCACGCCGAGCCTGCTCGAGCAGGTCCTGGCACATTTGCTGGCAGACCCATTTGAAGGACGAACCGGAGGAGAAGATGGCGACCGCCGAGTTGAACAATCCGGGCACGACGTGGGTGAAAACGTAGGGTTTGACGCGCTCGTCGAGGAGCGGCTGGGCCGAGGTCACGGCGATCCAGGCGGACGAGCCGAGCGAGGCATAGGTGCGGCCTTCGGCGATGTTGCGGGCACCCAGGGCCATGCACGAGTTGTCCACGCCGCCGCAGGCGACCTTGACGCTGCGCGGCAGGCCGAGTGCCGTGGCGGCGGCGGGCGTGAGTTCGCCGAGGATGGAAGCGGCAGGCGAAATGGCGGGCCAGATCTCGCGGGGCAGGCCGCTGGCAGCCACGAGCGCGGGCGCATAGTCCCACTTGCGCAAGTCATAGACACCGCAGCCGGAAGCATAGGAGAAATCGGTGCGCAGTTGGCCGGTTAGGCGGAAGTTGAGGTAATCCTTGGTGCCGACGATCTGGTGGATTTGGCGGAATAGATCGGGCCTGTGGTCGCGATACCAAAGGACCTTGAACACGGTGTAGTGGGCGGCGGGGAAACCGTTGCCGGTGGTTAGATACCATTCTGTTGGATCGACCTTGTTGAAAAAGGGCACGGTCTGCGCTTCGGCGCGGCGGTCCGACCAGATCGGGGTGGCGTCGCACAGCAGCCGACCATCCCTATCAAGCGGGACGCAGCCGAGGCTATGGCCGGAGATGGCCAGGCACTGGATGGCGGCGGCATCCGCGGCTGGGCTAACAAGCAGCCGGCGCGTCGCGGCGATCAGCACCGACCACCAATCCTCAGGCCGCTGCTCGTGCCACGACGCCTGCGGGTAGGAGGTCTCGTAACCCACGAAAACCGAGGCCAGGCGTTGGCCGTCGGAAGCGTAAAGCGAGGCTTTGATTCCGCCGGTACCGAGGTCGTAGGCGATGATGCTGCTGGACATGTGTGTGTGGGTCAGACTTGGGATCAGGGTGGAGTGGGATGGAACTACGGATATATTGATCCGCGGATTACACGGATTTCACCGATTGCCTAAGAAATCATTCCGTTGAAGCCCGAAATCCTGCTGCAATGAAGCCGCGAATCCGGGTCATCCGAGGTGAGCATCCACGCTGCCAGTCATTCATGTTAGTTCCGGAGGCGAGCGGTCAGGAGACTTCCACGTTGCCGCCGGGCTGCGCGGCGCAGGCTTCGAGGATGCGGATGCCACTGGCGGCCCCGATGCCGAAGCGGCGCACGCCGAGACGATACATCGCCACGAGGGTGGCCAAATCGCGCACTCCGCCGGCCGCCTTGATCCCGGCACGTCCGCCCACGGCATCGCGGATGATTGTTAGATTGGCCGGAGTGGCGCCGGTCGGTGCCCAGCCGGTGCCGGTCTTGACCCAGGCGGCACCCGCCTCGACGCAGAGTTTGCTGCCGATGTGGATCTGTTCGGGCGTGAGCCAGTGACATTCGAGAATCACCTTGACCGGCACGCCACCCGCCGCCTCCACCACGGCACGGAGGTCCTCGCTAACCGCTTCGTGGCCGCCACTGCGGAGCAGGCCGACGTTGATGACCATGTCGAGTTCGGTGGCGCCGTCGGCGAGTTGCTGGCGGACTTCGGCGATCTTGATGGCGGTGGTGTGCGCCCCGGACGGAAACCCCACGACCCCGCCGATGCCGATGTTAGGGGCGTCTCCGAGCAGGGACTTGAGCAAGCGCGTGTAGCAGGGCAGCGCAAACACACAGACAACTCCGAAGCGGCGGGCGATAGCCGCGAGTTCGCGGATCTCGGCCTCGTCGCACTCGGTGCGCACGGCGCTGAGGTCGATCAGGCGGGCAAGGGCTTGGACGTTGAGGGTCATGAGGGGGTGGGGTGAGAAAAATGATGGAGGAACCGGAGGCTGCGGAGAATGAGCGGAACCAGCGCAGGGGCTCCTTGACTAAGGGTAAGTTCGGAGGTGGGATGGGGTTGCTGTCTTGTTTGGCAGGCCCGTAGTGTGGCGTATCAGGCGTCCGCTGGACAAGTGCGGAAAAATGCAGTGCGAAAAAAATGCGCGGGAAGGAAGCTCTTGCGGGTCTCGTGCTGCAACAGCCAAACGGAAAGTCGTCCGCTTCCAAATGCGTCTCTGCCAATCTCGCAGCGAGCGACGTGGACCGTTGCCTGCCGCAACGACTCAGTGAGCGTGATCCCACCTTATGAAGATCTCAACCGTGAAAGTCACCCTGCTTGCCGCCAGCGTGCTGCATTCCATCGCCTGCGGGCTGCCGTCGGACGTGCCGGACCCGTATGGCATCGTGACCCAGCCGATTCCGGAAAAGACCGCGGTCTGTCACTGCCGGCTTCATGGCGTGACCAGTGCTGTGGCATGGCGGAGTCTTCGGGGGTGAGAAAACAAGCCCACCAGGGATCGCAACCCAAAGAGCTTCCACCATGCCACAGCTAATGTTGCCGGGATTCCCAGACGGCGCAATTCGAATCGGTCCGGCACTCGGCATCGTGCAAAAGAGGGGCTCGGTTGCGGCAGCGGCCTGCCGGCGGGCGTGAATGAATCGACGTTGCGCAAGGGGTTGTGCGGCGGACGTGTCGTCAGGACGCCAGACGGGTCGGTCTCCCAAGACCGGGCGGAGGGGACGACCAAGTCGGAGCGGAGCCGCTCGGACGCGGCGGCGGCGGCGCTGCGCTTCCCACCGCAGTCTATACTCTCACCCGCCCAGGCGCGACCCAAGGTATGGAGGCCGGTGGGAAGGGCGCAGCCCGCCACACCGCTGTGGCTAAACCGTTAGAGCTGCGGGGTTCCCATGAGGTCCGGTCCGTCTCGCGGAGGGCACGCCCCTCCCGAGTAACTTGGCTCCGAGGATGCCCGTTAGGGAGCGACGACATTCCTGTCGTCGAGCGGAAGGAACGTCCATGAACAGAGCCTTCGGCACGCACTCATGGGCC
>JAPLUI010000365.1 GCA_026397725.1 Verrucomicrobiota bacterium | reverse complement strand
CTGCGCCATCAGCAACCCCTCCAAAGGAAAGCTCGCGGACAGGGGGCCGGGCGGTAAAATGGGAGCATCCGTGATGCCTGTGGGAGGCCCAGGTGGACCCGAGGGGAGGGAATCATCGGAATGAGTTAGAGACAGGGTTGATTGGGGTGATTGTGAGGCGCGGAAACAATCACGCGCGGAACTTCCGGCGCAACGCGCCAAGACCCGTCAACGCGCCGCCGAGAAGAACGAGGGTGGTCCCGGAGTCCGGCACGCTGCCGTTGAACGCGCCGGTGGCGGTGCCATTGTTGACATTAACGCGCATGTAGGTGTTGGCCAGCAGATCGCCCGAGGTCTTGTCGTAAGCTCTGAGCGAAAAATCATAGGAACCGGCGATGGTATTATTGTAACCGGGAATGCCAACGCCGGAGAACCGGACGTTTTCCGAATTCTGTTCGTATGCAGTGCCGGAGACCGCGTTGTCGGGGATTGAGGACGGATCGAAAAACGTCCACGCGTGTCCGGCACCAGGATCGGAATCAATCCACAATTGGAAGGTGAAATCGCCAACGGCTAGATTCGTCCCTGCGACATTGATCGAGAAATCGTAATTCCAAGAAGATCGATCGGAGCCCGTGTAGCCCAATTGATCCGCCCACGCATAGGTTCCATCTCCGCCGCTATTAAAAACATTGGCGGGTGAGGGATAGCGCTGATGGGTGCGAAGACCCAGTTCGATGCCCTTGGCCGTGTCGACCGTCCAGCTGCCATTGGCATTTCCGCTGCCGAAAAACACGCCTGGGGTGGGTTCGCTCACGTTTTGATTGTAGGTAATCGCCTGGACCGCTGGAGCCAAAGCGCCAAGCAGTGCGAATGTGATGAGTAAATTCCTTTTTCTTTTCATATATACGTTTTCTTGTGTGTGGTAGTTTGAGGTAGCGGGGTGTCTTTTCACCGTATGGCAGTCACCCCCTCGCCCCAACAATCAGCAGGATGCGTGCCACTGTGTGCACTCGCGGATTTAACCCATTGCTGATGAGTTGGTTACATCAATAATAAGATTCCGCGGCCGTGCGTACGGCGGGCTGGTGGAAGGATTCACAGTAGCGGGTGTCAACAAAGCCGACGCTCACTGGGCTGCGAGGAGGATGAGAAACCACAACCGAGCAAGCGAGATGGCCTGACTGACTGGAATTTGTGGTGCATGAGGAAGGGTGGCCCATGGTGGAGTGCCGGAGGCGCTCGCTCATGGACGGTTCTTCCGCCGACGACAGGAATGTCGTCGCTCCTTACCGGCGACACGAAAAAGGGCCGGATTGCTCCGGCCCTTCGGTTTGAGTGATTGTGAAGCGTGGGAAACGGTCACGCGCGGAACTTCCGGCGCAACGCGCCAAGACCCGTCAGCGCGCCGCCGAGCAGAACGAGGGTTGTGCCGCCATCGGGAACTGCGGAAACCTGGAATGTGGCCGTCATGCTTCTTGGAGTCTGGGCAAAACCTCCAGGAGGGGGATCTCCACCACCAAAACTATTAACCGTTGCGACCGGAAGTGAATTCGGCGTGATGTCAATCCGAAAGCCTGGGACGTACACAGAAGACATAGGGCCGCCTGCTAACGAGAGGTAGTCATCGTCCCAAGTGGCTTTCAGAGTACCAGCTTGGCCGAGGTTCCCGGATCCCGACGCATCACCTGATATGATCATACTCCGGATTGCGTTAATTGCGAATGTGAGATCGGGCCAGTGCGCCGGGTAGTCCCATTGTGTTGTTGTGCCGTTATAGGTGTAATCCACTCCCCAAAGCAACGTGCCGATGGGCATGTTGGTGTAGGTGGCGCCATCCGCAAGAACGAAGCTGCCACTGCCTCCCTGGAGTGTCACCGTATCACCCGGATAGCCCCAACCGTCCACACTATGCGGGGCACCCGCAGGCGGCGTGGTAGTGGCGGTGAACTGCTGTGACCAATCGCCCAGCGAGTAGCCGACCGTGATTGCCGACGCAGTGGTTACCGAAACGATGCCGATGAGTGCCAAGATGGCGAGTGATGTTTTTTTCATGAATGGTTGCTGTTGGTGGGAGGTCTTTCACTGGGGGCTTCCGCTCCCCTGCGGCAGGTGACCCGCCGCTGTGAGGAATCAAAGCAGGAGGCGTGCCATGATTCATCATTTCTTGTTTAACCCGTTGATGATGAGTTTATTATGAAGCAAAAAAATTGCGCTGGCAATTTTGCGGCGGCCTGGTGGAAGGATTCCCAGCAGCGGGTGTAAACAAAGCCGACGCGCACCGGGCTGAAAGGGAAGATGAGAGACCGCTGGTTTCGGGTTGGTGCTTTTCCTCAACCGGCTGGGCCGGGGGTGAGATAGACGGGATTAGCGCGGAGGCAATAAGGAGCCACCACACTCTGGTGGTGGATGCGGAAAGGGTGGCCCATGGTGGAGTGCCGGAGGCGCTCGCTCATGGACGTTCCTTCCGCCCGACGACAGGAATGTCGTCGCTCCTTACGCAAGCAGGGGCGGGAGGGATAAGGAGGCACCACCTTATTTGTGGTGCATGAGGAGGGTGGCCCATGGTGGAGTGCCGTAGGCGCTCGCTCATGGGCGTTCCTTCCGCCGACGACAGGAATGTCGTCGCTCCTTACGGCGCAACGAAAAAGGGCCGGATTGCTCCGGCCCTTCGGTTTGAGTGATTGTGAGGCGTGGGAAACGGTCACGCGCGGATCTTCCGCCGCAACGCGCCAAGACCCGTCAGCGCGCCGCCGAGAAGAACGAGGGTCGTGCCGCCGTCGGGGGTGGCAGCGGGTGCCAAACTGTTGTTGTCGCCCAGTTTGAAGTTGTCGATACCCTGCGCCATGTTCTTGTCACCAGCGTAAACGCTCTGGGCCCACTTCAGCGTGAGACTGGCACCAGGGGCGAGCGTTACACCTGGAAGGGTGAACGTCTTGTCTCGATCAGACAATCCGAGCACATCCATCCGGGCGTCAGTCAGCCAGGTAGTGACGTCTGCAGCCAAAGTAATTTTAGAATTATCCACATGCCATGTGTTGCCCGGCGTGGAAGATACAGGCGAGCCGCCGGGAGGAGTCACCACGTAGGTCATCCCGACCTCGAATCCGGCGGTTCTCAAACTAGCGAAATTGGAACGAGACCATCCGGATTCGTAATCGAAGCTGCCGACGAGGTCGGTCAAGGTGGTGGCCCCACTATTGACGAAGGTGTATGTGATGAAGGTGACAGCGCCAGCACCGGTTTGATAACTAGACAGACTGAAATCGGTTCCATTACCAGTGGCCAAGTATGCGCCAACTCCGTAACCACCTGTTGCGCCATTCCCAATGACGACATTGGCTTGGTTCGCGTTATTTGCAGTGACCGCCCATCCTGGCAGCACCGTGCCAATGGCGGCGGAATTCCCTGCGCCCGGGCTGGTCAGAGCCGCCTGGCCCACGGTATCAAAGTTCTGGCTGTAGATCAGTGTGGCCGACGCCGGCACGGCCGAAGCGCCGATGAACGCGAATGCGAAGAATAATGATTTTTTCATGAATGTGTTGTTGTGTTGAAGGTCTTTCACTGGTGGCCTCCGCTCCCCTGCAGCAGGTGATCCTCCGCTGCGGAAAGCAAAGCAGGAGGCGTGCCAAACTCGCGGACTCAAATGCAACTCGTTTATTTTGAGTTGATTATGGCAACAAGAAATATTCAGAGGCGGGGTCGCTGCGGGGGTGGTGGAAGGATTCCCAGCAGCGGGTGTAAACAAAGCCGACGAGCACCGGTGCTGAGAGGGAAGATGAGAGACCACAGATTCACGTTTCGTGTGAGCGGCAGGGCCCGGGGAGGGACGGGATTGGCGCGGACGCAATCAGGAGCCACCACACTCCTGTGGTGGAGGCGGAAGCGCGGTCCATGGGTGCGTGCCTGAGGCGCTTGCCCATGGACGTTCCTTCCGCCGACGACAGGAATGTCGTCGCTCCTTACGGCGCAACGAAAAGGGCCGGATTGCTCCGGCCCTTTGGTTTGAGTGATTGTGATGCGCGGGAAACGGTTACTTGCGGATCTTCCGCCGCAACGCGCCAAGACCCGTCAGCGCGCCGCCGAGAAGGACGAACGTCGTGCCGCCGTCGGGGACGCGTTGGATGAGCACATCCTGAATTCCTCCTGCCTCTGGTGTGCCATTCCGCAAGCCCTCCAATCCCGACGCCATCGGGCCGGTGCCAGTGAGGCTGTTGAGCATGGCCAAGGCAACGACATTCGCCCGCTGACTTGCTCCAGATTCAGCCGTGATAGCAGTGGCTCCGACCCGCATCAATCCGCTAGTGAAGTCCCAAGACCCTAAGGTCTCAGTGCTCGCGTCCAGATTGATCTTCCAGATCGCCAACTGCAGTGCCGCAGCGGCTGTTCTGAAAGTACCGCCGGTATAGAAACCGCCACTTGATGGATCGTTTTGCAGGAGCGGGCTGTAAAGGCCGAAAAGCTCTCTGATCAGGCTGGCTTCGGCTGTCGAGATTCCATCGGTCCCTGCCAAGGAGCCGATGCTGTACTCGTAAGTTGTCGCTGATCCATGGCCAACACCGATCGGTTGGAGCGGTTCGAGGCAGTACGAATAGAAACCCGTTTCGGGGCCATCCACGGTTGATATGCTGTAGGTCGGGTACTGAGGTGGCAACTCACCACTAAGGGGTTGGGTCTCCATGATGAACCTGCCCAAGTAGGAGTTTACCATCGATGAACCGCTGTTAAACGAGATGTTGGCGTATCCCACACCTTGCGAGTGCGAGTGCTCAATCGTGTAAGTAGTGATGGCCGAAGCGGTCATCACCGAAGCACCGATGAGGGCGAATGTAATCAGTAATGTTCTTTTCATGGTTGTGTTGGTGTAATAGCGAAGGCATTTCACCGGGGAGCCTCCACTCCCCCTGCGGCAGGTGACCCTCCGCATCGGGAATGATGAGCAAGATGCGTGCCACAGTGCATGGTCTCCGATTTAATCTGTTGATTCTGAGTTGATTATGGAAATAGAAAAGATTCCGGGGCGGGCTGGCTGCGGCAGGGTGGAAAGTTTCCCGGCAATCGGCGTAAACGAATCCGACGGTCTTGTTTACAGTGGTCAGTGGTTAGGGGTCGGACCGGGACGAGTCGGGACTCTCATACCGGGTTGTGACCCGCTCGCCTGGCGGGGGGCGATTGCGGATTGCGGATTTCTGATGTGGGTTTGTGGGGCGCGGCGGCTCGTGCGCACCCGACGACACGGCTGACACGGCTGAGAAGGAGGGGAGCAGGTCAGAGCGGTCGCGCCTTGAATCGCCGCCTCAGTTTCTGAAAGGGGCGGGATCCGCCGCAGTCCAAAGCCTGCGGCGCATCACCGCTTTTGGAGTGCGGTGAAAGCCCGCGGCGCATCACCGCTTTCGGAGAAAGAATGAGCTACTCGGTCGCTCCTTGAATCGCCGCCTCAGTTTCTGAAAGCG
>JAPLUI010000574.1 GCA_026397725.1 Verrucomicrobiota bacterium | reverse complement strand
GCCAACCGGTGATCGACAGGTCCGGATGGCCGCCTTCCCGCTCATACTTATAGGACCAGCCGCCACTGCCATGCTGGTTGTCGATGATGAATTGGCCGGCCTTTTCGGTGACTTCCGCCAGGGACGGCACGGGTTGTTTGATTTCCTTGCAGAAGGTGGTGGCTTCGCCCAACGCGTAGGTGGCGATGGCGTGCTCGTAGGACCAGTTGCCCGCCGCAAAATTATCCGCGATTCGCCCGTTGTTCTTCGCGCCGATGTTGACGAGATAGACGATCGCACGCATGGAGGATTCGCCGAATTCCGTGGAGGCCGGGGTTTCGCAGTGGCCGAAGTAGGCCAGCAGCGCCAGGCCGGTCATGGCGACCTTGCTCGGGCCGTCCCATGAGCCGTCCGCCGCTTGTTTGGTCTTGAGCCACCGCAGGCCCTTGAGCACCGCGTCCTCACAGTCCTTGGTGCCGCCGTTTTCGGCGAGGCGCTGGAGGCGGTCTTCCTTGGAACAGCGCTTGCGCATGGTGTCGGGGATCAGGCCGAAGAGCTTGCCCATGCCGCCGCCGGTGCCCAGCCCGGTGCCATTGCCGACGCCTTTGCCAAAGCCCTTGCCCAGCCCTGAGCCGCCCAGGCCGCCGGTCGAGCCCCCGCCACTGAGGGAACTGAGCGAGGACATTTCACCGAAGGTATCGGCTTGCTCGGGAATTGAGAATGTCGATTGCTGGCCCTCCGCGAACACCCGCTTGACGCTGGTGTTGGGGGTGATTTGCGCGCGTTTCTTGTTTTGGACCTTATGCTCGGCCCCGCGCTCGCCGCCACCGCCACCCGGTGGCATGAAGTCCACCTTTTTCTCCGGCTCGCGAATGATCTGGAAAATCCAAAACGCGCCGAAAATGAGCACGATGAGGTGGAGGATGATCGCAATGGTTAGGGGGCCGCCACCCAGCCGGGACCAGAAGCCCGCCTTGCGTTGCGGAGTGGAGAATGGAACTTGGTCTGAATCGTATGCGGGGTCCATGACGGGAGGATAGGGCTGGAGTTGAGTGGTGACAAGCGGGGTTTTCCGGGATTACACGCGGGTGAGGTTCGGCGAGAGTGGTCGGGTGAGGGTTGCTTCAAACTGGGATCAGATGCCGGGACGCTCATCTGCCGCCTCATCGGTGCTGAGAAAGCGGTAGTAAACTTCCAACATCAAGGTGCAAAGACCGGTGCTGAAGACCGGGGAACCTTTGGTATAGGCATCGGTGGGCGGCAGCCACGAGCCATTCTTCTCCTGGTTCCTGAGCAACTCATTGCGGAACAAGCGATTGTATTTCCGCCAGTCGTTGCCGCCGCGTTGCATCATGGCCTGGGACAGGTAGTAGTGAGCGTAGAGGTTGCTGTTTCTCTTGAAATCGAAGCGGAGGTGAGTGAGCACGAAGTCGGCGGCCTTGCGGACATCCGCACTTTTTCCCTTGCCCCACATCTGATGGCAGAGCATGCCGATGCCGGTGCAGGAGTCGGTGCTGCCGGGGCCGGCGTAACCGTAGCCGCCGTTGGGCGCCCGGCAGGTGGCAAGGTAGGCCAGGGCCCGGATGATGCAGGAGTTCATGCCCTTGTATTCGATGGCGGTGTGGCTGCAGGCTTTCAAGGCCTGCAGTTGCCAGCCGACGATCGACACGTCGCCACCACGTGGGCCGTAGGTGTCATAGTTATAATCCCAGCCGCCGGACGTCCGGTGTTGGTTGTCGATGATATACTGGCCGGCCTTTTCGGTGACTTCCAGCAACGAGGGGACTTCCTGTTTGATTTCCTTGCAGAAGGTGGTGGCTTCACCCAGGGCGTAGGTGGCGATGGCGTGCGCGTAGCAATTGGGGGTTACCTTGACCGGTTTGCGGCCTTCACTGGTGCGCTCGTTCCCATTGCCGCGGTTTGGCTCGATTCCATCCGCCAGGCAGCCGTCGGTCTGCACGCCGACGTTGACGAGATAGGTGATTCCCCGCAGGCAGGACTCGCCGAATTCCGGGGAGACCGGGGTTTCGCAGTGGCCGAAGTAGGCCAGCAGCGCCAGGCCGGTCATGGCGACTTTGCTCGGGCCGTCCCAGGAGCCGTCCTGGTTCTGATGGGTCTTGAGCCACCGCAAGCCCTTGAGCACGGCCTCCTCACAGGCGGGGGTGCCGCCGTTTTCGGCGAGGCGCTGGAGTCGGTCTTCCTTGGTGCAGCGCTTGCGCATGGCGTCGGGGAGCTGACCGAAGAGCTTGCCCAGGCCGCCGCCGGTGCCCAGTCCGGGGCCATTGCCGAGGCCCTTGCCAAAACCCTTGCCCAGGCCCGAGCCACCCAGGCCGCCGGACATGCCACCGCTGGTCAGCGAGTTGAGCGAAGACATCTGACCGAAATCATCGCTCTGCTCAGGGATGGAGAAGGTGGCCATGGCCCCCTCCGCAAACACGCGCTTGACGTTGGTGGCGGGCGTGATTTGCCGCTGCTTCTTGCGGTTGACCTGATACTCCGCACCACGCTCGCCACCGCCATTGCCACCCGCTGGCAGGAAATCCACTTTCTTCTCGGGCATTTGGGTGACCCGGAAAATCCAAAACGCGCCGATGGCTAACAGAACCAGATGAAAGATGAGCGCAAAGGTCAGGGAACCACCGCCAAGCCTGGCCCAAAAGCTCAATTTGCGCCTCGGAACAGGCGGCGCAAACGGTGCGGAATCTAACGATGGGTCCATGACCGAAGGGGAGGGCTGGAATTGTGCGGATGCTTCCGGCACCTATTCAGGCGCACCGGCTTGGAAGCTCACATTGGTGATTTTCGTGGCGCAGAAGGTCCCGGTGGGGTCGTCGTTGGCACGGCTGAGGGCGTCGAGGGTGTCGATGATGCGTTCGTACTTGGCGAGTTCGGCAGCGTAGATGGTTACCAGCACTTCGGATTTTGAGGCATCGCTGCTCTTGCGGAGTTGATAGAGATTGCTGGCCAGGTCCGGCAATGACTTGTTGTCCGGGGTGTCGAGCGGATCCTCATTGAGATAGACCTGGCCATCATCCTCGATGCGGATGGCGATTTCGTCCGGCATCGGGGTGTCGGTGGTGGTGGTGACGGTGCCCGGCAGTTTGGTGTTGTGGGCGTTCTCAACCTTGACCGAACCGGCCAGCACCATGAAAAAGAGCATGACGACAAACACCACATCAACCATGGGTGCGATCTGGAAACCGAGGTTGATCTCGGGCGATACCTTGCGTTGGTGACGGCTTCTCATGGCGGCTTATTTGTTGGATGCAGAGAAGGCAATGTCGGCGATGCCGCCCTCGCCGACGAGGTTCATGACGCGCTGGATTTCGATGGCAGGCAGCAGCTTGTCGCCGCGGATGACGGCACGGAGTTTGGGGTTGGCTTCCTTGCGGGCCTTGAGATAGGGGAGGAGATCGGCGGGGTTCGGATACTCCTTGTCTTCCACGAGAATGGCCGCCTTGTTGGTTTGGACGTCCCAACGGACGTTGATGGCGACCTCGAGCTTGGTCATCTTCGCATCGTGCGGTTTCGCATTCGGCGACACCGGCAGGGTGATGGAGGCGTCCACCTTGAGGATTTCCGCAGTCGTGATGCTCATGAAGAATATCAGCAACACCAGCAACACGTCGATCATCGGAGCAATTTGAAACTCCGGCTCGCCGCTTTCAGTTCCGCCGCCGCCGCTTGCCATGGTCGTGGTGTGTTAGGGTTGCCTGCAGGTGGCGGCTCAAACCGATTCAGCGGTTGCCGCTTGCTCGGTTTGCAGCCAGATCGGGACTGCCGCGTAGGTTTCCTCCTGGCCGACATCGGCGTCTTTCAGCAGGTCATACGGGGCGTTGCGGAACAGGCGCATCGCCTCCTCTTCGAGGCCATGGACGGCGAATTGCAGCTTGTTGCGCAGGAAGTAGAAGCCCATGAAGGCCGGAATGGCGATGAACAGACCGGAGGCGGTGGCCACGAGCACCTCCCCGATGTGACCGGCGAGGGCGGCGGTATCGCCGATGCCCGAGGTGCCGAGGCTGGTGAAGGCGCCCATCATCCCGGACACCGTGCCGAGCAAACCCACCATCGGGCTGCAAACCCCGATTACGGAGAGATAGTTGATCCGGGTCTGGAGCTTGGAGTTGATCTTGTCCACTTCCGCGAGCAGCGCTTCCTCAGTGGCGTCCTTGCCATAACCGACCGAACCGAGCGCCCCCTGAACGACATTGGCAAACGGGCTGAGGGCGGTTTTCATCAATTGATAGGCACCCACATAGTCACCCGCCAGGAAGGCTTCCTTGGCGGTTACCACATCCGCCGGGGGAGTCATTTTCTTGGGATTGGTGCGGAGCCAGAGATCGATGGCGAGCCAGACGGTGGCGATGGAGAAGGCGCCGATGATCCACATGCACCAACCGCCTTGTTTGATGACGTCAAGAAACGTCTTCTTGATCTCGGCGGGAGGCGCGGCATCTGCGCCGAAGGCGGCCATGGGCAGGAACAACAGGGCCGCATAGACGGCGAGTTTGATGGTAGTTTTCATGGTTGGGAGGGGCTGGCTGGGGTTGGAGTCATTTGATACTTTCGAGAAGTTTGGTCGCCGTGGCGGCGGCGGCGGTGTCCTTGGTGTTGCGGATGGCGGAATGCACCAGGGCGAGGGCTTCTTCACGGCGGCCCTGGGCGGTGAGGATTTCCGCCGCGCGGAGCTGGGCGACTCCGTTGCACACCATGCCACCGGCGGGAAACAGGCAGGAGACCGCCAGATAGGCTTCGAGGGCCGCCGCGTCGCGTTTGTCTTTCCTGAGCAACTCGCCGCGGAAAAAGCAGGCGTAGGCGCAAAGCTCGGCCGGCAGGTTGTCCGTGGTCTGGTCCCGCAGCGCGGCCTCGCGATCACTCACCTTGGCAGAGAATGGCATCAGCAGCGCCTTGCTGAGCGTGACGAAGGGATCGATGCCCTGCGCTGGAGTGGCGTCCGAAATGTCCTTGCCGAGCACGCCACAGGCGGTGAAGGCACCTTCCAGGGAGTTGGCCACCAGCAGGGCGCGGGCGGCTTCCAGCCAGAAATTGCCCGGCAGTTTGGCGGTATCCTTGTGCTCGGCGAGAATCGGCTCCAGCAGCTTGATGGCCTCGGTGGCCTTGCCGGTGAGCAGCAGCGCGATGGCTTGGTTGGTGCCCTCCGGCTTGTCCCCGAAGACATGATCGACCATGGCCAGGGGAATGGTCGCTTTGGCGTCGAAGCCTTCGACGGCGGTCTTCATCACGAACTTGTCGCCTTGCAGAGTGACCGCTGCGAGCGGGACCGAACGGCCGTTTTGCAGGACGATCTGGGGAGGCTCGGCCGCCTGGCCCTGGGTGAGGGCAAGCGCCAAGCCGGTGCCGGCCGCCATGATCGCGCGGCGTGATAAGGCAGGGTGGGTGATGGCTCGGGGATTCATGGATTCTGTTTGATCGCGTCCTTGGCCCGCTGGGTGTTCTGCAGCTTCGGGTGTTTGGCGAGGGTTTTCAAGGTTTCGGTGGCCAGCGCGTCTTCGTGGAGTTCCTTGGCGGTTTCATAGGCCTGCCAGTACGCTTCCGCGCACACGTCCGGACTGCTTTGATAGGCCACATAGACGCGCTGATAGGTGCCATGGGCCTTCTTGAGCAGTTCCAGGGCGTCACCGGGGCTGGCCGTGGCGGCCTGTTTGCGATAGATCTGGGCCAGCAGCAGATAGGCCTTGCCAACGGTCTCACCGCGGAAGGTCTTGTCGCCCACCATGTCCAACGCGAGTTTGCCGGCCGGTTCGTACTGCTCGGTTTCCACCAGCGCCTGCAACTGGCCGAGGGTGGTTTCCTTGAAGCGGGAAGTGCCGGGATTGTTCGCCAGCACGTCCTCGAAAATCTTCAGCGCCTCCTTCGCCTGCTTGCGGGCCAGCGCCACAAACCCCAGCCCGACCGGCCCCGCATCGGAGAACATCGAGTCCGTGTAGCGGTCGGACAGGCGCTGGTACATGGCTTGCGCCCCATCGAGATTGCCACCTTTGAGCAGGATGTCGCCGCACACCGCCAGCAGGGCGGGGCTCAGCACCGACGGATCCCCGGCGTTGGTGGTGGCAATGCCCTTGAGGTAGAGATCGGCGCGATCCGCCCGCTTCAGCAACTGACTGAGGCGGGCGCGGGCGTAGTAAACCCGGGCGTTGGCGGTCGGGTTGTCCTCGTCGCCGATTGCCTTCTTGAGCACCTCGACGAGTTGTTTGTCGACCGCGTCCGCGTCGATTTCAGCCGGTTTCTTGCGCGGCGGCATGAGGGATTTGACGAGTTCGTCGAGGAGGAATTCGACTTGCTCGTTGGCCGGGTTGGCCATTTTGGCTTTGAGCGAATTGGCGAGGATCTCGGCGGCCTCCGCCCCTTTGCCTTCGCGGGTTTTCATCTTCGCAACCCAGGTGGCGGAGAGCAGCGCCAACTGGCTTTCGGGCTTGCGGTTCAGGAACTCGCCATGCAACGCGGCGATCGCCGCCCAGTCCTTCTTGCTCTGGAGAATCGCGGTGGCGGAGTCCAGCGCGTATTGGATCACGTCGTCCGGGCTGTCGGTCCAGATCGCCTTCTTGAGGGCTTCCAGCGCGGAGTTCACGTCGTTTTTCTTTTTGTAGGTATCGGCCAGGAGGCAGAGCATGGAGCCGGCGGCGGCATCGTCCGGGTGCTCCTTGAGGAAGCCTTCGAGGTCACGAATGATCTTGTCGTTCTGGTTTTCCTCCTTGTCGTTGAAATCGATGAACGAGAGGCGGTAACGCATATCTCCCGCATAGCGACCATTGGGGAACTTGGTGAGGTAGTCATTGCAGGAGGCGAGGGTGAGCTTGTACTCGTTGCTGAGGAAATGCGCCATGGCCACGTAGTAGAGGGCGGTTTCCACCAGTTCGCTGTTAGGATAGGTCTTGAGGAATTTCTCCAGCAGGGGCGTGGAGGCGGCAAAGTCGGCATCCTGGAAGTGGGCGACGGCCTGGAAGAAGATGAAGCGATCCAACGACTCGGATTTCGGGAAGCGGGTTTCGAGGCGTTGATAGAACTTGGCGACCTCGTCCCATTTGCGTTCCTGCACCATCAGTTCGCCGGCCAGGGTGGCGACCTGTTCGACGTTTTCGGCGTCGGGATAAGTGCGGATGTAGGCGTTGCAGAGGGTCTGCAATTCCGGGATGTTCTTGAGCTTGCTGATGATGATGATTTCGGCGTAGGCGGCGGGCTTGGCATCGGCGGCGGTGGCGTACTTGGCCCGCAGCGTGCGGAAGCAGACGAGCGCCTCCTCAAAACGATCCAGATAGTAGTAACAGCGCCCGCGGCGCATCAGCAGGGCGGCATCAAGATCCGTTTTTTGCTCGATGGCAGCCAGGGCGGTCTCTGACAACTCGATGGCGGGCTTGAGGTTGCCAACGAGTTCGGCGGCGTTGGAACGTTGGTTGAGGGGTTTGTCCTTTTCCTTGGCGACCCGGTCATTGAGGAGCTTGAGAATCTTGCGCTGGGCGTCGAGCGCCAGATTCTGGGTCTCCAGGATCTGGGAGCGGGGCGGCACGGTCTGATAGATCGCGAGCGCCGTTTCGTAGGAGCGGGCGCTCACGGCCTCATCGCCGCGGACGATCACCTGATTCGTGTACCAGGCGAGGGCGTCACGGACTCCGGCTTGGTGGGTCAGGCGGTCGAGGTAGCGCACCAGGTCGTCGATATTGCCGCTGTCGGCGAGCAGGCCGATGACTTCGACCGCCGCGGTGGTTTGTTGGGGCGAGCGGATGTCCGAGCCCATCAAACTGCGAAACACCGCCAGGGCTTCCTCGCGTTTGCCCAGATCATTGAAAACCTGGCCGAGCGAAAGCCCGGCCTCGGAACGGAAGCGGCGGTCCGCCATGGCGAGCTTGAGGGACTTGATCGCCTGTTCCTTTTTTTCCGGGGTGCCCTGGGCGATGCAGGCCCGCCCCACCCCGAGGTGACAGCGGCTGGCGTATTCGCCCTTCGGAAACTTGGTCACGCACTTGGTGAACGCCGCCTCCGCCTCGGCGAACTTTTCACCCAGAAAATAGGCCAGCCCGACATTGAAATGGAGCATCTCCATCACTTCGGACGGCGTGTTTGAGTTCGGCCCCAGGGCCTTGATCAACTCCTCGATCTTCGGCGCGGCGACCAGGTACTCCTTGGCCTCAAACGCCGCTTCGGATTCATTCAACAGCGTGTTCAGCGACGCCACGGTGGTGGGCACCGCCGGGACTGCCGGCGCCGGGGTTGCTGGTGCCGGTGCCGGAGCTGGTGCCGGTGCCGGAGCCGGAGCCGGAGCCGGGGCCGGGGCCGGGGCCGGGGCTGGTGCCGGAGCCGGAGCCTGACCTGGCGCCGTGCCGACAAAGACGGTGGAGAGCGCAGTCCACGTGACAAGCGCCAGGAGAGGGATGGGTATGGAATTTCGTGCAGCCATGCGAGAAAGTTTTGGAGAAAGTGTTCCTCGTGGGACAACGATGTCAACAGGAAACTCATTAGGCGGGAAATTCTTCGAGGGCCTGCGCCCGGGCAGTCGGAATCGGCAGCCATCCGCAACCTCCGTGCAGGCCCGCAGCACCGGCCGTGCCGCCAGCTCCGCGCAAGCCGTGCGGACTGCTGGCATGGCGACGTTGGAACTCATGGGCGGGTAGTGCAACTAACCAACAGGCGGGACGCCCGTTTTCCCTGCCAGCCGGGACGGCTGTCTTCCGGCGCGAGGTGCGGTAGCGCTCAGCCGCGGCGGCGTTCCAGCAGCACCAGCATGAGGAAGGAGAGCACCAGGTTGAGTTCCTCGCGCGGCGTCAGCTCGCCGAGTTGGTCAATCCGGAAGCGACCTTCAAAAAACGCCGGCTGCTTGGTCAGGCGCATGGCGGGGCGCCCGTCAGTGCGCGTCGCAAGGTAACGCGGGTGGAAAAAATAGCCGGTGAACATGCCAAGGATGGGGATTTCCCCAAGCAGCGCGTCCGCCACTTTGGCCCCCGCGTTTTCCTCGCGGATGGCGAAGTCCGGCACGTTGTCACCGGGATTGAAGGTTTCGTAGTGAGCCTTCCAGAGCGAGCGCCACCCGCGGCGGCCCACGCTGCCGATTTCACCGCCCGTGGCATCGGTGGAAAAGTAGCGGGCGGACCAATCGATCACCTTGTTGGCCCTGATGTCGGCCAGGCGCGTGCTCTTGGTGGAGTCGGTGAAGATTTCCACATGCTCGCGGAATTTGAGGATCTTCTGGCGGGTGTAGAGCACCACGCGTCCGCCGGCATCGACGACCGTCGCCTGACTGGCCAGGGCGAGGATCTTGAACGACAGGGTCAACGGATACTGGAGGCCTTGGAGATGACGGGCGATGTCGTCCGTGAGCGGAACCGCCGGCATGGCGGGTGGGGCATAGGGGTTGTTAGTGTTCATGGATCTATCAGTAACTCCGGCCCCAGAGGACCCGGGTGGCGGTGGTCTCGCCGGTGAGGAAGCACTTGTCGCCGGTGGCTTCCGCCAGACCTTGCGGCAGGGAGGCGCCGGGCACGGGGAGGCAGCGGATGGTGATCTTGTGTTGCTTGGAAAGTTCCTCTTCCTGCTCGCGGCTGCCCGCCCATGGGGTGAACAACCAGCCGAGCTTTTCCTGCGCCCAGTGGGCGTGGAACGTCGCCAGCTCGGTGCAGGGGATGATGTTGGCATCGCGGAAGCGGGTGGCCCGGGCGAGCAGGGTCTGATGCACTTCGTCGAGCACTTCGTGGGCGCGGCGGATGAAGTCATCCTTGGTGGGGAAATTCTTGTCAGCCACCGGATGGTCGCGGCGCTGGACGCAGATCTTGCGCGTCTCGATGTCGCGCGGGCCGATTTCGATGCGGCTCGGCACGCCCTTCTTGATCCACTCCCATTTCTTGACGCCGCCGCCCAGGTCGCGGGTGTCCACATGGACGCGCAGCGGCTCGTCGCAGTAGGTCTGATGGCGAAGGGTTTCCGCCAGCGCCTGGCAGGCGTCGAGCACGGCGGCTTTGCTGTCGTCCTTCGGCGTGATCGGAAGAATGACGATCTGGTGGGTGGCGACCCGCGGCGGCAGGATCAGCCCGTCATCGTCCGAGTGCGCCATGATGAGCGTGCCGATGAGCCGGGTGGACACCCCCCACGAGGTCGTATGGACGTGCTGGACCTGGCCATCCCGCCCGGTGAACGAGATGTTCTGAGCCTTGGAAAAATTCTGGGCGAGGTAGTGCGAGGTGCCGGCCTGGATCGCTTTGGTGTCCTGCACCATGGCTTCCACGGTGAGCGTCATGGCCGCCCCGGGGAAGCGTTCGTTTTCGGTCTTTTCCCCGGCGATGACGGGGATGGCGAGGTGATCGCGGAGGAATTTCTCATAGAGCCGGTGGATCATGCGGGTTTCGACGACGGCTTCCTCCCGGGTTTCGTGGGCGGTGTGGCCTTCTTGCCAGAGGAATTCGGCGGTGCGGAGAAACAGGCGCGGCCGCATTTCCCAGCGCATCACGTTGGCCCATTGGTTGATGAGCAGCGGCAAATCCCGATACGACTCGATCCAGCGGGCAAAGGCCGCTCCGATGATGGTCTCCGAGGTCGGGCGGATCACAAACGGCTCGGCGAGTTCGCCGGTTGGAATCAGCTTGGTCTTGCCCGTGACCGGGTCCTTGACGGCTTCCAGCCGGTGATGGGTGACCACCGCGCATTCCGTGGCGAAGCCTTCCGCGTGCTCCGCTTCCTTTTCCAGATAGGCCAGTGGAATGAGCAGCGGGAAGTAGGCATTCTGATGGCCGGTGGCCTTGAAGCGGCGGTCAAGCTGTTGTTGGATGAGTTCCCAAATCCCGTAGCCCCATGGCTTGATGACCATGCAGCCGCGGGTCTCCGAGTTCTCGGCGAGGTCGGCGGCCTTGATGACTTGCTGGTACCATTCAGGAAAGTCCTGGGCGCGGGTCGGGGTGATGGCGGTCTTTTCGGCGGACATGGTGGCTCGCACCAATTGGAACCACAATCCCACCGGAAGATAAAGCAATAATCCGCCCGCCCGTGATTTACCAGGTCCTGTACTTCGAAGATCCATTGGATGTTGACCACGGAAGCCAGGTCTATCACGGATAGGGTGTCCCCCACCCCTTCCATTTTCCGATCCGTGAAATCCGTAACGAGGAGTAATGTGGGAGCGTTGAGGAGCCACCACATTCCTGTGGTGCTTGCTGAAGCATGGGCCATGAGTGCGTGCCTAAAGCTCTGCTCCTGGGCGATCCTGCCACCCGACGACAGGAATGTCGGCGCGATCCCACCATCGGTGTTGAAGCCGGAGTGTTGCCAGGAGAGGAGGTCGGCGGGGCGGTGTTCGCTGAGGTGTTTGCCGGCGCGGAGGGCGTGGAGGAAACGGTGGCGGCAGAGGAAGAGTTTTTGCTGCAACTGCAACAATTCGCCCGGTGCCCGCGTATGGCGAGCCATGAGCAACAAATTTCTTCTTGGGACGCTGGCGATGTTGACGGTGTTTGCCCCAGCGGGGTGGGCGTTGGAAGGAGATCCTTATGCGAACGAAACCCCGCAGCAGCGTGACGCCCGCATGGCTTGGTGGCGCGAGGCGAAGTTCGGCATGTTCATCCATTGGGGCGTCTATGCCGTCCCTGCCGGAACCTACCAGGACAAACCCATCGGCGACATCGGCGAGTGGATCATGTGGAACGGGAAAATCCCGGTGCGCGATTATCAGGCCTTCGCGCAGCAGTTCAACCCGACGAAATACGACCCGGCGGCATGGGTGGCCGTGGCGAAGGAGGCGGGCATGCGCTATCTGGTCATCACCTCCAAGCACCACGATGGTTTCGCCTTGTTCCCTAGCGCCGCAAGCAAGTGGAACATCGTCGCCGCCACCCCATGGGCAAAAGACCTCATCGGCCCGCTGGCCACCGCCGCCAGGGCGCAGGGGCTGAAATTCGGCCTCTACTACTCCCAGGCGCAGGACTGGAACAATCCGGGCGGCGCCAAGGCCGGGATGCCGGACGGCGAGGGCTGGGACGACGCGCAAAAGGGCAGCTTCGACCAGTATCTCGATGCGGTGGCCGTCCCGCAAGTCACGGAGATTCTAACAAACTACAAGCCGGACGTGCTGTGGTGGGACACGCCGCATCTCATGACCCAGCCGCGGGCGCAAAAGCTGGCCAAGCTGCTCGCCCTGCAGCCCGGCATCATCCATAACAACCGGCTGGGTGGCGGCTACCCCGGCGACACCGAGACGCCCGAACAGCAGATCCCCGCCACCGGCTTCCCCGGCCGGGACTGGGAAACCTGCATGACCATGAATGACACCTGGGGCTTCAAGAGTTACGACCACAACTGGAAACCGCTGTCCACCCTCATCACCAATCTCGTGGATATCGCCAGCAAGGGCGGCAACTATTTGCTCAATGTGGGCCCGACCGCCGCAGGCGAAATCCCCGCGGAATCCATCAAGCTGCTCCAAGGCGTCGGGGCCTGGATGAAGGTGAATGGCGAGTCGATCTACGGCACTCGTGGCACCCCCTTCGCGAAACTTCCGTGGGGCCGCTGCACCGTCAAGGACGCCGGCGCCGACAGCATTCTCTATCTGCATGTGCTCAACTGGCCAGCCGATGGCAAACTGCTGGTCCCCGGCCTGTCCAGCAACCTCAAGTCTGCCAAGCTGCTCGCCGGCGGGGTGCCGCTGGCACTTGAAAAATCGGAGAACGGCCCGGTGCTGACGCTGCCTGCCACCGCCCCGGATGCCGTCTGTTCCACCATCAAGGTACAGGTGGAGGGGAAACCCGAGGTCGTCGGGTTGGTGATTGTTGCCGGCAAGGATGGGATCATCACCCTGCTGCCTGAGGATGCGCGGCTAAGCGGCAAGGGCATCAGGACCGAGCAAAGTGACAAGGGCTTCAACGTCGGCTATTGGTTCGATCCGGGTGACACCGTCTCCTGGGATCTGCGTGCCGACCGCGCGGCCAAGTATGCCGTGCGCATCGAGACTGCCGCCACCTCCGCAGGTGCCGTGCTGAAAATCCAGGGCGCGGGCAATCTGGCTTATTCCGTGCCCCAAACCGCGGATTACGCGACCTACCAGCTTGGCAAGATCGGTGACCTCAACCTGACCAAGGACACCAAGATCACCCTGACCCTGCGCCCGGTCGCGGAAGGCTGGAAGCCCGTCAACGTCCGCAAGGTGGAACTCGTGCCCGAGCCGTGATTGCCGGTTCACGCCCGGTCCAAGACCTGATCGTCCCACGAGGCCGGGTCGTCGAGTGACTCCAGATGGGTGAAGATGGTGCTGTTAGGCAGGGCCGCGCGGAGGTCTTTCTCGATCCGTTCCAACAGTTCATGGCCGTGCTGAACGGTCCAGGTGCCGGGAACCAGGACGTGCATCGACACGAACTTCCGCGCTCCGGCTTGGCGGGTGCGCAAGGCGTGGAATTGCAGCTCAGCGGTCTTGTAGGTCTCCAGCACCTGGCGGACGGTGGCCAGGTCTTCCTGGGGCAGCACCAGATCCATCAGGCCGGCGATCGAGCGCCAGACGATGCGCGTGCCGGTCCAGACGATGTTGGCTGCCACCAGCAGGGCCACCACCGGATCGAGCCACAGCCAATGGGTTAGAACCACCGCGCCCACGCCGACCAGCACGCCTACCGACGTCCACACATCGGTAAGCAGGTGGTGTGCATTGGCTTCCAACGTGATGGAGTGGTGTTTTTTGCCCACCCGCAGCAGCAGCAGGGCCACCCCGAGGTTGACCATGGCTGACACCACCGAGACGGCCAGGCCCGCGCCCACCCGTTGGAGTTCCTGCGGCTGAAACAAGCGCGGCACCGCCGCAAGGGCGATGCTCAGCGCCGCCACCAGAATCAGCGTGCCTTCCACGCCGCTGGAAAAGTACTCCGCCTTGCTGTGGCCATAAGCGTGATCTTCATCGGCGGGCCGGGCCGCGATCGTCAACATCGCCAGTGCCATGATGCCGCCCACCAGATTCACCAGCGATTCAAGCGCGTCTGACAACAATCCCACCGACCCGGTCAGATAGTAGGCGGCGGTTTTCAACCCGATCGTAACGACTGCCGCGGCAATCGAGATCCAGGCAAAGCGGGTGAGGGAGCTGCGGTTCATGTGAGGGCGGGGCCGGCTGGCGGTGGCAACCTGCGGGGGCGAGCATCCAAGCGGAAAATCCTGCGGATGCAAGGCTTGATTTGGCGTCGCAAACCGCCGGTTGGGCATGCCCGCGCGACGCATGGCATGCTATTCGTGCGGGGCCAACTGCAACAGCAGCACGCGCCCCTCCAGCATGCAGGGCAGGGCGAGCACGGCGCTTTTTGCCTCAAGGAAAAAATCCGCAGGTCCGCCGGGCGGTCCTTTGGGAATGGTCAGCTCGGTGCGGATGATCGGGTCGTCCATGCCGACCCAAAAGAGCTTCCCTTCCGGCTTGAGGGCGACCCAGTCGGAATACAGCAGGCTTTGCGGTTCCCCTTGGTCATCGCAAAGCACCGCGATTCCGTCCAGATAGCCGTCCTTCACGGGGAAGCCCTCCGGGGCGGCTTCGTAGGTTGCCTTGAGCAAGGTTCTGTCGAGTCGGTAGCCCTTCAGATTGCCATTGGGTTGGTTGTCGCGGCCCCACTCCACCAGGATCAAATAGGCCCCATCGTCACCCTTGGCATACAGCAAGCCGTTAGGCCCGCTGGGAGCTTTGTCAAAGCCGATCTCGGCGAAGGTCTTCTGCTCCGTATCGACCACATACACTTTGTTCTTGTCGGTGGCGGAAACCAGCAGTTTGCCGGCGCTGGCGGCGCAGACGTCGTTGAGGAGTTGCACGCCGTCCTTGGCCAGGGAGATTTCCACCGTCTTCTCCTTGCTGTCGAGGTCGAAGCCTAACAGAACGTCCACATCGCAGACATACAGGGTTTTCCCCACCACGACCATCCCCTTGGGGGCGTTGAGTTTGTCGATGAAATTGAGTTCGAGGTGGTCGCCTTTGGCATCCATGCGGCTGATGAAGCCATCGCCGTCTTTGGCGGTGGGCTTGAGTTCCTTGCCGACGTTGGAAACATAGTAGTGGGTGCCGTCCCAGGCGATGCTCTCGGGACTGGCAAAACCCTTGACCTCCGCGATGAGTTTCAAGGTCGGTGCCTCGTCGGCCATCAGGTGGGGCAGGGCGAGCAGGATGAACAGAGGAGCGGGAATTTTCATGGGGGGATGGGGGATGGTGGATGGTGGATGGAAGATATGGGATGGTGGATAGGGGATGGGGGATGGCGGATGGCGTATGGCGGATGGCGGATGGCGGATGGTGGATGATCTTCTATCCGCAATCTGCTAGCCACGATCTTCGATCACGCCAGTCTCTTCATCACGGCTTGAGAGAGGGTTTTGCCATCGGCGCGGCCGGCGGCCTTGTCCTGGGCCAGCTTGATGACCTTGCCGAGGTCGGCCTTGGAGGTGGCCCCGGTTTCGGCGATGGCATCGGCAATCAGTTGCTCGAGTTCCCCGGCGGTCAAGGCGGCGGGCAGGTAGCGTTCCAGCACGGTGATTTCGGCTTGCTCGGTGGCGGCGAGTTCGGGGCGGTTGTTGGCGGCGAAGGCGGCGAGCGAATCGTGCCGCTGTTTGACCTGTTTTCTAACCACCGCGACGATTTCGCCGGGGTCCAGGGCCGTCCCCAAGCCGCCTTTTTCGATGGCGGCGTTGGTGAGTGCCGTTTTCAAGGCCCGCAAGGCATTGAGAGCGGTGGTGTCCTTGGCCCGCATGGCGGTTTTGAGGTCCTCCTGAAGTTGCGTGGAAATGTCTGACATGCCCTGAGTTTGCGCCAAGTCCGGTGATTCTCAAGGAGAAACTATTGCCAGATACGCCTCGATCTCGCGGGACGGATCGAGCGCCCGCATGAGCGCTTCGCCGATGAGCACGGCGTTGGCCCCGGCGGCGAGCACGCGGCGGGCATCGGCAGGGGACTTGATGCCGCTCTCGGAAACCAGCAGGACCTCGTCGGGCACTTCTTCGGCGAGGCGCTCGGTGGTCGCCAGATCGACCGCGAAGGTTTTCAGATTGCGGTTGTTGACGCCGATCAAGTCGGCGCCGAGTTCGAGGGCACGCTCCATTTCCGCCAGGTCGTGGACTTCCACGAGCACGTCGAGTTGGAAGGATTTGGCCTCATCGTAAAGCCGTCGCAGCGTGGCGTCGTCCAGCGCGGCGACGATGAGCAGGACGGCGTCAGCCCCCGCAATCACCGCCTCGTGAATCTGGACCTCATGAATCGTGAAATCCTTCCGCAACAGCGGCACCGGGGACATCCCGGCGATTTTCGCCAGGTAGCCGAGCGAGCCCTGAAAGAATTTTTCGTCGGTGAGGATGGAGAGGCAGGAGGCGCCGCCTTCAAAGTAGCGGGCGGCTTGGCGGAGCGGGTCGAAATTCGGGTCGATCAGGCCGACCGAGGGCGAGGCTTTCTTGACTTCGGCGATCACGCCGAGGCGGCCGGGGCCGCGGTCCAGGGCACTGCGGAAGCCGCGGAAGTCGTTGCGCAGCAGGGCGGCGGCACGGAGGAGTGCGGCCCGCGGCAGCAGGGCGGCGACTTCCAAATGCTTGGTGGCGATGATTTCGGCGAGTCGGTCAAACATGGCACGCCGACAGCAATACCCGGCGGCAACAAATTCACACGGAAAAATTTTTTCGAAATTTGGCTTGCGTGTCGGCGGGATCGCTGTAGAACCTCCGCACGCGTTCAGCGACGCGGGCGTAGCTCAGTGGTAGAGCGCCACCTTGCCAAGGTGGATGTCGTGAGTTCGAATCTCATCGCCCGCTCCATTTTTTTTCATTTCTCATGTTCGTCTGGTCCAAACTTTCCGGTGCAAAATGGATGGATGCCTGGGAGGAACGCTTTGCGGGCAACCCGAATCTGGTCATTGAGATCATCAAGGGCGGCAAATCCATTCGCCTGCGCCTGTTCTGCGAGTCGAAAACGGCGGCGGAGAAAGTTGTGGGGCAGTTTGGTGGGAGCATCCGCATGCTGGCCAGCGCCGAGTGGACCAGGCCGGTGGCACCGCCGCGTCCCGTGAAAGTGCGTGATGCCTTGCTGCTCACCCCGGAAGTCCGGCCCAAGGAACTGGCGCTCATCAGGCAGCGGCATCCGCAGCGGCAAATCATCATGATTCCGCCGGAGATGGCCTTTGGCACCGGCGACCACGCGACCACCTCGTCCTGCCTGCGCTTGCTCGTCGATGTGGCCAAGGCACGCCGCGGGACCCACTGGTCGATGGCGGATTTGGGCACCGGCACGGGCGTGTTGGCGATCGCCGCCCGCAAGCTCGGCTCGGGACCGACGTTGGCCTGTGACTTCGATCCGTTCGCCGTCGAGGTGGCCATCCGCAATGTCGGGCGCAATGGCACCGGCGGCATCGACGTGAAGCAGCAGGATGTCCTGAAATGGAAACCGCGCAAGGCGGGCTACACCGTGGTCGTGGCCAATTTGTTTTCCACCGTGTTGATCCAGGCCTGGCCGGTGCTTGCCAAGGCCGTGGCCAGCGGCGGCGATCTGATTGTTTCCGGGATTCTCGCGACGCAGGCCTGGGATGTCTTCACCGCCGCCGCCGGCGAGGGGCTGGGTTTCACCCAGGTCGTCCGCAGGGGCCAATGGGTCACCGCCCGCGGCGGCCACCTAACGGATCTGATCGCGGCGGCACAGGCCCACCAGTAGTTGCGGCTTCCAGCCGCGGACACCGGCTTCCAGCCGGTGATGGCGCACCCTCCACAGCACCGGAGTCGTTCAGCCGGTGCTGTGGAAAATGCCGGTAGGCGAGCAGATTTTCGCGCCCATGCCGCTCACCCTGCCCGCCGGGCCCAATGGGCTCACCCTACCCACCCCCGCTTCTGCATTTCGAGTTCGATTCCATGATTGCCGCCCTGCGAATAAACCATATTGTAGTGCCGGTGAGCCAGTGTGATCTGTCAACAGAAAATAACCCAGATAGTTTTCACGGCCAACCGGGGGAGGCTTTCAGAAGATGGCTAGTGTTTTTCAAGAATTTGAAGAATTTTCCTTGTCAGTTCGCAGTGGGCGGGTAATATCAACGCCAAGCAAATCCCCCACTCAATGCTCCCAATTTACCGCGAAGACCCCAATCGAATACTGGAAACCATTGAGGATCTCCACAGTTGTCTTGACTCACACGAGGTCGCTCTGAAGACCCTGGAGATCATGAGTTCCCTGTTTCGCTTTGACTTTCTCATGCTTGCTGTCCTGATGCACCGAACCGACGGTGTCTGGTTCGAAGGCAAGATTTGCGCCGGAAACTGTCCACAGGGGCTGGTGGGGGACACAAGGCGGCTCCAGTCACTCAAACGTTCCGAAGATGAAGACATTCTTTGGCACGTTTATTGGGAGCGGCAAATTGTACGCGTTGACCCGTTGGATAAGGAGTCCCCCATTTTTCTCAAAATCCATGCACCGACCGCAGCAAGGTATGAGTACACAGACCCAATCTATTTCATCCCCCTCAGAGATAAGGCGGGCGAAGTCCGGGCTATCATTCACGCAAGCCTGCCTCGTACGATGGATCCGGGTCTAACGCCCCTATTCGAGAAGCACCTCAGAATTGTCGCCAGTAATGCCGGTCTGTCCATTGCCAACTCGAGACTCCACAGCGGTGCTGAGCTCCAGAGACGCCAGCACGAAGCACTCTTAGCAGCACGAAGCCTCCTTGACCGGACGCAAAACCCAGATCAGGACTACCTGGTTATTCTTAGCATACTCACAGTCCTACAGAACTTTGCTTACAACCGAGCCTTTTTGTTCATAAGAGGCATGCAAACCAGCACGTTTCGTGCACAACTAGGCATTGCTCCCCTTAACGCTGCCGATCTTGCGGCGGTGCAAAATATCCCTTCTATCATCGAAGAAATTCTCGATCACCCGGACACTCTAAGCCCTAAGATCGTCTATAAGCGTTCCGAACTGGAGCCCCTGTACTTCGATCCGCTCAGCGATGTGCATTTGGCAAGATGCGTAGATACAAGGTGCGTTGTCTTGATGAGCGGAACTATTCGGCTCCCAATCCGCATGAGCGAGCCATTTATCTCAAATCCGTTCGGTTGTTCCGGTCCTTTCGCATTGTTACCACTCACAATCGACTCTCACCTTGTGGGGTTAATCTACATTGACAACCTCTTTACAGAGGGCGACCTGCAATCTCTTGATAACCTAGAGGCACTGGCGACAAGCCTTAGCAACCTATTAGCAGCCGCTTGGCGCCGGCGAGAGAGGGAACGTATAAATGCTACCTTCGCCAAGCTAATTCACAGCCTTGATGGATTCTTAGACGAACAAACTTCAAGCATCACTGACCTTTTCCATCTCATGCTGGAATCCGCAAGAAGCTTGGGAGCTTCACGGGCAGCCGTTGTGCGCCTCTCACTCTCTGACCTAGAGTACGAACTAAAGTGGACGGAACCAGCGGATGACGATAACCACTCAAAGTGGACGAAGACCCTGACTGATCTTTTCCATCCAAGAGCCACCGATGATTGGTGCAACGATTTGTCCATACAACGGCTTCTAACTCGCGACGGCAGCCCGATTTTGACTCGGGTGCTCCCCTTCCAAAAACAAGTTCCCGGTTTCTTCCTTTGCGTCGAATGTTCCGACCCTCAACTGACCCTCACCAGTGAGTTCACAAATTCCATTTCCACACTAGCATTTTTCTTCTCTGCTCTAATCGCCAGTTCTGAAATCACGGCTTTTCGAGAGCACAGTATCGACGACTTCCTGGCAGCCAGCAAGAATACATTCTCTAACGAGATCACGCACATTACACTCCATGAAGCAAAGACTATCCTCGCGTCGTTTTACACTCTCATAGAACAAATCAACAGAGAACCTGGGCGTCTGACGGCAGCAGAAAGATCTAAATTTTCCGACCTTGAGAAAGGTACTGTGGTCTGCCTCAATACGTTAGACACGTATCGGGGCTTCGCTGACACCTTGGACAAAAACGCCCAAGACTCGGAGACATTTAGTGCTCTACAACCTGTAGTCAACCAGGTAACTCGTTCCTTATCAGCGAGGTTTCTGCGTCGTAAAGGTTGTAGCTCGGACTCCTTGGTTGTCGAAATAGAACCTGTGGAGGTTCGAATGTCCTCAGGCGGACTTCTAATTACACTTCACAACCTGCTCAGTAATGCTATCAAAGCGACTCAGAACACAGAGACACCCAGAATAGCGATTAAAGCAACGTACGTCGCAAGTCGTAATGAAGTCCAAATCAGGGTCATCGATAATGGGTGTGGAATAACCGCAGACGACAGAAATAGACTGTTCACCTTGGGATACTCGGGATTCTTAAGTAGGGAATTAGCCAACCCAAACAGGGCATCAGCCAGCCAACGGAGCTGTGGAATCGGCCTGTTTGGGATCCGGAAGTTAATACAAGATCGATACCACGGACGAATTAATCTAACGTGCTCTAATGGGCTTACTGAGGCCCTTGTAATTTTGCCGGGACGGTTAACAAAATAGCCATTCCTGACGAGGAACAAAATTCAGAAACATAATATATGAGAATCGACACACCAAGAGTTATCGTTTTTGACGATAATGCAATTCTTCGGGATGCTTTGGCCAAGAACCTGCGGGATCGTGGTATAGATGCAGATACTTACGATAATCCGAACGCAGCCATTATGGCTGTGAATTCCAAGTTATACACAGCAGGAGTTTTGGATATAGTTGACAAGTCATCGGAGCCAGGTGGATTAGCAATTGCTGACCAACTCATGAAGGTCAATAGATCTGCTAGAATCTTTATGGTGTCAGTCTACGGACACTACGAAGATGCGGTAACAGAGAGGGGTCTTCCTCTTTATATTAAACCAATCTATCCTCAGCAGATGGACGAGATTTGCGCGGCCATTAAGGAAGAATTGATATCACCGATGCAATCCAACGGCACTCGGGTCATAGACGTGATCGGGACTGTAGAAGAAAGTGATGAATTCAAGTACACTCTTAGTTTCGATCAACCAGGTGTCGGATGGATGCTTATAGATCTGGATCGAAGGCTGTTCGCCACGCTGAAAATTGTCATCGGGTCGAGAATACGTGTTAGTTGTATAGTCGATCAAGACTGCAGTTTGTGCGGAATATGGATTCCAAATAGTCCAATTGTCAACGATGGGGGTCCCTCACACCCAGACTTCATATCATTCGCGGAAAGACTTGAACCGCCTGTGCCTGTTGACTTTCAAGATGCGCAAGGTGTTGACGAATATCGCAAGAATTTGATAGAACTCTTTGGTAGGTCCTATGATACTTGATCTATTCATTTGTGGCCCAGGCTATGGAGAAACCATCATTTGCAGATGGGAGGAGGAGGGCAGGCTGCATGCGGGGGTAATTGACTGTTACGGACCAAATTACGGCCTGACAGTATATGACTGGCTACTAGAACTTGAAATTAGCCAGCTTGAATTCCTCTGTGTCACACATCCTCATCTTGACCACATATACAATGCGTATTGGGTGCTTGAATTGCTGGAGGGCAGCGTTTCGCAGTTATGGTGGTGGGGTGGTCTTACACCAGACGCATACATCGTATTCTGCGACAAACTTGCGGCTGCATGCGGGGGAGGGGAAGGGAGATTACGCAGCAGGGCAGAGTCGGTTAGGCGCTTGTTTATCGAAATTGCGCGGCAGGAGCAGAAGTTTGGCATCCCCCTTGTGAGAACATCCGCACGAATTAAGCAACTCTATCCTATTCCACAAACAACGAATCCAGTTCTTAAGATAACCGCGTTTAGCCCATGGGATGATTCGCTTATGAGATTTACCAAAGAGGTCGTAAGCAGCATTAGAGTTGGCGGCAAGGCGACCTCTGATGAGTCACTAGCTAATCTTGCGTGCATAGGACTTCTCCTGCAATATGGGAATGCGCAGGTGGTTCTGGGATCAGATATAGAGGCGTCGAATTGGAACTCGTTGCCAGACGCATTTACCTCGTCGTTGAGGCCTTGTGTTGTAAAGGTTAGTCATCACGGCTCACAGAATGGCACGTGCGCTGGGATGTGGAGCATGAGCGGTTTTCTCTGCAATCAACAACCGCAATCTCCAATAGCTGTTATTACGCCATGGCATAACGTCCTTCCAGATGAAAAGGTGATTAAACAAATCGTCGGCAGTGGCTCGACGGTGTTCGTTACAGGTCAGAAGAATACAAATGGGCGAGGTCGGCCATGGTTGTCATACGTTCACGTCCAGGTTGATGGTGATCAAGGTACCGCAAGAGTGGTTGAGAAGTCAGCAAATGTCGTGGTATATGAACCGGTACCACCATTGTCATAATGGAGAGGGTGTATAGCAGCCTCCCTCGGTCTCAGTTTGGAAAGCTCACTTTGTTTTTCTCACGCCTGGGCTTTTTTACTGGCAAGCGACTATTAATTGAGCAAGAATGCGCCGATTTCTGCGTTGTGGACTTCGTATATTAAGATTGATGTCCGGCCTGTAATTGTGATGCTCCGGCCGCTGCCGGCCGGCCAGGAATCCTGGATACACCAATATCGTTTCCCCTCAGATCCCGCACGGAAAATCGTCCGAAAACCGCCCGAAGATCGTCGGAAACCGGGTCCTGGCGAGGGTCGAGTTGCAAAAACCTCGCCCTTGCGGGGCGGGGTTCCGAGGGAAGTCACTGCCGCTCAGGCATGAGCCGCCGTAGCCGAGGCTGGGGCCGGGGTAGGCGCGGGTTCCTGCCGGGTGGGGCGGGGGCCGCGGTGGATGCGGGCGGCGGTCTTCCATTTGGCGAAGATTTCAGGATCGCGGCGGAAGCGGTTGGAGACGGAGGTGTCGTTCCCGAGTTCATAGCATGGGATTCGGGTTGATATCCGGTCAATCAAGCGGACCGGATGACTCCGCTTTTGACAAAATTCTATCAAAGCGCAATCGATATTTTTCGGATTCCCAAAGAAATTGCCATGGCTGGCACTCGGAAAGCCAACGCCGCACGCCCCCGAATCCCATGGGAACGGTGCCTGACGGGAATCAGGGCACCACTGAAGGTGAATTCTGGCACCGCCGGGCGGGTTTGGAAGTCACCGAAGGTGAATTATGCCGCCATCCGGGGCCAATTTTGACACTACCCGAGGTGAATTGTGGCAGCGCCGGAGGCCGGTCTTTTCCCCCGCGATTGCTGTTGCCTTAGGCGGGGATGTCAGATTACCCTCCGGTGGACGGTGGCTCCACGGTTGGGCTGCCTCACTTGCTCTCGTCCGCAGCCACCCATGCCCGCCAAGTCCACCGCTACCCTGACTTCCGACACCCCGCCTTCGGTGCTTCGGGAGGACGGCATCGAATATGGCTTCATCGCCAAACTCCAGGGCCTCAAATACGAATACCGCCCCGACATCACCGACCGAACCACGCTGGAGCAGAACTTCCGCGAAAAATTCGAGGCCCTCAACCGCGTCCGGCTCACCGATGGCGAGTTCGCCCGCTTGCTCGACGAAATCGTTACCCCGGATGTCTTCGCCGCCGCCAAGACCCTGCGCGGCATCAATGCCTTCACCCGCGACGACGGCACGCCGCTGAATTACACCCTGGTGAACATCAAGGACTGGTGCAAGAACCACTACGAGGTCGTCAACCAGCTCCGCATCAACACGGCCAACAGCCACCACCGCTACGATGTGATCATCCTCATCAACGGCGTGCCGGTGGCGCAAATCGAGCTGAAGACCCTCGGCGTCAGCCCGCGCCGGGCCATGGAGCAGATCGTCGAATACAAGAACGACCCCGGCAACGGCTACACCCGGACACTGCTTTGCTTCCTCCAGCTCTTCATTGTCAGCAATCGCGACCGCACCTTCTACTTCGCCAACAACAACGCCCGCCACTTCGCCTTCCATGCCGAAGAGCGCTTCCTGCCCGTCTATGAATTCGCCGACGAGGACAACCGCAAGATCACCCACCTCGACGAGTTCGCCGATCGCTTCCTGAAGAAATGCGATCTCGGCCGGACCATCAGCCGCTACATGGTGCTCATTGTCAGCGAGCAGAAGCTCATGATCATGCGGCCCTATCAGGTCTATGCCGTGCAGCACATGGTCACGTGCATCGATGATGACAACGGCAACGGCTACGTCTGGCACACGACCGGCAGCGGCAAGACGCTCACTTCCTTCAAGGCCGCCACCCTGCTCAAGGAAAACGAGCACATCCACAAATGCGTCTTCGTCGTGGACCGCAAGGACCTCGACCGCCAGACGCGCGAGGAATTCAACCGCTTCCAGGAAGGCTGCGTGGAGGAAAACACCAACACCGCCGCCCTCGTCCGCCGCCTTCTTTCCGAGGACTATGCGGACAAGGTCATCGTCACCACCATCCAGAAGCTCGGCCTCGCGCTGGATGAGAACAGCAAGCGCAACAAGCAGCGTGCCAAAAACGGCCAGGCCACCTACAAGGAGCAGCTCGCAGCGCTGAAGGACAAACGCATCGTCTTCATCTTCGACGAGTGCCACCGCTCGCAGTTCGGCGAGAACCACAAGGCGATCAAAGAGTTCTTCCCCAAGGCCCAGCTCTTCGGGTTCACCGGCACGCCCATCTTTGAGGCCAATGCCTCCTTGCAGAAGATCGAGGACACCCAAGCCTCCATGCGCACCACGGCGGACCTCTTCCAGAAGCAGCTCCACGCCTACACCATCACGCACGCCATCGAGGACGGGAACGTCCTGCGTTTCCACATCGACTACTTCAAGCCCAAGGAAGAGAAGGACAAAAAAGCCCCCAAGCCCGGCGAGGCCATCGCCAAACGCGCCGTCATTGAGGCCATCCTCTCCAAGCACGATGCCGCCACCGGCGGACGCCGCTTCAATGCCATCCTCGCCACCGCGTCCATCAATGACGCCATCGAATACCACTCCCTGTTCAAGACGATGCAGGCGGAGAAACAGGCCGCCGATCCCGACTTCAAGCCGCTGAACATCGCCTGCGTCTTCTCCCCGCCCGCCGAGGGCGATCCGGATGTGAGGCAGATCCAGGAAGACCTGCCGCAGGAACAGGAGGACAATCAGGTCGATCCCGAGGGCAAGAAAGCCGCGCTCAAGGCCATCCTCGCCGACTACAATGCCCGCTACGGCACGAACCACTCCATTGGCTTCTTCGACCTCTATTACCAGGATGTGCAAAAGCGCATCAAAGACCAGCAGTGGCCGAATGCCGACTACCCCGCCGCGCAGAAGATCGACATCACCATCGTGGTGGACATGCTGCTCACCGGTTTTGATTCCAAGTTCCTGAACACGCTCTACGTGGACAAGAACCTCAAGCACCACGGCTTGATCCAAGCCTTCTCGCGCACCAACCGCGTGCTCAACGGCACCAAGCCCTACGGCAACATCCTCGACTTCCGCCAGCAGCAGGACGCCGTGGATGCCGCCATCGCCCTCTTCTCCGGGGAAAAGACGGGCGAGCAGGCGCGGGAAATCTGGCTCGTGGACAAGGCCCCCGTGGTCATCCAGAAGCTGGATGCCGCCGTGCAGCAGTTGGACACGTTCATGAAGTCCCAGGGCCTCGACTGCTCGCCCTCCGCCGTGGCGAACCTGAAGGGCGATGCCGCCAAGGCCGCCTTCATCACCCGCTTCAAGGAAGTCCAGCGGCTCAAGACCCAGCTCGACCAATACACCGACCTCACCGAGGAAAACAAAGCCACCATCGAGCAGGTGCTGCCCGAGGAAAACCTGCGCGGCTTCCGCGGCGAGTATCTGGAAACCGCCAAGAAGCTCAAAGACCAGCAGGGCAAACCCGGGAACGCCGGGCCCCAGCCCGGCGCGTCTCCCATCGACGAGATCGACTTCGAATTCGTCCTCTTCGCCTCCGCGGTCATTGATTACGACTACATCATGGCCCTCATCGCCCGCTTCTCCGCCAAAGGTCCGGGCAAGTCGAAGATGACCCGCGAGGAACTCATCGGCCTCATCAGCGCCGATGCCAAGTTCATGAACGAGCGGGACGACATCGCCGAATACATCGGCACTCTCAAGGCGGGCGAGGGCCTGAGCGAAACCGCCATCCGCGAGGGCTACATCCGCTTCAAGGCGGAGAAGGACGCCGCCGAACTCGCCACCATCGCCACCAAGCACAGCCTCGTCACCGCCTCTCTGCAAGCCTTCGTGGACGGCATCCTCGACCGCATGATCTTCGATGGCGAGCAGCTCAGCGACCTCATGGCCCCGCTCGACCTCGGCTGGAAAGCCCGCACCCATGCCGAACTCGCCCTCATGGAGGATTGCACCCCCTACCTCACCAAACGCGCCCAAGGCCGCGACATCTCAGGACTCAGCGCGTATGAGCAGTAAGACGATCATGAACCTTACCCAAGCCTATTACGAATCCCGATTCGAGAACTTGTTTCGTGCTGCAAAGTGGAACGAATTTCAGAGGCTGTTTGAGCGGCTGATGGGCTTGGCCTACAAGGCGGATTTCATGGCTTGCCGTCCTTGGGGAAATGCCGGAGACCGCAAAAACGATGGATTCCTGAAATCGGAACGGCGCTTGTTTCAGGTGTATGCGCCGAATGAAATGGAAGCAACGAAGGCCATCGCCAAGATCACCGAAGATTTTGAGGGAGCCAAACTTCACTGGGGCGCGCATTTTGACAAATGGGTATTCGCCCACAATGCTACCGATGGACTGCCACCCCATGTGCAGACCCTGTTACTCGATTTCGAGAGGGCAAACCCTGGTATCACGCTTGAGCCATGGAGTTTGGAGGAATTCCGGCTCATTTTCCGCAAGCTCACCACCGATGATCTCTTTCCCTGGTTAGGTGCGGCACCATCAGATGAGACCAAGGCATCATTGGGATTTGCCGATCTCCGCCCGGTCTTGGAGACACTTGGGCAAAGACCCACGCCTCCGGACTCAGCGGTTCGCGACGTCCCAATGGGCAAGATCGAAGCCAACGCTTTGTCCGCGAGTGTCGCCACTTTGATTAAAAGCGGCATGGGCAAGGCCCCTCTTGTTGAACGATTTTTCGCGCAATGGCACGACGAAACTCTCGGAGAACGCATCGCGGAGGCATTCCGCGCCGAATACCAGCGCCTGCGCTCAATACAGACGCCAAACGGTATCTTCGCGGAACTTCAAGTCTGGGCGGGGGGACGAGACAGAGGAAAGCCTGAGCATGAGCTGGCAGTCCTAACGGTGATCGCCTACTATTTCGAACGTTGTGACATCTATGAAGCACCGAGGGAGGTGAACTCATGATTTTGCCCACCAAACATTTAGCCCAAGACCGCGCGCTACTTACCGTCGGCGCGAGGATACTTCCTGCTCTGGAACATCCGATCACCGTTTCCGCACTCTGGGAACAGTTATCCCGTGATTCGGTGTCCCCAACCACACCCAATTCTCTCCGCTACGACGCTTTCGTGCTAGCACTCGACCTCTTGTTTCTCATGGGGACGATTCAACTGAATGACGGCCTTCTTAAACGCACCAAGCCATGATCCAGAGCATTTTCAGCAGTCTTACTTCGTTCAAGGAGCTTGCCTTCAAATCGGGCCTGAATGTGCTCGTGGCGCAAAAAGAGTCAGGAGCCTCCGACAAGCAGACCCGCAATCGGGCAGGCAAAACCAGCCTTGTAGAAACCATCCACTTTCTCACGGGATCGAATGCGGAAAAAGGTTCGCTGTTTCGCTCCCCTGCGCTTGAACGAGAAAACTTTGGGATGTCCTTCGATCTGGGCGGTGAAGCGGTTGCAGTCGAACGCTCGGGCCATCAAAAGGCCAAGATTCACGTCGAAGGAGCCGATTTCCTGAACGGCAAGACACAGATCTCGAACTCGGAGTGGGTGGAGCTGCTTGGGGAGAGAATGTTTGGACTGCACGCCCTTCCAGAAGGCGATGGCCATGCTCCCACCTTTCGTTCGCTATTTGCCTATTTTGTTCGCCGACAATTAAGCGGAGCCTTTACCACTCCTGAGAAGCAGGCAACCATGCAACAGACTGGGGACTACCAGGTCGCGTTGCTTTTTCTGCTTGGGCTGGATTGGAAAATCGCAAGTAACTGGCAGAAGGTTCGGGACCGCGAAAAAACACTGGCCGAACTCAAGAAAGCTGTCGGAGCAGGGGCGTTTGGTAGTATCATCGGCAAAGCCTCCGATCTGCGCACGCAGGTAACTGTGTCCGAAGCCGCTCTCAACGAGATGCAAGCGCACTTGGCCGACTTCCGGGTCTTGCCAGAATACGCGCAAATGGAAGCGGAGGCCGATAAACTGACCCGCCGAATCAATGAACTATCCAATGGCAATGTCATTGATACCGCTGCGATCCGGGACTTGGAGCAGGCAACGTCGTCTGAAGCCCCGCCACCGCTTGATGAACTGGAGCGCATCTACGCCGAAGCGGGAGTTACCCTTCCGGGCTTGGCGGTCAAGCGCTACGACGAAGTGCGAAGTTTCCACGAGTCGGTTGTGCGCAATCGTCGTGACTACCTCGCTGAGGAATTGGAAACCGCAAAGCTACGGGTTGAGCAACGAGAGCAGGAGAAGCAAGGCTTAGTCAGCCGCCGCGCGGAAATCATGAACGTGCTCAAGACGCACGGCGCGCTGGACCAGTTCTCCAAACTTCAAGCCGCTGCCGCCCGAAAGGAAGCCGAAGTGGAGACTCTTCGCCAGCGCTTCGAGGCGGCAGAGCAACTCGAAGGCACCAAGAATGAATTGGAGATTGAGAGAAACCGCCTGACCTTGCGCTTACGGCGGGATTTCGCCGAGCAAAAAGAGCGAGTGTCCGAGGCCATCCTCGCTTTTGAGGAAACCTCGAAGCGACTCTACGAGTCCGCCGGTAGCATGACGGTGGAAGAAACGGCCAACGGACCCATCTTTCAATTCCCCATGCAGGGCTCACGCAGCAAAGGCATCAAAAACATGCAGATCTTCTGCTTCGACATGATGCTCATGAGGCTTTGCGCGAAACGGGGTATCGGCCCGGGTTTCCTTATCCACGACAGCCACCTCTTCGACGGCGTCGATGGCAGACAAGTGGTTAGCGCCCTCAAAGTTGGAGCAGAAACGGCAAGCCAGCTGGGCTTTCAATACATCGTCACGATGAACGAGGACGATGCCTTCAAAGAGCGAATCGATGGGTTTGACCTCAAAAACTACGTTTTGCCCGTGGTTCTCACCGATGCGCGCGAAGACGGTGGACTTTTCGGATTCCGCTTTTGACGCATCTAACGAGACGAACACATGAAGCCGACCTACTGCCACCTCGCCACCGCCGCCCTGCAAACCTTCGTGGACGGCATCCTCGACCGCATGATCTTCGATGGCGAGCAGCTCAGCGACCTCATGGCCCCGCTCGACCTCGGCTGGAAAGCCCGCACCCAGGCCGAACTCGCCCTCATGGAGGATTGCACCCCCTACCTCACCAAGCGTGCCCAAGGCCGCGACATCTCAGGACTTTCCGCTTACGAATCTTAAACGACTCGAAAACTCATGGAAACCAACCTCGTCCACCAACTCACCGCAACCTTCGAGGGGCACGCCCAGCAGACCGAGAACGGCGTGGAATACTGGCTTGCCCGCGACCTCCAACAGCTCCTCGGCTACGCCGAGTGGCGGAACTTCCACCAGACCGCCATTTCCAAGGCCAAAACCGCCTGCGAAGTCTCCGGCCACCGCACGGCAGACCATTTTGTTGACGTCAACAAAATGGTCGAAACCGGCTCCGGACCATATTCCCGGCCTTGGGAAAATGGTTTATCGAGGCGGTCTTCCAGCCCCAAAGGGGCGAAACATACCAGCCCAGGGCAGCGCCCTGGGTCTATGGCCCCCACGTCATCAAGCCCTGAAGGGGCGACCCATTCCCAGAACCCATGAGTAAAGCCAAACGCGCCAGCATCGAAGTTCAGGGAACGGCCATCGCCGTTGTCACGCATGGGGCATCGGATTTCATTTCGCTCACCGACATTGCCCGGTATCGCAATTCCCAGGAACCATTCGCGGTCATCAACAACTGGATGCGCAGCCGCGGCACCATCGAGTTCCTTGGACTTTGGGAGAAACTTTGCAACCCGGATTTTAAACCTCTCGAATTCGAGAGGTTTAGAAATGAGGCCGGGAGCAACTACTTCGTCCTATCTCCCCAGCGGTGGATCGAGAGCACCCAAGCGATAGGCATCACCTCAAAATCAGGCCGTTACGGCGGAACCTTCGCGCATCGAGACATCGCCTTCGAATTCGCCTCATGGATTTCATCCGAGTTCAAACTTTACCTGATTGTCGAGTTCCAGCGCCTCAAGGACGAGGAAAACGAGCGCCTCAAGCTGGAGTGGAACCTCCAGCGCACCCTCGCCAAGATCAACTACCGCATCCACACCGACGCCATCAAAGAAACGCTCATTCCACCCACCGTCACCAAGGCCCAGGCCAGCCTCACCTACGCCTGCGAGGCCGATCTGCTCAACGTCGCCCTCTTCGGCCAGACCGCGAAACAATGGCGCGACGCCCATCCCGACGCCGAAGGCAATCTCCGCGACCACGCCCCCTTGGAGCAACTCGTCGTCCTCACCAACCTCGAAAGCCTCAACTCCGTGCTCATCCGCCAAGGACTCCCGGCTCCCGAACGCCTCCTCAAACTTAACGAAATCGCCATCACCCAGATGCGCACCCTGCTGGCGGATACCAACCTCAGACGGCTGAAATGATGATCCAAAAAACGAAAATCACCGCCCCGCATGGGTCGGGCCTTCAGCCCTCGGATCTGTTTTGCGCGCATGACCTGGGGCGTTGCCCCAGGCTGGTATGGAGTCGGGCCTTTGGCCCTGTTTTCAGCCCCAACGGGGCGAAGCATACCAGCCCAGGGCAACGCCCTGGGATCACCGTCACCCCCACATTTCCAAGCCCTGAAGGGGCGCCCCATTCCCCGCGCAGATGATCCATAAGACGAAAACCACCGCCACGAAGGAAGACGGCAAACCCTTTCCCAGGGTTTCACCCCGGGCTGGTATGCAGTGCTCCGTTGGAGCACTTCTTCCAGCCCCAACGGGGCGGCCGCATACCAGCCCAGGGCAACGCCCTGGGAAACCCGCGCCCACCCATTCCCGCGTCCTGAAGGGACGCCGCATCAGGCGGGGAAGCACCGTCCATCACCCATGAAGGCCAGGACGAAAACCACCGCCGCGAAGGAAGACGGCAAACCCGCGTTGGTGCCCAAGCTGCGGTTTCCGGAGTTCCGAGAGTCGGACGGGTGGAATTCAGACGAACTCGGCAAGGTGGCGGATTTCGTGAACGAAAAAGTCCCTGTCGAACGAGTTGCGTTAGCAAGCTACGTCAGCACTGAAAATATCCTCCCAGACTATGGAGGAGTCACACGCGCTTCAAAGCTTCCAACCGCAGGATCGGTCACTCAATACAGACCGAATGACACCTTGGTCTCCAACATTCGGCCCTATTTGAAGAAGGTTTGGGTCGCAGACAAAGAAGGCGGCGCATCGAACGATGTCATTGTCATCAGAGCGAAGCACCGATTACTCCCGAAATACTTCTCCTGCCTGCTCAAGAATGATGCCTTCATCGACTATGTGATGACAGGGGCAAAGGGTGTGAAGATGCCACGAGGCGATATCGGCTCGATGAAGGAGTATCCCACGCTCTACCCATCCACCCCCGAACAACAAAAAATCGCCGAGTGTCTGAGTTCGGTGGACGATCTGATCGCCGCGCAAGCGCGGAAACTGGACGCGCTCAAGACCCATAAGAAAGGGCTGATGCAGCAGCTTTTCCCCCGCGAAGGCGAAACCCAACCCCGCCTCCGCTTCCCCGAATTCCATAACGCCGGGGAGTGGGATATGACTCGCTTGGGTCGCTTGGGTGAACTTGTTTCCGGACTGACTTATAGCCCAGATGATGTGCGTGAATCTGGTCTTTTGGTATTGCGGTCATCGAACGTTCAACAGGGCGAAATTGCGCTAGATGATTGCGTCTATGTGGACCCATCCATCAAAGGGGCGAATCTTTCTCAGCCCAACGACATACTGATTTGCGTCCGAAACGGCTCAAAAGCGTTGATTGGAAAGTGTGCTCTCATCCCAGAAGGAATGCCGTTATGCACGCACGGCGCGTTCATGACAGTTTTCCGCGCCAAAACGCCCAGCTTCGTTTTTCAGCTTTTCCAATCCGACAAATACCAGAAGCAAGTCGCGGGAGATCTCGGTGCTACAATTAATTCGATCAACGGAGGCCAACTGTTGAAATACGAGTTCTTCGTTCCGAAGCCGCCCGAACAACAACGCATCGCCGCCTGCCTCACCGCCCTCGACGACCTCATCACCGCGCAAACCCAAAAGCTCGAAGTCCTCAAGACCCACAAGAAAGCCCTGATGCAGCAGCTTTTCCCATCCCCGGAGGAGGTGGAGGCATGAGCGCCGACATCCGTTTGCCCCAACGGGGCAAGGCATACCAGCCCAGAGCATCGCTCTGGGTATGCAATGCCCCCGATCCCCGCGTTCTGAAGGAACGCCGCATATCGGCGGATGGCGGACGTGTGTCCGAACAACCCCTATGCGGCGTTCCTTCAGAACGCTTGGGTTTCGGCATCTCCGTTCCCAGGGTTGCTCCCTGGGCTGGTATGCATTGCTCCGTTGGAGCATCAACCCGCGCTGATTGAATCCTCATGCCGCAATCTCTATCCAACATCCTTATCCATCTGATCTGGAGCACCAAGGACCGCCATCCATGGCTGGAACCCGGCATCCTGGAAAAGGCGCATGCCTTTCTCGCTGGTGCCGTGCGCCAAATGGATTGTGAAGCCTATCGCGTCGGCGGTGTGGCCGATCATGTGCATCTAGCGGTGCGACTTTCCCGCACCTTGTCCGTGGCGGACCTGGTGAAAGAGGTCAAAACCGCCTCCAGCAAATGGCTGAAGGCCCAAGACCCGGCCTTCAAAGACTTCTACTGGCAACTCGGATACGGAGCCTTCTCCGTGGGCATGAGCCAGAAGGAGACGCTGCTCCACTACATCGACACCCAGGAAGAGCATCACCGCACGCGGACGTTTCAGGACGAATACCGCGCCTTCCTCCAGAAATACGGCATCGAATACGACGAACGTTATGTCTGGGACTAACTCAAACCATGAAGACAGACGAACGCCCAGGGCATAAAAAATCGGAAGGTAGAGGATTGAGCGGCGAACCGACAATCACACGGCATGGAGCCGAATTTCACCTTCCGACACGGGGAGCCTACCCCGGCTTTCAAAAAACCGCAACTTCAATTAGGGTTTTGTTCGCAACCCCCGATTCCCCATGACCGACACCAACCAAAAGAAACTGGGCTCCACCCTCTGGGGCATCGCCGACCAACTGCGTGGGGCGATGAACGCGGATGACTTCCGCGACTACATGCTGTCGTTCCTGTTCCTGCGCTACCTCTCGGACAACTACGAGACGGCCGCGAAGAAGGAACTGGGCAAGGATTACCCGCAAGCAGATGCCAACGACCGCCGCGCCCCTTTGGCCTTCTGGTATGAGGGGAACCTCGATGATGTTCCCGCGTTTGAAAAGCAGATGCGCCGCAAGGTGCATTATGTGATCAAACCGCACCACCTCTGGAACAGCATCGCCGAGATGGCGCGCATGCAAGACGGCGAACTGCTCCGCACGCTGCAAGACGGCTTCAAATACATCGAGACCGAATCCTTCGAAAGTACCTTCAACGGCCTGTTCTCCGAGATCAATCTCGGCTCCGACAAGCTCGGCCGCACCTACTCCGACCGCAACGCCAAGCTCTGCACCATCATCCAAAAGATCGCCGAGGGACTAAACGAGTTTTCCACAAACATCGATGCGCTGGGCGATGCCTACGAATACCTGATCGGCCAGTTCGCCGCCGGGTCCGGCAAAAAGGCGGGCGAGTTCTACACCCCGCAGCAGATTTCCGACATCCTTTCCACCATCGTCACGCTCGACAGCCAGGAACCGAAAACCGGCCCGAAGAAGCGCCTGGAAAGCGTGCTCGACTTCGCCTGCGGCTCCGGCTCCCTGCTGCTGAACGTGCGCAAACGCATGGGGCCGCGTGGCATCGGCAAGATCCACGGCCAGGAAAAGAACATCACCACCTACAACCTGGCCCGCATGAACATGCTGCTGCACGGGGTGAAAGACACGGAGTTCGAAATCTTCCATGGCGACACCCTGACCAACGAGTGGGACATGCTGCGGGAGCTGAACCCAGCCAAGAAGCCCAGCTTCGACGCCATCGTCGCCAATCCGCCGTTCAGCTACCGCTGGGAACCCACCGACGCCATGGGCGATGACGTGCGCTTCAAGAACCACGGCCTCGCCCCCAAGTCCGCCGCCGACTTCGCCTTCCTCCTCCACGGCTTCCACTTCCTCAAGGACGAAGGCGTGATGGCCATCATCCTGCCGCATGGCGTGCTCTTCCGTGGCGGTGCCGAGGAACGCATCCGCACCAAACTGCTCAAGGACGGCCACATCGACACCGTCATCGGCCTGCCCGCGAACCTCTTCTACTCCACCGGCATCCCCGTCTGCATCCTCGTGCTCAAGAAATGCAAGAAGCCCGACGACGTGCTCTTCATCAACGCAGCCGAGCACTTCGTGAAAGGCAAACGCCAGAACCAACTGACGGAAGCGCACATCGCCAAGATCATCGCCACCTACCAGTTCCGCAAAGAAGAGCCCCGCTACTCCCGCCGGGTGGAGATGGAGGAGATCGCGAAGAACGACTTCAACCTGAACATCTCCCGCTACATCAGCACCGCCGTGGGCGAGGAGGCGATCGACCTGGCGGCGACTCATGGCGAGTTGGTGGAGATCGAGAACACGATCTTGACGACCACGAGGAAACACAACGAATTCCTGAAAGAGCTAGGCTTACCCCCGCTGCCATCGGCAGATTTCAAATCCGTGAGAAAGTAGCGGCGGCATCGGTCTCCGCGGTTTCCTCCTGTAAAGAGGTTCAGTGGCGCTCCCGGCCCCGTTGTTTTTTGCGGGTGAGGGTGAGGTTTTTTGCCGGACCGGCGGCGGGCGCAGGATCTTTATGTTAGCACTGTGAAGATTGAAGAATCACGGCAAAATGATGAAAAGGCAAAATGATGGAAGAAAAGTTCCAGAATGGGGGGGCTCAGAGCCTTATTGCTCTCCAGTCAGCAGGATAGGACCGCGCGGTTTACCGTGAAAAAAATTCGGCATGGTGCCGGGTTCTCACCTGCGGTTTGGCTTGGCATTCGCGGCAAGACCTGCTCGAATTCCGCCGATGTCCGCCACTCCTGATGACCTCCTCGCCGCCTTGGCATACCACGACGACTGCCCTTTCCCGCATGCGACGATGAAAGAAATCGTCCGGCGCAAGGACGAGATGATTGTCCCTTTGCTGGGCGTGCTGGAGGCCTGCTTCGACACTCCTGATGAGTTCATCGAAGGCGACAATGTGTTGCTGCCCACGTATGCCACGTATTTGCTGGCCCAATTCCGCGAACCCCGGGCCTTCCCGTTGCTCCTCGCACTGCTCCAACATCCTACGGCTCAATTCAACGAGATTTGGTCTGATTTCCTCACCGACAACATGGGCAACCTGCTGGCGTCCGTCTATGATGGGAACGAACCACTCCTCCGGGACTTGCTCGAGAACCCCAAGGCGGACGAGGATGTCCGCAGCATGGCGGCGATCGACGCCTATCTGACGCTGCTGTCAAGCGGCCGGATTGCTGTTGACGATTTGGAGCAATACTTCGGGGAACTGTTGGAACACCAACTCGAACGCACGCCGAGTCTGGTGTGGGATCGAATCGCCACAGTGGCCGGGGATTTGGGGCTGGTCAAGCTGCTCCCCCAGGTGCGGCGCGCCTACGCCGAGGATCTGTGTGACCCATCCTATGAATCCTTGAAGAATATCGAGAACTCCGCCCGGGATGGCGGGGATTTGAATTGGAATGCCAATTGCCGCCTGATTGAGGATGCCATCTCGGAAATGCGAGACTGGCATTGCTTTGCCCCGCCCCGGCAGCGCACGTCGCCGCATTTCGTCCCTCCGCCAATGCCCCGCTACCCCCTCACCCCGATCAGGGTGACCGTTCCCGTTACCGGACGGAACGAACCCTGTCCCTGTGGCAGTGGAAAAAAGTTCAAGAAATGCTGTGGCAATGAGGCCGTCATCATGGCCAGGCGCGCAGTCCTGCTGGCGGAACCGCTGCGCGTGCGCGTCTCCTTGTGCGGCACCGATCCGGAGGTATGGCGGGAGGTGCTGGTTCCCGGACGTTACAGCCTGTTGGATTTGCATCGCGTCATTCAAGCCGTCATGCCATGGGATGGCGACCATCTGCATCGCTTTGCCCATGCCGGCAAATCCTACTATGCCAAGCAAGAGTGGAGCCATTCACGGGATGATGGGATGGAGCATGCAAAGTTGCTGCATGATTTGACCCCGGGCGAGGAGCTGTCCTATATCTATGACTTCGGGGATAATTGGTGGCACGACGTGCGAATTTCCAAGGTCCAGGAGGTGGCTGCAGACCTGCGGTTGCCCCATTGCCTGGGCGGCGAGAACGCTTGTCCGCCCGATGATATCGGAGGGACTGGTGGCTATTACCAGGCCTTGCGGACCCTGCAAGACCCCCAGGCGGAAGCACACGATTACTTTGTTCAATGGTTCGGCAAGGATTTTGCTCCGGGCGCTTTCGATCCCGTTGAGGCCAATGAGCGATTGCGGTGCCTGCGGTGACAAGCCAGCACCTAGCGCTGGCACTGCGGACACCAATACGTGGCACGCTGGCCTAACACCGCATGCCGGATCGGCGTGCCGCAGACGTGGCAGGGCTCGCCTTTGCGGTCGTAAACATTCAGGCGTTGCTTGAAGTATCCGGGCGCGCCATCGGACTGGAGGAAATCCCGCAAGGTGGTCCCACCCGACGCGATCGCTTCGGCTAGAACAGCGCGAATCGCGGCCACCAGCTTGGCCAAGCGCGGCAGCGACAGCCGCCGCGCCACGCTGAGCGGCCGGATGCCCGCCCGGAACAAGGCCTCGGAGGCATAGATGTTGCCGACCCCCACCACCACCAGGTTGTCCATGATGACGAGCTTGATCGCGATGGAGCGCCTGGCACAGGCGCTCTTGAGGTGGCGTGCGGTGAAGTCCGCTGCCAGGGGTTCCGGGCCAAGATCCCGCAACAGGGGATGCAAGAACGGCTCCTCTTCCGTTAGATGCAGCACCAGGCCAAAGCGCCGCGGATCGTGAAAACGAAGCTGACGACGCTGGTTCAAGGTGATGCCGAGATGGTCGTGCTTTTTCCAGTCCGCGCCCGGCGCGACCACCCGCAGGCTGCCGGACATCCCCAGATGAATCAACACCGTGGAACCATCCGCGATTCCTAACAGCAGATACTTCGCCCGCCGCCGCACGCCGGTGAGTTTCATCCCCGCGATCCCGCCGAGGCTCGCCGAAACCGCCTGCCGCAGATCCCCCCGCCGCACGATCACCTCGCGCACGGTGGCCCCGGTCACATGCGGTTCGATTCCCCGGCGGGTGGTTTCGACTTCTGGCAGTTCGGGCATGAGTGTTGTTAGGGAGACGGATTGGAGGGCGCGTTCGCGGCGACCCGCAACCATTGGCTAGGAAGGCGCCCTTGTCCAGTGGCAGTGGCTTGTGGCCGTCCCGCCCAGGTGGCCAAGACCTTGGCTGCCGTCCACAAGCGGCTCACCCAGGAAATCGAGTTCTGGTCCGCCCGCCGGATGCAACTCAAGGACGAGCATGAAGCCGGCCAGGACGTCAGGCCGAACCTCGATCACCTCCAACGCACCATCAAACCATGATCACCGAAGCCGAACTGCAATCCCTGCGGGAGAATGTGGCTGGAGCGCCTCCACCAGCCGCTCCTCGCGCAGCCCCGCTGGGCCTACGTCGCCTGCGCTGCCATGGCGCTCCTCACCTGCGCCTCTTTCCAAGTCGGGACGAAAGAGCAGGACTGCGTGGGATAAGTCACTTCGACTCGATTTGCGGGCACCCCGTTTCATGATTTCGATGGGTTGGATCCAACGTCGAAGTGAGACGAATGCGGTGCTCAGAGTTGGAACCACGGGTTGGTCCGCATTTCCTCGAAGCACTCCGGCAGGGTCAGGCGACTGCCGAGAACGATCCATTGGTCGTTGTGTCGGCGGGCCCAGATGTTCCAGCGGTCGCGGCTGAAGAAACCAAGCCGGGCGAAGGCGATCTCGAAAGACGGCGCGAGCGCGTTCGGGCCGGGGCAGGCATACTTGGCGATGAACTGGAGATACGCCCCGTGCCACTTGGTCGAGTAGTCCACGATGTAATTGAAGCGAGGGTCGTCGGGGGGCGGGACGATGGCGGCTTTATAGAACTCGGCGACAAAGCGGTCGGCCTGAGCTTGCAGGCTTTGCTTCTCCCATTTGGACAGTTTGCATTTGGGCGGGATGTCGGTATGCACCCAGACGTATTGGCGTGGCATGATGATGTTATGGTTTGGTTGGCGTCGCGCCGGCTTCCGGCTTGGGTAGCCGGCCGCAAAATAGCCCGGCCTTCCGCGCTTGAGAAAACAGGAACTCACCGAATCGGGGGTCAGCTTCGGCACCGGCGGGCATGCGGCAAGTTTGGCTGGTAATTCCCACCTGCGCCAAGCGAAAACGCGCGGGTCCGGCGGGAAAGATTTCGCCAACCTGAAGCGACCCCTGTTTTCAGCGGGGGCGCTGAAAACCCCACGCGGGGCGCTGTGGGGTCCCCAAGAGGAATCAGCGGCGAGGCCGGTGATATACAAGTGGTGAGGAAGGTGAGTGGGTAACCCAAAGCAAATTTTCAGCGGAAAAGCCAAACCTGATGATCCGGGCTTGCCGAGCGCCGGGTGGTCGAACATACTGGAGCGATGAAGCAAGCAGAACCACCACGACATCGGCCCCGCCGCAGCGGGTGCGCGGACGCGGCATTGCGTGCGGAAATCGAGCGGGTCCGAAAGATGACCGTCGAGGAGCGCATCAAGGCGGCGCTTTCCATGCGCCAGCGGTTCTCGTGGCTCCATCCGGTCAGCAAGCAGAACTAGGCGATGTTCGATCCCGAAGCCAACCTGCAGGCGGCGGAGCGGGTCGCCGGTTTGCTAGAAAGACATGGCGTCCCGGCCGTGGTCATCGGGGCGGTGGCACTGGCCGCTTACCGCTACGTTCGCCACACCGAGGATATCGATCTGGGAGTGGACGCGGACTTGCCGGCCATGCGAATGCTCGTGGCGGCCCTGCGCGAGGAAGGATTCGCGGCTGAACTGAGGGAACCGGATGGTGACGATCCGCGCGGCGGAGTCATCGACGTCTCCGGTCCGTTTGGCTTGGTGCAGGTCGTTAGTTTCGGGGATCGTTTTCCGGGCGCGATTCGGGATGTCCTCGCGGGCGACGATGTGCGGGTCAATTCCGGCAGCAAGCTGCGCATCGTCCCGCTCCCCCAACTTGTGGCCCTCAAGTTGTACGCGGGCGGAAGCAAGTCCAGGGCGGACATTGTCGAACTGCTCCGCCGGAATCCCGAGGTCGATCTGGCCCCGATCCGCAAGGCGTGCCGATGTTACCGTCTGCGCGGCTTGAATTCCATCCTGCGCGAGTTGCATTCGTGAGCCCCGTCGGTTGGGACCGGAGAGTCGGCCCGCCGAGTCGTGCGGAAAACGCTCCCTGCCTAGGCCGCCACTTGCAGGGCACGAAACGAAACCTCCGACCGCGCCGAAGGGAAGGGAGATCGAGGATCATGATCGGGGATCTGGGAGCACGCCCGCTCCTCCTCATCTTCGATCCACGACCCCCGATCCACTTGGCGAACTCAGGACTCGAGCGTGATTATTTGTCCGTCCCATAATTTCATCAGGTTCACCGTATTTGGGATGGTCGCGACTTTCTCGATGCCGGGTTTGGCCGGATAGATATGCTGGATGCCGAGGGTGTTGCCCTTCCAATATTCGGTGCCGGTTTCCGTGTAGCGGAAGATGGTCTTGCCAGCCACCTCGCGGGTGGCGTATTTGCTCAGATGGGAAAGGATGTGGTGCCTCTTATCCCGCTGGTCCTGGTCCACTCCGAGCGTCGCGCTCATTTCCAGCGCCGTGCCGAACACGGCGCGGACCAGCGCGAGGGAGACGATCGGATTGAAATCATCGCCGCTCTGCTCCTGGATCGAGTCGTTCGCGATCACATAGCGGTCCTTGTCTTTCTCGAAAGTCATGTAGGCCTCCCAGAATGCGGTCAACTCCTTGAAATAGGGATAGACCTTCTTGGCATAGGCCGGTTCATACGTGATCTTCCAGCGGAAGATCATGTTGACCGCGCCATACGCGCCGTTGCTCTTCTGGTTGAAGGTATTACCACCACCATGTCCTTTTGGCGTGATCCCGACGGGATAGAGGATGCCCGGCATGTTGATTTTCGCGGCCAGCTTGCGGGCGCTTGGCATGAAGTCAAGCAGCGGCTGGTCCTGCACCTCGCCCAGGGCCACATGGTTGGATGCGTAAAGACTGTAGAAGCCGGCCTGATAGTTATAGTTCAGGTGGTAGTCGTTGCCCCACCCCGGACGATCGGTGCAAAACCACGAACCGAGAATGCCGGGCGGATAGTCCTTGTCGCGGCAGCAACTCGCGAAAATATAGTTGGCCAGATAATACTGCCGCTCGATCACCTTGTCCGGAATCTCGACATAACTCTCGGCCCAGAAGCCGGCCCACCATTGCTGGTGCGCCTCGAACGCCGCGGGCATGTCGGCGAGATCGAACGCCGTGATCTTCCTTTCGACATCCACGGCATAGTTCGGGTTCTTCGCGCGGCTATCGATGGCAATCACGAAAACCTGGCGGTTCTGGTCGAGTTCACCACGCTTGCCGGGGCCGAGCTGCCGCAGGCACAGGCACGCCGCGGCCTGCGTTTCCTGGTCCAGTTCGCGCCGCAGATAGATGCCATCGCCGCCTTTCAAGTCACGCACCTCCGCCACGCCGCTTTCCGCCTTGGTACGCCGGTTGACCTCCTTCATGACCTGCGGTTGGAGCGTGTATGGAATCATCCCGTTCTCCGCCACAAACTCCATGAAGATCATGTTAGCAACGGCACTCACCCAGATCCTGAACCGGACGCTCACCCCGCCCGCCTGCGCGAGGGTGCCGGAAGTAACCGCAGTATAAAGGTCGGTCTCCGCGCTGCACTTCGGATCGGGCTTCGCCGGATCGAAGCTGAAGGCGGCATCGATCAGCGCCACCGAGCGGGCCCCGCCGCTCCACATGTCATTCTTGTGAAACCAGAAACGGATACTGCCGGACTCCCGCTTTTTGGGCGAGGAGCCCTTTTCCTGCGGTGTGGCGCTGATGGACATGGCGATGTCACCGTTGCCTAACAGAATGGCGTCCGTGGAATAGGGTGCCAAGCCCACTGGCATCCTGGTGAAGACCGCCTTGTGTTGCGAAACAATCCGCCGGGACTCGGCCAGCAGGCCGTTTTCCGCTGGCGCCCCAAGCGCCGGCCCAAGCAGGATCAACCCCACTGCTGCACGGACAGTGATAGACAGTCCGGCTTTCTTACTTGCTTGGCGGGTTCCCTTCATGGCCCATCCATTACCTCCGGCAGAGCTGAATCTTGCAACAATCCAACCCGGACGCCGGCCACTTCAGTCGCACGATCATGTGACTGGGTGGAAAAAATCAGACGGTCAAGGTCGCCGCCCCCCGTCCTTGGATTGAAGTGCAATTCCCGAGAAAAACCAGTCGCGCCTGAACTGAACAAAGCCGGGGTGGAATGATTCTTGACACCGTCCTCTCATGGGTCGAGCATCGGCGTGTTCCTAGGTTTCATCTCGATGCAGGATTTCATCGACCAACTGACCCGCGCGCCCGGCCCCTATTCAACGCCGGGGATGCCGGTTTTGGCCTGTCGCCGACGGGGGCGTTTGGTGGAGAACCTCGCCTTGGACGCGCCCTCGCTACGACCGCCGGGATGGACATATCCGGCTGGCATGCCTTTTTCGCGCGGTGGGAATCTCACCCCTCCCGTGCTGGCCGAGGCCAAACGCCGCCTTGATGCCCACGCGGCGGTTCGCGCCTACGGTTCATCCTTTTCCAGCTTGCTAAACAAAGCGGCAGAAGCCCTCAGCCCCTTCGTGGGAACAGGCTCCCCCGATCATTTTTGCAGAGTGGCCCCAAGCGTCCCCTGTCCGTCGCCACGGCTGTGGTATGTAACGACGTTATCCGCCCTACAGTATGGCTTTGCAGCTCGCGGTTCCTGGCAAAAATCGCTCTACGATTGGCTCAATGCGGCGGATCCGGCGGCGTGCCCAGTCCAGCCCACCCGTGGCATGATTGGCTTGGGGCGGCCGGATTCGGTGTTCTGGCTGTCAGACCAATCACCATTGGAGTTTCTTGCCGCCAACGGCCTGGCTGCTGGCACGGACGATGCCGCGTGGGCCGTGATGCGGGAACTCGCCCTGCCGGGGTTTGAGACGCAAACCCGGCGGCAAGCGGCGATGGGGCTGGTTTGCGTGGAGTTCGCGGCAAGTCTGCTTGTTGACCGGGGAAACGTCGCCCAGGTATGGAAGCCCACGGCCTTGGATGCGCTCAACTACAAGGGCTACTGTTTCCTCCCCGGCCGACACTTCGATCCACACGGCCTGACGTGGCCCTTGCGAAAGGACCTCCGCAACCACAGGTGCCGCGATGGATTGCGGGAATTCGTCCACCCGCGCATTGAGGTGCCCGCGCTTGACAGCGGCAAGCGCACCGTCCATCTCCTCGGCTTCCTCGATCCGGTCGCTGAAACAACCTGGCACTCACACCGTCCCTCATGAGCCTGCGCAGCATCTATCTCGACGAACTCAACGCCATGGCAAAGAAGCGCGATCCCGGCTTTGCCGCCAAGGTCCGCGAGGTGATGGTGGACCGCCATCCCGCCACCCTCGACCCGGATGAATACGATCCGGTGGCGACTGTCGCCCTGGCATGGGAGGAAGTCGCACCTCGCGGCAGGGCGGCTTTCGAAGCCCTCGCCGAGAATGTCATCGACAGCATCGACCAGGCCCGCGTTCACGCTGATCCGGCCATCTGCGACTGGCTGCTGGCCCACGCGGTTTGCCGCCTGCTCCGCATGGCCCCGGCGGCGATCATCCAGTCCGATCTCCGTGGCCGCTGTACCCGCAAGCTCGCCGGCATCATCGCCGACCGGCAGGATTTTCTCGCCCTTGTCGCAGGCAGTCACCCCGAGCCGAACGCCCTGTGGACGGACGCTTTCCGGCTCTATCTGGCATGGCATCCGCAGGAACCCGCCTGGCTCGATACCTTGTGGCAAACCGCTCTATATGATACCGAATGGCCGCCGGACGAGGGAGCCTGCCTGTTGCTGGAAGATGCCGCCGCCAGCCATCCCGGCTTCGTTACCATGCCCCGGCTCGTCGCGTTCTGGCAGGCGGTTCACCGGCGCAAAGCCGATCTAACCGACCAGCGGCGCTGGTTCTATCTGATCGGCACCACTCTGGAAAACACCCCGGCCGGCATGGCCCGCTTGGATGATATCCTCGCCAACCTTGGCGGCCATCTCCAGGACTATCGGCTAGAGAACAAACATCTCCCATGGAACATCTTCGTGGAGGCCATCGCCGCGATGTTTCGCAACCCTAACAAAAGGCGGCGGGTGCTCGATTTCAAAACCGCGTCGCCATTGCCTGGTGCAGTCTGGCTATCATACACACAGATCGATAACCGCTTCGTGGACAAAACGGAAACCATCGCCCCGTCTTTGTTAGAAGCGCTGGCTGCCTAACTTCTCCCCGCTCATGGAAATCATCACCTTTTTCAGTTTCAAGGGCGGAGTGGGGCGCACCCAGGCCTTGCTCAACACCGCCTGCGAGTTCGCGCAGCGCGGCAGGAAGGTGCTCATGCTGGACTTCGACCTCCAAGCGCCGGGGCTGAGCCTGATGGAGTGCATGCGCCCGCTGGAACCGCTGACGGAGGCCCGGCCGGGGGTGCTTGATTTTTTCGAGTGGTTGGTGCTGTTAGACGATGCCGTGCGCCAAGGCCAACCGCCGCCCGCCCCGGTCAACCTCGCTGCCTGCGCCTACGAGACAACGCTCACCAAACAATTGCGCGAGGGTTCCGGTTTTCTGAAAATCGTTCCCGCCAGACCATTCTCCGGAACCCCCGATGAAGCCGCCGATTACTCCGATAGGGTTCATGCCATCGATTCCCCGCTCACCCAGGCGATCGGTCGCACCCACCACCATGGCCGGCGAAATCCGCTGATCGAACAGATCCGCGCCCAATGCTCCGCGTTGCCAGCAGACCAGCAACCCGATGCCATTTTCATCGATGCCCGGACCGGCATCACCGGCATCGCCGATCTCCTGCTCACCCGCTCGTCGGACCGCATCGTGGCCGTGGCCGGCCTCAACCAACAGAATCTTTGGGGCCTGGAGGCGACCTTGCAGGACATCCAACGCGCCGTCACCACCCCCGACTGGCTGCGCCGTCTCACTCTCGTCATCAGTCCCGTGCCGCAGGGCGAACTGCAGCTCACCACAGAACGCATCAAGGCCATCACCAGCCTGTTAGAAAGCCACATCGATCCGACTGAACGCGAGATGTTTGGCCCGATCGGATTGCTCCCGGATCCTGTTAGAGTTCCTTATGATGCCCAACTGGCGCTGGTGGAGGATCCTATTCTCCTCAGGCATGAGGATTCCGGTCCCTCCAAGGCTTACAAGATCCTGGCGGACCAACTCGGGGCCAAGGCGGAACCGCTCCAATTCCAGGAGCCCGGAAAAGAGCGCATTCCCATGGGCCGGGGCGATGACTTGCCGCAGGAACACCCCCTGTCCCGGGTGCTGCCGTGGAATGCCGGACTGACGCAGGAACAATCCGCCAGGATTCTTCGCCAACTCACCCCTGCCAACTCACCCGACAAACCCTATCAAGACTGGCTAATCCACCTGCTCAACTATATGGCAAACTCTCTCTTGGGCATGGACCCAAAGGTATGGCCATTCTCGGGTCTTCTCACCCAGTTGCCGCGGGTGGACTTACCGGGCCGGGTAACCTTATTGGAGGCTATGCGCGGACCGCGGCAGTATCTGCTATCCAGGCCCCGTAGTGAGTGGTCACATCTTTCCAGAATATTCGGAGAATCCCGTGTCGTTTCGGAATTGGAAATAGGTAAGTGGCTCGGGATCGAATTCGCACCTTGGGAAACGCTCACTTCGGGCCATTGCTCGGCTTCGCTCTGGGGTGGCTATTGGACCGGAATGGCGGATGCGCTCAGGATGCGCGGAGACCGTGACGAGGCCCTAAGCATCCTTTTGTTGGGTGCGGATCATTTCAAGGGCCGACCGGACTTCGCCGCCAATGCCACCCACTCCTTGCTGATGGTGGATGCCTATCTGGATGCACTCTCCGTGGCCAACGCTTGGGCGAACTACGCATCCAGCCATGCCCACCCCAGTCTCGTTCAAGCACTCGTCCGCAAGGGGGATGTCCTCAAGCTGCTCGACCGCTTGGATGATGCGCGAAACATCTTGGCCAAAGCGGAACAAGTCGCCCGTGACAATCCTGCTGATAAGGCCGGCCTCGCCAGCACGCTCCAAGCGCTCGGCGACCTGTTAGCCCGCACCGACAAGCTCGACGACGCCCGCGCCCGCTACGATGAGGCGCTGGCCATCTGCCGCGAAATCAAGGCGCGCGTGGGCGAAGCCAACACGCTCCAAGCGCTCGGTGACCTGTTAGTCCGCACCGCCAAGCCCGACGACGCCCGCAATTGCCTGAAGGAAGCGGAAGACATCTATCTCACCCTTGAGGAAGACCTTGGTTTGGCCAACACGCGGCAAACTTGCGCCAAGTTGCATCTTGCCATGGGTGATCTTGACGGCGGCCAAACACTGATTGATGAATGTCTCAAGCGCTACACCGTCCTGAATAACTCCGAAGGCCGTTGGGAGACCCTGATGGTTTCCGCCCGTCTTGATGCAACGCGAGGCGCACACCAGATGGCTCTCGCCACCGCCAACCAAGTGGCCCGGGAAGCCGGTGCGTCCGGCCACCTCCTGCTCGCTCGCGAAGCGGAAACACTTGCCGCCGGGTGGACCCAAGAGACGGGTGACAGGCGCGAATCCTGTGTCTAACACTCATCTCCTCATTCCCGAGTTCCGGAAAAGGTTATCCGGCAAACCGGTGCGGAACGGGTAGCGGCCCGTCAAGAGCAAGCAGCGCGACGGCCCGCACACCGGCAACGAGTAGCATTGGGTGAAGCGCAAACCATCACGGGCCAGCTTGTCCACATTTGGTGTTTTGAACGGCCCGCCATAGATACCGACGTTGCCGAGTCCGAGGTCATCAGCGAGGATGAAGATGATGTTTGGCTTGGCGGCTGGTTCCACCGCGTGCGCCGTCCACCAACACTTCCTGGGCTGGACCTTGAATTGACAAGGAATTGGCAAGGCATCCCGGAACATGACTTGGCTCATTCCGGGGGGTGCCGGGAGCGGCATCCGGTCGGAGATGTTAGGCCATGGTTTGTCACTGTCGTCAGATGAGGGTGCCGGTTCCTGTTACCTGCCACCGGCCACGCGCGGCGCGGCGGTCATGACTGCAAAAAAAGCCGTGCCGTGCCATGCGCCCGGCCCCTCGATGCTGGGGGCTCGGTTGCGGCAGCGGCCCGCCAGGCGGGCGTGAATGAATCGACGTTGCGCCAGGCCTTGCGCGGCGGACGTGTCGTCAGGACGCCAGCGTCAGACTGGGCGGTGTCCCAAGACCGGGCGGAGGGGACGACCAAGTCGGAGCGGAGCCGCTCGGACGCGGCGGTGTGGCGCTGCGCATCCCACCGCACTCCATACTCTCACCTGCCCAGGCGCGAGCCAAAGTCTGGAGTGCGGTGGGAAGGGCGCAGCCCGCCACCCCGCTGTGGCTAAACCGTTAGAGCGGCGGGGTTCCCATGAGGCACGGTCCGTCTCGCGGCGGGCACGCCCCTCCCGAGTAACTTGGCTCCGAGGATGCCCGTTAGGGAGCGACGACATTCCTGTCGTC
>JAPLUI010000099.1 GCA_026397725.1 Verrucomicrobiota bacterium | reverse complement strand
GAAGATGCAGGCCCAGGTTGCCGAGATCGAGTTGCGGGTGGCCCATCAGAAAGGAGAACTCATCCCGGCGGCCGCCGCCAAAGCCGACTGGCTGACTGCGGCGGGAATTTACCAGGAGGAAGCCAAGTCGCTGATGGAGCGGGACCACTTCCGGATCTACGTTGACCGGGTGTATGCCCGCCTGCAGGCCCTCAACCACTGCCCGCCCCCGGCGCAACCGTCCCCCACCACCCGAGTTTCATCCTTGCGGAATATCACTTCACCCGTAGAATCAAAAGCATGACCAGCACCACACCCACCGCCGAGACCGACCAGCGCATCCGCCAAAGAATCGCGATGTTCAAATTCCTGCTCAAGCAGTGGAAGCCCGTGCGCAAATCGCGTGCGAAGAAATCCTAACGACCGACAAATCACCACCATGACCAGCACACCACAAATCAGATTCTCAACTCCCGCCGAGGCCAAAGCCTACCAAGACGGCTTGGCCATCGTCCGGCAGAAACTCGCCGGCCATCGCCAGCCCACCCCCACCGAGGCCCAGACCGCTGTAGTCGCCAAAGGCAAGCTCCAGGTTCTCAAGAAGCTGGGTCGGGTCGGCTACCGGAAGTTTTTCGGCAGCGAGCCGCCCCGCACCATGGCGGCCACCACGCCGAAACCGGCACCGGCACCCGAGCGAACCGTGAAGACGTATCACTGCTACACGACGAAAGGCTTGTTCGCCTAACAAATTTCATCGGCGTTTGGAAGTGTCGGTGTAAGCTGGCCGCCGTTGTCATCCGTGGCAACGGCGGTTTTGCGTCCCGTCATCCCGCCAAGGGCTGATTGCCGCGCCTGTGGTGAGCGCTCCCGCGTCGCATCGCCACGGACTGCAATTCCCATGAGGCGGGACATGACAAGCTCGCTCCGGGCATGCCTGGCGGCGGAGAGCTGGAAGATGCTTTACCCAGAGGGAAACGCACCAGGACAGGGACGGAAGAAGAAGGGCGTGGAATTAACCCATAAGTCATGGGATAATTACAGGGACTTTGCCGCCAAAGCCTACAAGTCGCCAGTCAACCAAGCCGAACAAGCCCTCGCCATCCTCAACCACTCCCCGGAGCTGTTGGAAGACGCCAAGAACGGACTGGCAATTCCCACGTGGTTGCAGGAAATCAAACGAACGTTTCGGCGACCAGGTCGGCGACCCGGTGGACAACCGGGTGGAGATCGGCATCATGGCGGAGATCCGAAAAACGCCCGAAATGCGGGAAACCGCCGGTTTGTGTGAACATTCCGTGTGAACACCGCGAAAAACCGAAACGGCGCAAGCCGCCGAACTCATTGGCATTCAAAGTCTTGCGCTGCTTTGGCGAGCCGTTTTTGAACCTTGTGAGGTCCGGTTCGTCGTCGGGAATCCATTCCTTGATCGCCTGGCAGGGCGGTTCGATAGGCTCGAAGGTCTCGATGTCGAAGGGGGGCCTGGGCGGCGGCGGGATGTCGATGATGCCCTCCCAAAGGCCGTAAAGACGGAGGAAGAATTCGATTTGCTCCGGGCGTTTCACGGCACCTGAGAGTTTCATGGGAGCCTTGCAGCAAGGGCATTGGAGCGGATCGGCACCCCAAACCTTGAGGATGAGGTCGCGCCACAAGGGACGCATGGCGCGGGCGCTTTGCTTCGGTGGTGCCGGGACGAGGAGGATCTGGGATTGTGGATCGGAGATTGAGGATTGCGGATTGGGAGAAGAGGCCGGAGGGCGGATAATTCGGGCGGGGATGAGTGAGGCTTGGCCGCGCATTTTGTTGGAATAAACGCCGTAGTAACGGACGGTGTGCTTGGACTTGGGCGGGACGTGGTCGATGACGGCGGCGAGGAAGTCGGTGGCTTTGAATATTTCGAAATTCCGCTTGGTGGTGTGGTGGCGCTTTGAGCGATAGATGACGGTTTGTGTGGTGGCGTTCCAGGTGATTTTCTGGAGGGAGAAGGGATGGCGGAGCAGATACTCGGCCAGACGTTTGCGACCGTCGGCATCATGGGAGGCAACTGGGTTTTCGCCGCCGCCGTCGATGTGGAAGCCGCTGTGTTTCCAGGAGAGCAGGTCGGCGAGGCGGCTGGGGCTGACGTGTTTGCCGTCGCGGAGGGCTTGCAGGAAACGGTTGCGGAAGAGTTCGATGATGGGGGCGCGGCTGTCGACGGGCATGCAGTGGAAGCGGCCCTCGGAGTCGAACAAGCCGTCGGCGGCAAGGACGTGGAGGTGCGGATGGAAGAAGAGGTAATCGCCGAAGGTGTGGACAGCGGCCACAGCGGCGAGGCGGCCATCGGGCAAGTTGAGACGGGCGCGTAAGGATTCGAGCAAGGTGTCGGTGGCGGTTTTGAACAGGAGATGGAGGAGGTCGCGGCGCTTGCGGAAGATGCCGCGCAGGATTTTCGGGATGGTGAACACGAACTGGCGGTGTGGGACTTCGTGACAGACGGAGGTGGATATCCACTCGGCGCTCTGGCGGACGCGGCGCTGGTGGCAGGCGGGGCAGAAGTGGCGGCCTTTGCAGGTGAAGGCGAGGAGGCGTTCGTGGCCGCAATCAGGGCAGTGGAAGCGGAGGAAACCGGAGGCAAGATCGCCGCAGCGGAGGAAATTGCGCACGGTGGTGAAGACATTGGGACGGAGCGGCCCCATGGTGGCACGGTGGCATTTTTCATAGCCGGCAAGGAAGGCATCCCAAGCGGCAGTGACGATTTGCCAGAGCGACGAGGCACGGGGGCGGCGGGGCTGGTAGACGGAAGGCACAAAGAGTGTTCATACGAACATTTAGTGAGCGCTGCAAGAATTCGTGCGATGATTCGCTTTGGTTAATGGTTCGGGCGGGGTGAACGCCGGGGGCATGTTGGGTGTCACCGGTGGCTGTCAGTCTGTTAGTTCCACCACGTGGTCTGATGTCCACCTAACGGTTTACACGCTCTGGACTAACGGCTATCTAGCATAAATAATTCGATAGAATGGCGGCAGTTAGAGATTTTATGCCGTCATAACCTGCTGATTGTGAACAGGAAATCTATTTACGAGAGCGTCCCAGTCCTCGGGTCTCCCCACCCCCATCCAAATCATGAGAAAGGTGTTTTTTCAGCTTTACACTTTTTTCACGTCGAAACCTGCTAGAAAACGGGCGATTTCCGAGGGGGTGATCCGGGCCGCATCGCTACAGCCATAAGGGCTAGAGGCGTTTCAGGCACGTTGGCCGGATGGGGTTTTGGCGATCTAACAGATGTGTAAAGTTAGTAAAGCAAACTCCCGAAAAGTGTAAAGCAGCGGCGGTTTTTCGGGCGGGGAGCCGCAGGCTGCGGTGGTCAGGAATCCGGCCCGTCCGGGAGGAATATCCGTGGGGTCCAGTCAAGCGCCATCCGTACGCCGATAAGGGATAGAGGATTGCCGATAGAGGATAGAGGATAGTGGATAGTGGATAGAAGATGAAGAGTGCGCTCTTTCATCCACGATCTTTGATTTCATCCACGATCTTTGATCCTCGATCCGCTATCCCAAGACGTGGCGGCTGCCAGCATGTCCATGACCGAGTGGTTTCGGCCCGTTCCCACGTTCAGGACCACCGCGCCCGGGTCCTGCCACCGGAGGGGCAGTTCGACCGACCGGGCCACGTCTGCAACGTGGGTGAGGTCGCGGCGCTGGCTGATGGGAATTCACGGCGCGAGACGCGTCGTCCACGGCCTGCGGCGGGACGCCGCAGCCACGGCTTCCAGTGCCAGATCGGGCCGTTGCCCCGGCCCCCAGCCTACGGCGATTGTGGATAGCGGATAGTGGATAGTGGATTGCAGATGAAGAGAGCGCTCTTTCATCCACGATCCTTGATCCGGCCCCACTGTTCGCCGTGGAGCTTGGTCAGGGCATAGGGGCTGCACGGGTTGGCTGGGGTCGATTCCTCGGCCGGCAGGGGCGTTTCCGGGCCATAGACGCTGGATGACGAGGCGAACACGAAGTGGGGGACGCCCGTGCGGCGGCAGAATTCCAGCAGGCGGATGGTGCCGACGACGTTGGTGCTCTCGTATTCGAGCGGGCGGTCGAGGGACGGCCTCACCCCGGCCAGCGCGGCAAGGTGGACCACGGCGTCGAACGTCCTGTCGGGCAGTTCCCCCTGGCGGATGTCGCAGACGTGGAACGCCACACCCTCTGGCAGCGGATTCTTTGGCGGGATGTGGTCGAGGCCGGTGACCCGGTGCCCTGCCGCGTGGAGGTGCCGGACAACGTGGCTGCCGATGAAGCCGGAGGAACCTGTGACAAGGACGGAGAGACACGCGTGCATGTCGGGGTCGGTGAGTCAACCCCGCGAAGGGAATCGCATCTTGGCTTGTGAAACTGTTTTCAGATGATAGTGTCTTGGCCGTGAGTATCACCCGGCTGTCGTTGATTCATTTTCTATCGTTTACCTCATGTGTCTTGGGTCTAGCGGCCTACGGCGAAGATGCCGCGCCTACGGCCACTGTGACGGTCACATCCAGTCCCGCCGCTGCGAGCAAGGAGAAACCATTCGAGAACAGCCTCGGTATGCGGTTTGCGCCTGTTCCAATCACGGCCGGTTCCACCAAGGGTCAGAACGTGCTTTTCAGCGTTTGGGAGACCAGAAGGAAGGACTATGCCGCGTATGCGTCCGCGAATACCGGGGTGGATCAATCATGGAAGAGTGAGAAATATTTTGGCCATCCGCTGAGCTTTGATCAGACCCATCCTGTGGTGCGGGTGAGTTGGCCAGATGCAGTTGATTTCTGCAAGTGGCTGACAAGCATAGAACGTCGATCCGGCAAGATCGGCCGAAATGACACTTATCGGTTGCCGACCGACACGGAGTGGAGCTTTGCAGTCGGAATCGGTGAAAGGGAGGATAGTCGCAAGTCGCCCAAGGAAAACGACCTATTGATAGAAAACGTGTATCCTTGGGGTGTCGATTGGCCGCCACCCAGCCAAGCGGGTAATTACAAGAACCGTGGCATCGATCCCTTTAATGGTGCCCTAGGTGGATTCAACGACTACGTCGACGGTTATCTAACTACTGCACCTGTGGGGAGTTACAAAGCGAACAAGCACGGGCTTTTCGATCTGGGAGGCAATGTATGGGAAATATGCAATAGCCTATACGATCCTAAAGACAAACTCCGTGTTGTTCGTGGCGGTGGCTGGGGCGTATACGGTCGAATTATCATGCTGTCGTCATATCGCAGTTTCGCGAGCCCTGATGATCGCTACGCCGAGAATGGGTTCCGTTGCGTGTTGGTTGTAACCGGGTCGTAGATGTTTCCATGGATTTGAGCAATTTTTAGCAACGCAACCAACCGTACAATGTGGGCAGCCGTCAGTTCATTCGGCCCCAACCTGACCACCCGCCAACCGGCGAGCGCGGCCTCCAGGTATTTCTCCAGGTCGGCGGCGAAACCCGCCCTGCGGTTGTGTCGGCCGCTCACGTAGATGCCGCCCTCAACCTCGATCAGGGTCCGGCTCGGCAGGTGGGCGAAATCGGCCCGCCATTTGCGCACGGGATGGAAGCGGAACTCCCGCTGCAACTCGGGACCACCCAACGCCCGCCACAGTGTCTCAAAGCGGCTTTCCAGCCTGCTGGGCGGCTTGCCATCCCGGAACACCAAGCGGGCGCGGAGCTTCATCACAGGGGCAATTTCGCCTGGTTGGGATCGTCGATGGCGCACTCGATTTGCCGCCGCGTGCCCGCGTCGCCCTCCGGGCAGCCTATGGCTGGCCATCTCGCTCCGCTCGGTTCATCCGTGGTGATCTTGGACACGCGGCACGTCACCTTGAGTCTGGTCGGCGAGTGCGAGCGGTCGAAGGTGACGCGGAATCCGAGGCTGAACTTGCCGTCCTCGTCGGCGCTGTCCTCGGCTTCCTGGAAATGGGCGTTGAGGAGTTCCTTCACCGCGTCGATGGCGGCCTGGCATTCGATAGGTTGTTGCTGGGTCATTGCTTGAGTTGGTTGTAGATGTTGATGATGTGCTCGGTCTGGGCAGGGGACAGAACGCGGTTTGCGACGCGGTCAGCGCGTTCAGGCGGCGGGTGGTGCAGCTCCTTGGAGAAGCCGGAATTCAAGCGAACGAGGATTCCGTGATCATCACCGGCAAGGTTGGCTACCAGATCAATGCGGCCCTCATCGTCGGGAACGGATCGGACTTGCCACCGGCGACCGCAGCGGAAGATGGCGGCGATGGACCGGAGAGCCGGCGGCGGTGGTTCCTTGATGAACTCAAAAAGGGCCGGAAACTCCGGCGATGCGACCTGGAGGACCGGTTTGGCATTTCCATCGCCACCGCCAAGCGGGACATTGCCGACCTGGATGCCGGCATCGGATTCGTCGGTACCGGCAAGGCTGGCTACTGCGCGGCGGTGCCGACACAGAAGTAAGGGGGGATGGAATTCTGCGCGAAAGGTGGATCATTCCTCAACCCGAGGCGGTGGTATTAGTATCGGCGAGTTTCACAGTCCTCCCACCAATGGACGCAGTTCTGAGACACTGATGACAAGACCTTGTCTGTCGAGGGTGTCGAGGAGTCTTTCGGCGCTTTGAGGGGGAATTTTGAGCGAGTCACGCTGGCGTTCGAACGCGCCACAGATGGCGCTCGCATCCAAGGCAATGAAATGCCGGACGAATTGATCAGGATGTTGGGCTTCGATACCGTAGGGGGCGAGCGACTCTCTTGGGAAATCCTTGACGTTGAAGGTGACAATGACCTGCGCACGGCAGCAAATGGCGGCGGCGAGAACATGGGTGTCATCAGGATCGGGAAGGATAAGACTCTTTGCGATTCCGTGGTAACCGCCAACAAGACAGTCAGGAACCGCCTTGTTCATCAATTCGCGGGTGCGTCGGAGTTGGGCTGCCGTGAGATCCGATCGGTTTTGCAGCAAGTTGCGAATCCACTCGTCGTGGATTTCATCACTCCATCGCGCCCTGAGAATACCTGAGCACGCCAAGTTCAGGAGCACATCCCTCAATGGCGCGGGATACAGCACGCAGGCATCTAACACGGCTGTGACCATGGTCGGCGAATCAGTAGCCCATCCCCAGTTTTTGCGCTTGCGCTGCCAAGGCATTGAGGGCGTGCCTGCTCTCGCCGCGAACATTTTCCATGTAGGCCATTAGATCCTGGAATTTCAGTCGCCGCCGGGTGCCGACCTTGTGGTGTGGGATGGCACCGGATTCGAGCATCTTGACGAGATAGGGCCGGGAGACATGGAGCAGGTCTGCCGCTTGCTGGGTGGTCAGTTCGTGATGGGTCGGCACGAGCGAGACAGCATTGCCGCTGGCCATTTGATTGAGGATTTCCAGAAACATGCGGAAGGCGGTTTCGGGCACCTCGACCGGCTGGCCTTGGGGAGTGGTTGTTAGACGAAGCGTCCGCCGCTTCACACGCGGGAGAGCAGCAAACGAACGTGCTGCCAGCCCGGCTTGCTGCGCCTCCTCCAAGCGCGGGAACGTCGTTCGGGAGTTGTCGGTGAGTTTCATGGGCAAGAGTTTCTCTCGCCGAAATGAACGAAATGAACGAATCTTTCGCAAGCGAAATTCATGAAAATTTTCAGACTGGGTGCGGAAGAGGTGGAAGGTGCCTCGGACCTTACCCCATCCGCATCCGTTCCAGGGCGGCGTCCAGCTCGGCTTTCCTGAATCTCACCGCACGGCCGATCTTGTAGTAGGGGACCAGTCCGGCCATGCGCCAGCAGAAGAGGTTGCGTTTGCTCACACGGAGGTAGGCGCAGGTGTCTTTTTCGGTGAGGAGAGGGGAGGGGGCTTGTTCGGTGCGCGGCGAATCGGTTGGCTTGTCCATGCCGGTGTTGGCCATGTCAACCACTGTCTAACGGAATCAGTGGCGACAAATGGCGACAACCAGACTGCCACTGCGGTTCCAGTTGGCAAAATGGCTCAAAATAATGATGGCAAATAACGGCCAATACAGGCTATCTTCGGTTGTAACATGCTTATTATGAACGAATTGCAATACATCCTAAATCAAGCGCGTCTGCCAATTTCGCCATCCCGGCATGCTAAGGGCTGCACGCTTCAAATACCTCATCCTTAATGGGCTGGGCAAGCAATAGTTGAAGAAGTTGACGCCGGGGCCGGCGTCATGGAAGCAGATGGCGACAACTCACGCGGAACCCTCTGCCACGGTCCCCCGCAAGCCGGTCCCCATGCTGGGCAAGCACGGCAAACCCGCCGCCATGGTCAGATTCGGTTCGGCCAGCGTGCCGGTCTACCGCTGTGGCTCGGGCGGCAGGGTCCGCTTCGCCATTTCCCACTACCGGGACGGCAAACGCCTGCGCCAGTTCTTCCCCACCCTGGAGGCCGCGAAAAAGGAGGCGCAGCTCGTGGCGCAGCGAATCCAGGCTGGGATGCAGCACGTCACCGACCTCAAGCCGCACGAGCGCGACAACTACGCCAAGGCGGTCGAGTTGCTGGGCAGCCTCAACATCCCGCTGGTCGCCGCTGTGGAGGATTACGTGCAGGCCCGCGAGCTGGCGGAAAGCGAATCGCTCACGGCCCTGGCGACCGCTTACCGCAAGTTCTTCAAACCGCTCACCCGGCGGGTCACGGGGCACCCGGCCCGCGCAGGCTGGACACTCAAAACCGGAGGCCTCTCGCAGGGAGGCCAAGACGTCAGCATCAAGGAAGATGGATTGCGAACAATGTGGGCAGGCGAGTTTCATCTTAAGACCGGTTCCAAATGGTTTCAGTGCGGATGGCAATCGAAAATTCCACAGAGCTGAGTGGCTCAGTAGCCGGCCGGATGCCGCATCACGTAGCCGCTGGCACTGCGGAAGTTGGCGCACCAGCGGGGGCCGCGCTCGGCGTGCCCACTGGTGTCGAGGCGCAGGCCGCAGAGGGTCATGAACACATGTCCGTTGCGTGCGTAGATGGTGATCCAGCGGCCGGGTCCCGGTACCCCATAACTCGCGAACGCACCCGAGGTCGCCGGCGACCGCAGCAGTCCGGCCTTGATGAGCACGTATGACACGCTGCCGGAGCAATCATAGCCCGTATCCTCTAACCGCCCACGGCCGCCGCCCCATTTGTAGGGTTTCGTTTGCAGCCGGTTGCCCGCCTCGATCGCGGTGAGGATCGCGCTGGGTACCCCCGCGGGGCATGCGCGTCAAGTTAAGCCAGATTCTCCCATGTTTCCGTGAAATTCCGGCGCTTTTTCCGTTTGTCGTAGCAACAATATCTGGCCAGCGCCTTTTCAAGGGCGGCGGTCTCCTGGTCGCCACCTGCCAGCGAGTGC
>JAPLUI010000248.1 GCA_026397725.1 Verrucomicrobiota bacterium | reverse complement strand
ACCGAAGTAGCCGACGCCCTGGTGGGTGGGGATGACCTTTTCGATCTGGTCGTCGGCGGTGAAGCGCATGCGGTCGATGCAGGTCTGCCGGGTGAGCCCGCCGGCCGAGACCCAGATGTCGTGCCGGTGGTAGATCATGAAATAGTTGTCGTTTTCCTGCAGCACGCTGTGGTGGCCGGTGCCGTGGATCTTGCGCGGCACGTCGGACGAGAGGATCGGGTTGTTCTGGCCGTAGATCCACCCGGTGTCGGCCGTGGGGCCGGTTTTGTGGATCGAGTAGCGGACGTTGTAGGTTTCATCGTGGCAGGAGGCGTTGGAGTACATCAGGTAGTACTTCCCATTGCGCTTGAGCATGTAGGGCCCTTCCATGATGCCCTGCAGCTCGTGATAGGGAATGCGGCCCTTGCTCGCGAAGGTCTTCATGTCGTCGTTGAACTTGACCCACCCCGACCCGGCGTCGTTATTGCCGGCCCAGGTCGTGAAGTAGCCGTAGGTCGCACCGTCGTCGTCCTGAAAGCTCTGGAAATCGAGCGTGATGACCGGAGGGACGAACTTGTCCGGGACGAGGGGGGTCTTTCCGTAAGGTCTCCAAGGCCCGACAGGGCTGTCGCCTTCCGCCGCGAAAGTCATGCATGGGAAGTTGTAGAAAAGGTAGTATTTCCCGCCCTTCTCCATGCAGTCCGGCGCCCAGTTCTTGTCGTTCGGGTTCCAGTTCAACTTGTAGTTGACCCAGTTGACCAGGTCCTTGGAGATCCAGACCTGCGTCCAGCCCTCGCACGCGCCGATCCCGTCGGTGGAGGTGTAGAGGTAATAGGTGTCCCCGAACTTCTTCAGCGTCGGGTCAGCGAAGTAGCCGGGCACCACGGGGTTGAAGTTGCCGATCGCGTCCCAAGCGGCGGCGGTCTCGCCCCCGGTGGTCAAGGCCGGGGCGGCGAACGACGCTCCGAAGCCGAGGCGCAGCGCCATCAGCAGGAGGGTGATTGATAATGCGGACATTGTTTTTTTCATGGCTTGCTAATTGTTAGAAATTTGCGATATGGCATCCGGGCTAGGGCCGCCCGGCCCGAAGGCCGGAAGACGCTCCCCACTGATCCGTACGAGCCCATTCACTGCCACTGACTGACTGCCAGGAAAGTGCTTTCCCGGTGACAGCCATTGCAAGAGCCGGTGGCCGGACCGGAGGGCGGGAAAAAGGGGGGGTGCGGGGGAAAAGGGGCCACAGCGGCGCAAAAACCTCAACACCGAAGCCGACCAGGGGGGGTGGTCCGGCGGAATCATGCGCGAAAATTGGGGATTTCGTCAGCATCATGGGGAAAGTGCTCGAACGCGAAAGTAGCTGTCCTGTCCGCTTTGCCAAGGAATTTCGTTGGAAAGATCGGCCGGGCCGTGAGATTCAGGAAAGCCGAGCTGGACGCGGCACAGGAACGGATGCTGATGGGATAGCCCTTGCCTCAGCGCAAAGAAACTGTTGGAATCTATCCACGATTCCGACGGCAGGCAGCCCTTCCGCCGGGACCGCAACCGCTCGCCCCCATGCCCGACGCCACCCCCAATCAAATCACCGCCTTCATCGAACGATGGGAACACTCCGGTGCTGCCGAAAGGGCGAACTATACAAGTTTCCTGTGCGAGCTTTGCACCCTCCTCGATTTGCCGCGCCCCGATCCCACCTCTCCCGACAACTCCCACAACGCCTACGTCTTCGAGCGGGCCATCACCCGCCGAAATCCCGACGGCACCACGTCCACCGGCTTCATCGACCTCTATCGGCGCGGATCCCTCATGCTGGAAAGCAAGCAGGGCACCAATGCGGCCGGGGAAACGGATAGCCCTCTCGCCGCCCCTGCCGCCCCCGTGAAAACCGGCCACGGCAAGCGCGGCACCGCCGCCTTCGACAAGGCCCTTGAACGCGCCTATCACCAGGCCCGCAGCTACATCACCGCGTTGCCCGCCGAAGAAGGCCGCCCGCCGTTCCTGATCGTCTGCGACGTCGGTCACTCCATCGACATCTACGCTGAATTCACCGGCACCGGCGGCCAATACGAGCGCTTCCCCGATCCGGTCTCGCACCGCATCACCCTGCCTGACCTTCACCGCCCCGACATCCGCGAGCGCTTGCGCAAAGTCTGGCTCGATCCGCATTCGCTCGACCCATCCAAATTCGCCGCCGCCGTCACCCGCGACATCGCCGGTCGCCTCGCCGTGCTGGCCAAGTCGCTCGAAACCGATGGCCACGACCCGCAAGTCATCGCCGGGTTCCTTCAGCGCTGCCTGTTCACCCTGTTCGCCGAGGACGTGGGCCTCTTGCCAGAGGATGGCTTCAAGACCTTGCTAGAGCGACTCAAGGACAGCCCGCAGGGATTCCCGGTGCTGGTCTCCGGACTGTGGAAGGAAATGGCCACCGGCACCCGCTTCTCCGCACTGTTGTTCAAGGAAATCGCCTGCTTCAACGGCGGGCTGTTTGAAAACACCAGCGCCCTGCCACTCTCCGCCGCGCAACTGGCGATGCTCATGGACGCCGCCGCCACCGATTGGAGCGCGGTCGAGCCGTCCATCTTCGGCACGCTTCTAACACGCGCACTTGATTCCCGCGAGCGGCACAAACTCGGTGCCGAATACACGCCCCGCGCCTATGTCGAACGCCTGATCCGCCCCACCATCATCGAACCGCTCCGTGAGGAATGGGCCGCCGTGCGCATCGCTGCCGTCACTCTCCACGATGAAGCCGACCGTGCCGAGGATAAGGCCGATCAGGCGGAAGCCGACGCCAAGGCGAAAATGGCCGCCGGGGACTCCGCCGGGGCAAAGCAACTTGGAGCGGAAGCCGCCGACCTGCGCAAGGCTGCCAAAAAATCGAACGCCGAGGCCCTCCAACAAGTCATCGCCTTCCACCGCCGGCTCTGCAAGCTGCGCATCCTCGACCCCGCCTGCGGCACCGCGAATTTCCTCTATGTCACCATGGAGCACATGAAGCGACTGGAGGCCGAGGTGCTGGAACTCATCACCGGTCTCGGTGGCGACGCGGGCATGGAGATGCACGGTTTCCGCGTCCGCCCCGAGCAATTCATCGGCCTCGAACTCAACCAGCAGGCCGTCGCCATCGCGCAACTGGTGTTGTGGATCGGCTACTTCCAATGGCAGCGCAAGACCACCGGCAAGGCCGACACCGGCGACCGCCCGCTGTTGCCCAAGGACCGCAGCATTTACGAGCAAGACGCCGTGCTCGCCTACGATGAACGCATTCCCCGCCGCGATCCGCAATCCGGCGAAATTCTAACGGTCTGGAACGGTTATACTAACAAGCTTCATCCGGTCACCGGCAAGGAGGTCCCCGACGAGTCCGCCCGCCGGGCCCTGTTCGATTACACCAACCCGCGCCGCGCCGAATGGCCGCCGGCCGACTTCATCACTGGCAATCCGCCCTTCATCGGTGCCTCCCGCATGCGCGAGGCGCTCGGCGACGGCTATGTGGAAGCCCTGCGCAAAGTCTGGCAAGGCGACGTGCCGGAGTCCGCCGACTTCGTCATGTTCTGGTGGCGCAAGGCCGCCGAACTCGTCCGCGACGGCAAAGCCAAACGCTTCGGCTTCATCACCACCAACTCCATCCACCAGACCTTCAACCGCCGGGTGTTAGAGCCCTTCGTAGTTGCGGCTTCCAGCCGCAATTCTTCTCTTCACCTCGCCTACGCCATTCCCGATCACCCCTGGATTGATTCCGCCGACGGCGCGGCCGTGCGCATCGCCATGACCGTCGCCGCCCCCGGCCACGGGGCAGGCATCCTCGAAAAGGTCATCGCCGAACAAGCCCGCGAGGATGGTGAGAACGAGGTGACTCTCTCAAGGAGTGGTGGCGTCCTCGCCGCCAATCTTCAAACCGGCGCGGACCTAACATCCTGCGGCGCACTTCAGGCAAACTCGAAAATCAGTTGTCCCGGCGTCAAGCTCCATGGCTCTGGCTTCATCGTTTCAACTCAAACGGCGGCCGATCTCGGATATGGAACCATCACCGGTATTGAAGAACACATCCGAGGCTGTCGCAACGGCAAGGATCTAACGAACCGTCCCCGCGAGGTGAAGTTAATAGATCTCTTCGGCCTCAAGGAATCGGAGGCCGCATCTCGTTTCCCATCACTTTATCAGCACGTTCTGACCCACGTCAAGCCGGAGCGCGATCAAAACAACCGCGACACCTATCGACTGAATTGGTGGATTTTTGGTGAGCCTCGCCGCGACTTCCGTCCAGCGCTGGATCAACTTCCCCGCTACATCGCCACCGTCGAAACCAGCAAGCACCGCTTCTTCACCTTTCTCGACAAAGAGATTCTGCCCGACAACATGCTCATCGCAATCGCGAGCGACGACGCCTTTCATCTCGGCATCCTATCTTCTCAGGTTCACGTCGTCTGGGCGTTGGTAGCGGGCGGGCGCCTCGGCATGGGCAACGACCCCCGCTACAACAAATCCCGTTGTTTCGAGCCCTTCCCCTTCCCCGCCCTCGAAGATGGCGAACTCAAGCAGCGCATCCGCGACCTTGGCGAGCGGCTCGACGCACACCGCAAGCGCCAGCAAGCGCTGCATCCCGGCCTCACCCTAACCGGGATCTACAACGTCCTGGAAAGGCTGCGTGGCGGCGATCACCGGTCGCCGCGTTCTTCCCGAAGCGGCGACGGATCGTCGCCGCCACCTGCTCCTCTAACCGCCAAGGACAAGGCGATCCACGACCAGGGTCTTGTGTCGGTGCTCAAACAGATCCACGACGACCTCGACGCCGCCGTGTTAGAGGCGTATGGGTGGAGCGATCTTTCAAGGAGTGTGGGCGTCTCGCCCACCTTCGGAAAGAAAGAATGTGGGCGAGGCGCCCACGCTCCTTGCGCCGACCTCCTCGCCCGTGGCGGTCCCGACGCGGAAGCGCTCGAACAGCAGCTTCTCACCCGTCTCGTCGCTCTCAACCACGAGCGGGCGGCGGAAGAAAAGCGCGGGCTCATCCGCTGGTTGCGCCCCAACTACCAAGCCCCCGGTGCGACCAGCGACGGCGACGGTCACAGACCGCCGCTACAAGCTGAGATCGACCTCGACGATTCCAGCCATCCACTATCCACCATCCACGATCCACTATCTCTTCCCGATTGGCCTGCCGATCTCCCAGGGCAAGTCGCCGCCCTCCGCAAACTCCTGCCCGCCATCGGCCTCGACCCCGAGGACCTTGCCGCCTGTTTCGGCCGCAAGTCGCAGAAGCGCACCGCCCAAATCACCGGCATCCTCGCCACCCTCAAGTCGCTGGGACTCATCGCCTGACGGGGCTTCACGGGCCGGAATCAGGGGAGCAGTTCCGCAGCATCGAAAGGGAAGCCGCAAGGTCGGGCTATCTCTTCGAGGAGCTGATCCGCCTGAAAATCGGCAAATTCCGGGTCAGAGAAATAATCAGAACACTGACCGTCACGCCCGTTCGCCCTGTTGTGATGCGCCAGCCATAGTCGCTGCGCAACAATAACTGTCGATCAAGGCGTCTGAGAGGTGCGGTAGCGTCGCTCTGTGAGCGACGATGTGACTGAGATGGAGCATTTCTGAAACGCGGGTTCATTGGCGCTTCATGGTCATCGGCGGTCATAGACGCGCCGCTACAATGCGACAGATATTCTTGCGCGGCTCGTTAGGCGGTGGCATCCGCGCCGCGCGGGCGGCAGCCGGGAGCAGGAGCAAGGCGCGACCCAGGATGGGAGCGAGGGGGTGGTTCATGGCGAGTGACAGAGGGATGGGCGGCGGCACAGCGGCGGGCGTTGTCGTGAGCGTGAACGGGGGAACCGGAAGGGGAGAATGATGGGCCGTTGGGTGCGGCCTGCGAAGACCGTTCGACTGGGGCTGCTTTTTGAGAAGCGTGAGCGGTACGCCAGCCGCCAATGGCAAGCGAAAGCAAGGTGACGTGGCACGCGCTTTCGCCACTCATTGGCCAATGTGGGCGAGACGCCCACGCTCCTTGAAGCCGGTGCTCCAGCGGTGCACTGAGGAAACCAACCCGTGAAAGTCTGAGTTCGTCAGGGACGTGGAACCGACGGGTAGCCGAGTGCTACTGCGGCGCCCAGTAACCAGCCGCGTATGGATCGAAAAAGCCGGCAGCCGCGTCAATCCACCGCGAGGATTTGACAATGGAGCGGTAGCATCGCCGCCGCGGCCGTGGCACGCTCGTGCCGCATCACCTGTGGCACGTCGCTCCAGGCAGGTCCCCCACCCCGTTTCACCCTCCACCGACCTTGACCCATCCGCTCAGCCCCAAAGAACGCATGCGCCGCGCCCTGTGGCGGCAACCGGTGGACCGCCTGCCGGTGCAAACCAACTACACCGGCACCATGGGCACCTTGCTCGCCGCGCATCTCCAATGCTCCAGCGCCGAACTGCCGGCCCGTCTCGGCAACCATCTCTTGCGCGTTGACGTGGACCACCCGCCGCGCCTGAGCGACGACGGCCGCGTCAGCTTCGATTGGTGGGGGGCCGGCTGGGGTACGGAAACGGAGGGCTACTGGCATGCGTTCGCACCGCTGGCGGAGGCGGACGCCCTTGAGGCCTTCCCCTGGCCGGATCCGGCGGCCCCAGGCTTGTTAGACAAAGCGGCGGCGGCGATTGCAGCCGATGCGGGCCGACATTTCGTGGTGCCCAACTTCGGCTTCGCCCTCTTCGAGCGGGCGTGGTCGTTGCGCGGGTTCGACCAGTTCCTGATGGACCTGGTGGGCGAGCCCGAGTGGGCGGCGGAGTTGCTAGACCGGGTCGCGGCCATCCAGCTTGCGCTCGCCCGGCGCTTCGTGGCGCTCGGCGTCGATGGCGGCTACTTTGGTGACGACTACGGCGCGCAGAAAAGCACCTTGTTTTCACCCGCGTTGTGGCGGGAGCTGATCAAACCCCGCCTCGCCCGGATGTTCGCCGTGTTCCGCGAGGCCGGCCTGCCGGTCATCCTCCACTCCGACGGCGACATCTGGCCGATCCTGCCCGACCTGGTGGACATCGGCCTGACCTGCCTCAACCCGGTGCAGCCCGAGGTGTTGGAGCACGGCCGCCTGTATCGCGAGTTCGGAAAACATCTCAGTTTCTACGGCGGCATTTCGACCCAGGCCGTCCTGCCCAAGGTCTCACCGGAGGACGTGCGGGCGGCCACCGCGGCCTGCATCCGCGACCTGGCCCCGAACGGCACCGGTTTGATTCTCGGCCCCTCGCACCGGATGCAATCGGACATCCCGCCGGAAAACGTCATCGCCATGCTCGAGGCCTTCCCCACCTGACACCCGCGTGAATCCCTGGCGCAGATGCATGACCTCCGCTGGCACGGCATTGCTGCTGCCAGGGATCGGTGTCGCCCGGAGTGAGGATCTCGCCGCGGCCTTTCTGCGCGTTGCGGATCCGGCGAGCGGTTGCCTCACCAGCCTCCGGCACGCGGCTGACGCCGACCATCTGGAGTTCATTCGCCCGGGCGAAGCGCTGGGGCCGGTCGTCTTGCGAGTGCGCACGCCGGGCACGCCCTGGCGGGAAGTCACGCCAAATGCGGCCGGCGTGGAACTGCGCTCTAACTTCACGCCACGCGCCGACGCATTGCGCTGGGAGATCAGTGTCAAGAACACCGGCCGCGAAGCCCTGGAAATCGGCGATCTTGCCCTGCCGCTGCCGATGCACACCGACTACGTCTGGGACCACGAAGAAACCTTCGTGCGTCGCGTGTTCCGCCACGCCTTCATTGCCGGCCATGGCTCGTTCCTCTACTGGCTGCCGGTGAAAGGCAGCGGGTGGTTCCTGGTGATGATGCCCGAAGACGACACTCATCTGGAATTCTTCACTGCGGACGGCATGGATTACGCCTTCGGCAAAGAGCGCTTCACCGCGTTCGTGCATTCGAAAGCCAGCGCCGAGGCCGACCCGCGCGGCACCTGGCGGCAAGCACCAACCAGCCGCACGCTGCAACCTGACGAGGAGGCCCGCTACGCATTCGGCCTGCATTGGGCGGATTCCTATCAGGCCGTCCGGGCCGTGCTGCGCCAGCACGGCGGCATCGATGTGCAAGTCGCGCCGGGCATGGTAGTGCCGCGCGACCAGACGGTGCGAGTGGCGCTGGGCACCGGCCATCCCATCGGGAAAATCGAGGCCGAGTTTCCGGCGCAAACCACGATCCGGCCGTTAGCCCGCAGCGCTGATGGCACGCCTATCTATCAAGTTGGGTTCAGCCGGCTTGGCGAGAACCGGCTCACCGTGAGCTACGGCGGCGGCCGCACCTTGCCGCTGGAGTTCTTCGTCACTGAATCGCTAGAGACGCTGGTTAGGAAGCGTGCGGCGTTCATCGTCAGGCACCAGCAACACCGCGATCCGGCCAAATGGTATGACGGCCTCTACAGCCTCTGGGACCGGCGCCAGCCGGCAGGCAGCAACCTGCTAGGCCCGGAGCACCTCGCCGGTCAGCCACCCTATGCCGTGAGCGGCTCGGACGACCCGTCCAACAGCAAGTGCCTGCTCGTCGCGGAGAAGAACGTGGCGTTTCCCGACGCCGGCGAGGTTGCGTCACTGGAGTATTTCATCAAGCATTTCGTGTGGGGCAAACACCAGCGCACCGACGCGGAACAACCCTATCCATACGGCATCTATGGTGCCGATTCGTGGCAACAAAACCGCTTCACCCAACGCGACCCGCTCGACCAGGGCATCAGCCGTCCCGGCGGCCCGAGCGCCTGCCGCATGTGGCGCACCTTCGATTACCCAACTTACTTCGCGCTTTACTTCGATATGTATCGCATCGCAAAGCAACGGCCGGAGCTGGTGAAGGAATGCGGCGCGGCAGAATATCTGGAACGCGCCTATGGCACGGCCCGCGCCTACTTCGAGGTCCCGGCGAACATTCGGATGGAAGGCGGTTGGAGTTTCACCGGGTGGGTGTATTGGCAATACACCGTGGGCAATTTCCACGAGAAATACCTGCTCCCGCTCATCGCCGCGCTCATCGCGGAAGGTCAATCGGCCAAGGCGGATTTCCTCCGCGCCGAGTGGGAGAAAAAGGTGAAGTACTTCATCTACGACAGCCCGTGGCCGTTCGCCTCGGAAATGCCGATCGACTCGACCGCTTACGAATCCACCTACGCCGCCGCGAACCACGCGCTCGAAAGTCCGTTGCAGCCCGACACGAAGCTCTGGCAAAACCGCAACTCGCAGCAATGGTACTCGCATCCCGCGATCAACCCCAGGCGCCACGAGGAGTTTCTCCGGCGACAGCACCTGGCCAACCTCGCCTGCCGCGGCGTGCTGGAAACCAACTACTGGTCGTTAGGCAGCGACTTTCGCGGCTGCGGCAGCGCCAGCTACACGCTCAGTTACATGTCGCAACTGGGCGGTTGGGCGGTGCTGGATTACGCGTTGCGCCACGACCCGCATCCCGCCGCCAACCTTCGGTTAGGCTACGCGTCGATGCTGAGCACCTGGGCTCTGATGAACAGCGGGGACGCCGACTCGAATTATGGTTATTGGACGCCCGGCCCACTCCACGATGGGGCCATGAGTTGGGGCTTCCAACCGCGCCGCGTCGGCACCGAATGGAACCCCGCCACCAAGGACCTGCCGCGCGGAGCCTGGCCAGTGTGCGGCGAAGCGGACCACGGCTTGGTCGCCGGCATCGAAGCGGCACGCACGGTGCTGTTTGACGACCCGCTGTTTGGCTTGATCGCTTATGGCGGTGATTTTGCTAGAATGGGTGACACCCTGGCCGTGATTCCACGCGACGGCGTCCGCCAACGCTTCAGCGCCGTGCTCGGCACCGCGCGGCTGCACCTTGAATTGGAGCGCGATGGCTTCGCGGCGGGAAGGCCTTTGGAACTTTCGCCAGGAATGGATGACCTGCGTTTCACCGTCGAGAACCGCGGCGTTGCCGCGCATCGCAGCCTGCTGCGGGTCGAAGGCCTGCCACCGGGCTCCTATGCGGTGGCAGTGGATGGCGGAAATCCGCCTGCGGCACTTGTAACATCGGGGCCGCCGATCATCATTTCCATTGGGGTTTCCGACGACGCCACCACCCCGGTAAAAATCACGCGCACGCACCTAAATCGTTAGTAGTACAATCCCACCATGACCACCCATCCGCAACGCCGCCAGACTCTAGCAGAAGCATTTGAAGCACGGTTCGGCACGCCGCCCGAACTCTGGTGCCGCGCGCCGGGGCGCGTCGATCTGATGGGCAGCCACACCGACTACAACCTCGGTGCCGTCCTCACGCTGCCGATCGGCCGCGACACCTGGATCGCCGCCAGTCCCAATCACACGCGCTCGGTCAGGCTCCACTCGCTGAACCTCCACACCGACGCGTCGTTCGACCTCGACACTGCTGATAGGAACGCGGACCAGCCCTGGATCAACTATATTCACGGAGTGGCCGAGGAGTTGAAAGCCGAGGGTCTCCCGCTCGTCGGTTTCGACGGCGTGATCCACAGCACCGTCCCGCTGAGCAGCGGCTTGAGTTCCTCAGCGGCGCTCGAATGTGCGGCGGCTACCGTGTTCGAGGCGCTTGGCGGCTGGCACTTGGAGCCCTTGCAGAAGGCCCTCCTGTGCCAACGTGCGGAAAACCGCTTCGTCGGCGTCAATTGCGGCATCCTCGACCAATTCACCTCCACCATGGGCCAGGACGGTTGTGCCTTGCTCCTCGATTGCCGCGACCTGTCCGGCCAGCCCGTTGCCATCGCCCATGGCCTAAGCATCGTCATCTGCGACACCAGATCGAAACGCGAACTCGCCGGCACCGAATACGGCGAACGCCGTGCCCAGTGCGAGGCAGGCGCTCGGCTGTTAGGTGCGAGCGCCCTGCGCGAGGTCACGCCGGAGCAATTCGCGGCCCGCGAACACGAGCTGCCGGCAATGGTCGCCAAACGCTGCCGTTTCATCATCGGGGAACACGCCCGCGTCTATGCCCTTGCGACCGCACTCGCCAACGGCGACCGCGAGGCCATCCGCCAACTCACCGCCGCCTCATTTGACGGCGCTTGCCATCTCTATGAAATCGCCGCGCCAGCGATGCATTCAATGATGGCCGCCATGCTCGCCGCACCGGGCGTGATCGGCGCCCGCCAAGCCGGTGCCGGCTTCGGCGGCTGTATGATCGCCTTAGTCGAATCGGCGAGCGTCGATGACTTCGCCGCCGCAGTCCGTACCCACTACGCCGCGGCCACCGGCACCGAACCGGAAATCTACCCCGTCACCGCCGCGGCAGGGGCGGGGCTGATTTGAGTTAAAGATTCTACCTCATCATCATTTTACCATAACTCTTCAATCCCAGCTCCGCATGATTCAGCCCGCCGCCCTCATTCTGCTACTCCTCGCCAGTACCCTTGTCACGCAGGCTGCGGAGCGCCTCCGCCCGCCCGCCGTCCCGCTGGTCACCCACGACCCGTACTTCAGCATCTGGTCGCCGGCTGACAAACTGACCGATGCCGACACCGTCCACTGGACCGGCAAGCCGCAGCGGCTCAGCACCCTGGTGCGGATCGATGGCAAGGCATACCGGCTCATGGGCAAGGAGCCGGCGACGGTGCCGGCCATGCCGCAGGCCAGTCTCGAAGTGTTGCCGACGCGAACCCGCTACACCTTCGAGGGCGCGGGCGTCCGGCTCAAACTCACCTTCATGACACCGGCCCTGCCGGACAACCTTGACTTGCTTTCGCGACCGGTGACCTATCTGACCTTCGAGATCAACGCCACTGACAGCGCGACCCATGAGGTGGCCATCTATCAGGATGCTGCGGCGGAACTCACCGTGAACCAACCGACGCAGCAAGTGGCTTGCTCGAAGGTGGGCCCGGCCGGGCTGGAGGTGCTGCGGATGGCCTCGCACGAGCAAGCGGTGCTCGCCAAAGCCGGCGATGACCTCAGGATCGATTGGGGGGCGCTCTATCTGGCAGCGCCGGCGGCGACCGCGAACACGTCGCACCTCCTGCCGGCCAAGGTGGCCAGAGACACCTTTGCGGCGGGCGGCGAGTTCCCGATGATGAAGATGGCGATGCCCCAGGCGGCCAAGGACGCGCCGGTGGCGGCATTGGTGTTAGGTGTGGCGCCGGTCGGTGCGGAGCCGGTCACCCGCTGGCTGATGCTCGCCTATGACGACGAGTTCTCGATCCGGTATTTCGGGGAGAACCTGCGTCCCTACTGGCGGCGCAACGGCGACGATGCGGCGGCGTTGCTGAAACAGGCGGCGGCGGATTATGCATCACTGGTCAGGCGCTGCAGCGCGTTTGATGAGCAAGTGATGACGGACCTCCGGCAGGTCGGTGGCGAGAAATACGCCCAGCTTTGTGCGCTGGCCTACCGCCAGACCCTGGCCGGGAACAAGATCTGTGCCGACGCCAAGGGCCAGCCGCTGATGTTTCCGAAGGAGAACTTCTCCAACGGCTGCATCGCCACGGTGGATGTGTTGTTCCCGCAGGCCCCGTTCTTCCTCGTCTTCAGTCCGGCGCTCACCCGGGCGATGCTGGTGCCCATCCTGGATTATGCGGACTCCCCGCGCTGGCCCCATGGCTACGCGCCGCATGACCTCGGCACCTATCCGCATGCCGCCGGCCAGGTCTATGGCATGGGCGGCACGGACGGCGACCGCATGCCGGTGGAGGAAAGCGGCAACATGCTGATCATGTTGGCCGCACTGGCCAACCAGCAGGGCAATGCCGACCTTGCCAAGGCCCATTGGCCGATGCTAACCAAGTGGGCGGACTATCTCGTGAAGGAGGGTCTCGACCCGCAGAACCAGCTATGTTCCGCCGACATGTTCGGGCACTTGCCACGCAACGCCAACCTGGCGCTCAAGGCCATCATCGGCATCGGCGGCTTCTCACAACTGTGTGCCATGGCCGGCCAAGCGGAGGACGCCAAGCGCTATCTCGGCATCGCCCGCAACTACAGCGCCAAGTGGCAGGAACTGGCCAAAGACGATCACCACACCCGCCTCGCCTACGATCAACCCGGCAGTTGGAGCATGAAGCACAACCTCATCTGGGACCGGGTGTTAGGGCTGGACTTGTTCCCCGCGACCGTCGGCGATGCCGAGATCGCCTGGTATCTCAAGGTGCAAAAGCAATTCGGCCTGCCCGTCGATCATCGCACCGACACCTGCCTCATCGACTGGGCGCTGTGGAGCATTGCTCCGGCCCGCACCGACGCCGATTTCCAGGCTCTGCTAGAGCCGATCTGGCACTATGCGAATGAAACCCCGTCGCGCGTGGCGCTGTCGGATTGGTTCATCACCACCGACGCCAGGCAGAAAGGCTTTCAGGCACGCCCGGTGGTGGGCGGCATTTTCATCAAGCTGCTGACCGACCCGGCGCTCCGGGCGAAGTGGGCCAAGCAAGGCAACTGATGGACCCGGACATGGAACACCAGCGGGCGCTGGTCAAAGTGCCGCCTTTGCGCCCATGATTTTCCTCAACCCCTGCGCCACCCATAGGACCCCCACACCCTCGTCTTCGGGTTACTACTCAGGTTCCAAAGAATTCATTTTCAAGAGTCTTGAGGGGGATTCATCACTGGTCGGCCTGTCTGCGTGCGGATGCGCACAGACAGGGGTTGATCCAATGACTTTTTCCAATTCTGAAATGATTCTGCCATAAATGATTCTGCCATACCTGAGTAGTAACGTCTTCGGAATCTATCTGATCGTCGTCGCGGCGATCGGCTTCCTCGCCAGAAAGATAGCATCTTGTCAAAGCCTGACTGATTCAATCCACCAGCTCGCGTTCGATTTGTTCCAAAGTCTTGCCCTTGGTTTCCGGCAGGCGCTTCCAGATGAATAGGAATCCGCCAAAGCAAATCGCGGCATACACCCAGAAACATTGCGCCAGCCCCAGGCTTTGATACATCTTGGGAAAGGTCTGGGAGAGCATGAAGTTGCCGAGCCACAATGCCACGACCGACACGGACATCGCCGCGCCGCGAATTCGGTTCGGGAAGATCTCGGAGAGAATGACCCATGTGATGGGCGCGAGCGAGTAGCAGTAACAGGCAATCGCCGCCACCACGAGCGTCACCGGGACGATGCCCTTCAGCCCGGAGTAATATGCCCACCCGGTGAACAGATAGATCACGGCCAGCCCGATGGAGCCACTCAGCATCAGCACGCGTCGCCCCCAGCGGTCCACCGTGGCAATCGCCACGAAGGTCATCAGCACCGCCACGATTCCGGTGATGACAATGTTGAAGAGAATGCCGGACACCGCATAACCGGCATCGGCGAAGATGCGCGACCCGTATTGGAAAATCACGTTGATGCCGCACCATTGCTGGAATACGGCCAGCACCACCCCCACCATCAGCACCTTGAGCATCTTGGGTTCAAGCAACTCGCGCAGATCCACCCGGTCAATCTCATTGACCAGGGTGGCCTCGATGTCCTTCACGGAATGTTCGGCGTATGCGGTGCCGCCGATTCTTCGGAGGACGGCACGGGCATGATCGGAACGGCCCTTTTTGGCGAGCCAGCGCGGGCTTTCCGGGGCGAAGAACATGGCGACGAAAAATACCACGGCCGGCAGCGCCGTCACGCCAAACATCCATCGCCAGGCGGTTTGCACATTCCACGAATCAAGCGGAATCTGGTCGATTGTGGATCCCAGCGGCATCGGCCTGGCAATCGCCCAGTTGGCCACTTGCGCGGCCACGACCCCGAGGGCGATGGTGAGCTGGTTCACGGAAACCAAACGACCGCGCATGGCCGCCGGCGCGATTTCAGCGATGTACAGAGGTGAAAGATTGGAAGCGATGCCGATGGCCACTCCGCCGAGCAGCCGGTTCACGATGAACAGGGTGAAACTCGAGGCCAGCCCCGTGCCGAGGGAGGTGACCACGAACAGGAATCCGGCAAACAGCAGCAGCGGCTTGCGGCCGAACTTGTCGCTCAAGCCGCCGGAAAACATCGCGCCGACCAGCGCGCCGACCAGCGCGCTGCTCATCGCCCAGCCCACTTGAAACGCCGTGGTCAGCATGAAGTATTTTTCGTAAAACAGTTCCGCGCCGCCAATGACGACCCAGTCGTAGCCGAACATCAGGCCACCCAATGCGGCAATCATCGAGATGCTGAAGATGTAGGCCCGGTTAAAGGGCCATTCCCTGGTTTCGGAACTCTGGCTGGCGGTGATGGTTGGATTCATGCGTGGTGTTGGTGAGTGCGGCTGAGTGTGGGCGGGAATGCGCGGCTGGCTGGATGGATTTGCGGAGCCGGTCGATTTCCGGCGTGTTGTAGGATGGGGGCAATGGACAGGATGTTATAGCCGGCTTCAGGGGAAGGTCGTTCCCCGCAAAAATAGCTTTGCGACCCTGCCTGCCAAGCAATTTCCGGAAAAAATTTCCGTTGGGAAATTCTTTCCGTTCCTGACCGCGCGGGGCGATCGACTTCCTGTTTGCCTTTTTCATTTTATGGATGTTCCGCAACCAAGGCGCCATCGAGGCCCGCGCCATCATCGACCGCTCGTTCTCACCCGAGGTTCTGGCCGAGATGCGGTTGTTGCCATTCTACCAGCGCTTTGGTTTCTGGAGCGCCATCCTCGTCGCCTGCGTCGTCGCCCTCTACATCCGGTTCTTCTGAACGGCATCTGTTCGGAGCGCCATGCTGCCTATTTCATGGGCGGTGGCTGGGGCTGGCCGCCCTTGAAGACGAACTCCTCGCGCGACAGGAAGCCGTCTTTGTCCGTGTCCCATGGGTCGAAGCGCAGCCTCGCGGCGGCCGGGTCGGGCTGGTTGCCGAGGAATTCCTCGCGGCTCAGTTTGCCGTCGTGATTGTTGTCCCGCCTCTCGAACATCGCCGCGCGGTCGCCGCCGGCAGGAGCGGCGCGAGACGTGTTAGGCTTGGTGGGGGCGGCCTTGATCGGCGGCGGCAGGAACGCGCTCAGGCGGATGACGACCTCGGGGTTGGCCGCCGCGAGGTTGGTCGATTCGGCGGGATCGTTCCGCTCGTCGTAGAGTTCGGTGGCGGCGATGTCAGAACCATTGCGCTCGCGCCAGAGGGTGAGCCGCCAGCGCTCGTCGCGGATGCTATAACCCATCAGCGGCATGCCGCCGGTCTGCGCCCCGCCGCGCGGATACTGGCTGATGGCCACTTTCGTGCCGGGTCTGGTCGGGGTTTCCACGAAGGGCTTCAAGCTGACGCCGTCCAGGCCGGATGGAATCGGCAGGCCGCACACGTCGGCGAGCGTCGGGTAAACGTCCACGAACTCGACGGGGGCCTCACACTGCTGCCCGGCGGATTGCTGCCGCGGCAGGCTCAGCAGCAAGGGCACGCGCGTGGCCAACTCGAAGTTGGTGTGCTTGTGCCACAACCCGTGGTCGCCAAGCTGCCAACCGTGATCGCCCCACAGCACGACGACGGTGTTGTCGGCCAGGCCTTCCTTTTGCAGCGCCTCGAGCAAGCGTCCGACCTGGGCGTCGGTATAACTGATGCAGGCATAGTAGCCGTGGCGCAGCGTCCGCGCGAAGTCGGCGGGGATCGGATTGCCTGCGGGCACGTTGGCGTACGAATGCAACTCGCCATTGTCGTGGCCGGCAAAGGCGGGCGCGCCGGTGGGCAAGTGATCGATGGCGGGCAGCGGAATTTTGTTAGGATCGTAGCGGTCCCAATACTTTTTCGGTGCGACGAATGGCAGATGCGGCTTGAGGAAGCCCACCGCCAGGAAGAACGGTTGGCCTTTGGTCTTCAACTCGTGGAGTCGCTTCACCGCCTCCGCCGCCGTGAAGCCGTCGGGCAATTCGTCATCACTCTTATGGCTGACCTCAAACGCCGGGCCTTTCGGGGCCTTGCCGGGTTTGCCGGCATTGGGTTGGTCATTGTCCGCTGGCAGCGGGGCCCTGGCGTGTTCCTGCACGCCGGGTCCGACTTGGTGGATGAGGCGCTTGCTCCAGTCGGCCGGATCGGTGTCGATGGTACTGCCGTTCGGGTACCAATGCGGTTCGCTCCACGAGCGGCCGTCCTCGAAGCCGTGGTGATAGATCTTGCTGAGCGCGGCGCAGTGGTAGCCGTTGGCCTTGAAGTATTGCGGCAAGGTGACCACCTCCGGCAGCGCGACGCGGAAGTGGGTTTCCAAATCCCACACTCGCGTCGCATCCGGCCGCCGCCCGGTCAGCAGCGAACTGCGCGTCGGACTGCACACCGCCTGCTGGCAGTAGGCGCGGGTGAACACGATGCCGCGTGCCGCGAGGCGGTCGATGTTAGGGGTGCTGACGACCCTATTGCCATAGCACCCCAGCTCCGGGCGCAAGTCATCCACGGCGATGAAGAGGACGTTGGGTCTGGGCGCCGCCCCGGCGACGGCGGTGAGAGCCAGGCCAAGGGCGGCCCGGAAGAGGATGGTACATGGCGGGTTCATTTTCATCGGGGTGCTTTTGGCTGGGGTTGGTTCGGACGTGGCCGGACGGATCCGGGGATGCCCGCGATTGCGGGTGCAATGGTGCGCGGCAGGATACCCGGTCGTGAGTCCCAGGCAAGGGCATTTGCCGGCAGTCCGCCACCAGCCCAGCCCGCACCGGACTCAGCGTTGCGGAAAATCCTCGGCAGCAAGCGGCCACGTGGCCGGCGGAGTTCACGATTTTGAGCAACGGTGCGCTCATGACTGGGGAGACAACTTGGTGAGCGCCGCCCCACCCGGTCAAGCGCTGGGCAGGAAAGTTCTCCGCAGCCGTGCCGGATCCGGCTTGCCGAAGGCGCTGCGTGGCGTGATGATGCCCCGGTTACTTCCTCCGCCATGACCGAGATCCGCAGAATTCTGGTGGCCAGCGACAAGTTCAAGGGCTCGCTTTCCGCTCCCGAGGCCTGTGCCGCCATCGCCCGTGGCCTGGCCCGGCGGTGGCCGGCGGCCCTGCTCGATGAGTGCCCGATCGCGGACGGCGGCGATGGGTTCGCCGCCGCGCTGGAGGGCTCGCTGCGCGGTCGCTGGGTCGAGGCACCCTGCCATGATGCGCTCGGTCGGCCGATCCGGGCTCGCTATCTCGTCGCCGAGAGTGCCGGGGGGCCGTTGGCAGTCATGGAAATGGCGGCCGCCTCGGGCGGGTGGAGGATCGCGGCCAACGAACGCGACATCCTGCGGGCCAACACATCAGGCACCGGCGAGATGATGCGCCATGCCGTCGAGCAGGAACGGGTCCATCGGCTCATCCTCGGCATCGGCGGCAGCGCCACTAACGACGGCGGAGCCGGCATGGCCGCCGCCCTCGGCGTGCGCTTCCTCGATTCCGATGGTCTGCCGCTCGACCCCTCGCCCGGAACCTGGGCCGGCCGCCTCGCGCGGATCGATGGCTCTGAACGCATCCCCCTGCCCCCGGTGACGGTGGCTTGCGACGTGGTGAGTCCGTTGTTAGGCCCGGCTGGCGCCACGCGGGTCTTCGGGCCGCAGAAAGGGGCGAACGAGTCCAACCTCCCGGTCCTGGAGGCGGCATTGGAGGCCCTGGTGAACGCGGCTGGCGGCGCGGCGGCGGCGGCGGCGGCGCGTCCGGGAGCGGGGGCGGCCGGCGGCCTGGGCTTTGGCTTGGTCCATTTCGCCGGTGCCACCCTGGTGCCGGGTTTCGACCTGCTGGCCGGTCTAACCGGCCTGTCGGATCGGGTCGCGGCGGCCGACCTGGTCGTGACCGGCGAGGGCAGCCTCGACGTGCAGACACTGGCCGGCAAAGGTCCTGCCGGAGTCGCCCGCCTGGCTCGCTTGCACGGCAAGCCGGTCTGGGCGTTCTGCGGCCGGGCTGATCCGGCCGCACGTGACTCCCAGGTCTTTGATCGGGTGATCGATCTCGCTTCCACCGTGGTACCGGTAGCAACCCTGATGGCGGACGCGGCCCGACTGCTAGAGGAAGCCGCAGCCGGTTGATGCGGAACTTCCAGTGGACACCCAGCACCTTGATGCTCCGATGGCCCTTTGAAATCAAGGGTTGAAACTCATTGATCTGCAAATGTTCTTATGAACATTCATGGTTCCAATCATCTCCCCCACCCCGACGCCCCCGTGCCTCGCCGCTCTGGCAGATCGTCACTGCCGCCTGGGAGGCCTTCCTGGCCGACTACGAACAATGCCACCGTGCCACCATGAGCCCGCTCCGTCCGCATGTCTTCGCGGTCGTCCGCAACTTCCTCCGCTGCGGCCACTGATAGAGGTAGGAACGGGGCCTTAGCCCCGCTCCCCCCTCCGAGCCGGACGGGCGGATCTCCCGCATCCGGCTCTCCAGTCAGTGGTTTGCTCCATTACGGAGACTGGCAAATGTCGATCCCGGGCTTCCAGCAGGCAGAAGAGCCCGAGTTTCGTGAAGTAGCGGTTGGGCCAGCGTTGGTGATCGATGCCAGGGCCACGGCCTTTCAGTCCGCGCCGTTTTCTCAATATGGACCGCAATCTCATGCGAATCCGCCCGTCGGCGATGCGCTCGCGCACCAATGCCATAAGCCGGTCCTGTGGAATCGTATCGAAGAACCTCATGGGCCACGCCAGTGTGGAAACGACGATGATCTACCTCCACCTGATGCGACGCCCCGGTGCGGGTGGCCCGAGCCCGCTCGACATCCCCTGAAATCCCATCTTGGTTCACAATTTCTCCTTTTCTGCTTGGCAAGGCCTCTAAGGAGGGCGAAAAACCTCCCGTGAACGGTCGTTCCAGAGAAGTATCCTTCCGGGTCGTTGATCTACCGGATCAACGAACGGCTCGTATGGCATCTGTCGTGTCATCGACGCTTCCCGCTCGCCGTCGCCTGATCCGAAGCGTTGGCCGATGAAAATCATGCTCAACGCTCGGACATGGCATCGGCTTTGCATCAGCGCATACGTGATGTTCCCGGCTATCGTAATAGCATGGGTGCTCCCGAAAGACTCGCCGTTTGCCTGGCCTGAGATTGGAATCTGGTCGCTGTTTTACCTGTTCGCGGCGGCATTTCCGATTGGCTTTGCAATACAGGAGAGCGGCAAACAGAAAACCCAAAGCGAACAAGGCCTCGCTCCGAACCGCTCATTGCCGCCTTCTCAGAATTCAACGTCCTCCGTTCGCGGTTCGGAGGACTAAAACGTACGCTCAACAAATCAGCGCAAATCACATGAACGTAAATCAGATCAATGCCTATCTCGAACGTGCACGCGAGATCATTGGAAAGAGATCGCGGGAAGAGATCGACTATGACGATGCCGTGGTCGCCAATCTCAGCACCGGGATGGATATAAAGAAATCCATCGCGAGCGCGAACCAGAAATACCCGAGCGAAGCGTTAAAACCGAATGCGGAGCACTGGGGCGATTTGACGGCCCGCTACCGGTATATTGCAGAGCACAAGGCCATTATCACGAGACTGGGAATCAAGGAATGAAGAGCGAACAAGGCGTCTTGCTGTGGTGGCACCCTTGCTTCGCGCCAGTCGGGCACGACCGGCAAGGCGGGCGAGGTTTTTCAATGCGGTCATGGTGGCCGGTGCGTTGGCGCTGGCAGGCCTGACGCCGGATGCCGCAAGGACTGCGGACCACGGGGGGCTGCAAGCGGGCCTCGGCACGCTGCCGCTGCTCGGACCAGGGCGTACCCGGTCGATCTCGGCCGGGAATCCGACGGGGGAGAAATGGAACGGCGCATGGCGATTCCGAATCCGGCAGAGGAGCAGGAGGCCGGCCAGTCACGGCAATGCGCTTGACCCCGCGGGAATCCCACCACACGCTCATCCCCGATCCCAACCCTAACAAAAATGATGACCACGATCTCCAAGAGTCCGGAATTTGAAGCGCTGAACGAGTTGTCCGCCCGCCTGGGCGCCAATCCCGCCTGGGTCCAGGGCGCGGGTGGCAACACCTCGCTCAAGGAGGACGAGACGCTGTGGATCAAGGCCTCGGGGCTGTGGCTGGCGCAGGCCCAACAGCAGGAGATCATGGTGCCGGTCGCGCTCGACGCCCTGCTCGACGCCCTGGAGCGTGCCGACCCGCTGGCCGAGCAGGCCCAACATTTCGTGCGGGGGGCACTCAATCCGTTAGGTTTGCGGCCGTCGATCGAGACCACCGTGCATGCGGTGATGCCGCAGCAGGTGGTCGTCCACGTTCACTGTGTGGAGACCATCGCCGTGGCGGTGGCGGCGGCGGCCGAGAGTTTGGTCCACGTGCGGCTGGCGGGGTTCCGGCACGCCTTCATCCCCTATGTCCGGCCGGGCTTGCCGCTCGCGCGGGCGATCGCCGCCAGCCTGGGTGAAGGCACCGAGGTGTTGGTCTTGGGAAATCATGGGTTGGTGGTCGCCGCCGAGAGTGTCGCGGGCGCCGAATTGTTGTTAGAGCAGGTCACCGCCGCGCTGGCGACCCCTCCGCGCCTTGCGCCGCCTGCCGATGTTGCTGCGCTGGAGCGCCTGGCGCTTGATTCAAGTTATCAAGTTCCCGGGGACCCGGCCCTGCATGCCCTCGGCACCGATCCCGCGAGTTGTCGGGTTGCCGCCGCAGGCAGCTTGTATCCCGATCACGTGATCTTTCTCGGCAACGCCATCCCCATCGCCCGGCCGGGTGAAACCGCGCGGGATTTGGCGCAAGCCGCCAGTCCCCTGTTGGTCTTTCCGGGCCAGGGCGTGTTGGTGGCACGCCATGCCAGTGCCGGCGTGCTGGCCATGGCCCGCTGCCTGGCCGATGTCGCCAGCCGCATTCCGCCCGCCACCGCGCTGCGCGTTCTAACCGATTCCGAACAGGCCGAATTGCTGGGCTGGGATGCGGAAAAATATCGCAAATCCCTCAATGCCGGCAACCAGGAGGAGTCGCCATGACGCAGCGTCCGGGCATCGCCATCGGCATCGACGTCGGCACTTCGGGGGTGCGAGCCGTGGCCATGGAGGCCTCCGGCCGGATCACCGCCACGGCGGCCACGCGGCTGGCCGACATCACGGCCGACCACCGGGATCCCCAAGCTTGGCGCATCGCCTTTGAGCGGACGCTCGAGCAAGTGCTCGCCGCACTCGATCCCGCGGCGGTTGCTTGCCTCTGCGTCGATGGCACCTCGGGCACGCTGTTAGCGGTTGACGCCAGCGGCCGGCCCTTGGCTGATCCGCTGATGTACCACGATCCGGTGCGGGACGCCGATGTTCTAACGAAAATTTCCCGGTTGGCCCCGCGTGAAAGCGCCGCCCACGGCGCGACCTCGGGTTTGGCCAAGGCGCTGGTGTTAGCCCGCCTGCCCGGGGTGGCCCAGGTGATGCACCAGGCCGACTGGATCGCCAGCCATCTGAGCGGCCGCCTCGATCTAACGGACGAGAACAACGCGCTCAAGACCGGCTACGATCCGGTGCGGCGCGAATGGCCGGAGTGGATCGCGGCGACCGGCATCAAGCCCGGACTGTTGCCGCGGGTGCTGCCGGCCGGGGCCAGGATGGGTGCTGTTAGCAAGGCGGCCGCCAAGCGCTTCGGGCTCGCTGAAACCGCCGCCGTGATGGCGGGAACCACCGATGGCTGCGCGTCGTTCCTGGCCACGGGGGCCACTCGGCCCGGCGAGGGGGTGACGGCCCTTGGTTCGACGCTGACCGTGAAACTCCTTTCCCGCGAGCCGCTGTTCGCCCCGCAGTTCGGTCTTTACAGCCATCGCCTTGGCGACCTGTGGCTGGCCGGCGGCGCATCCAATACCGGCGGCAACGTGCTCCGGCATTTCTTCGATGATGCACGCCTGGCCGAATTGACCGATCTCATCGATCCTGCATCCGAGCTGGGCCTCCATTACTATCCGCTCTTGAAAGCCGGCGAACGATTCCCGATCAACGACCCGGACCTGGCCCCGCGCATGGTGCCCCGGCCGGACCAGGACCACCATTTCCTGCAAGCCATGTTAGAGGGCATGGCCGAGGTCGAGGCGCTGGCCTATCAGCGGCTCGGCGAACTGGGCGCTCCCGCGCTGGTTAGCATCCGCACGGTGGGCGGGGGGGCGCGGAGTGCGGCCTGGCGCGGGATTCGCCAGCGGACTCTTGGCGTGCCGTTGTTGGAGGCCCGTTCCGATGAGGCGGCGGCTGGGACCGCCCGGCTCGCCCTTGGTTTCTTCACCACGGAGGATCGAAGATGACTGACACGAATGGAGCGGGAAGAGGGAGCCACGACACTCCGGTCATGCGGCCCATGAGCGGGCGACAGGAATGTCGCCCCTCCATCCAACCGATGGTCGTTGCCGGATTGCTCGAACTGGTGGACGATCACGACGTTTTCCTGATCGACCAGTTCGGCGTGTTGCGGGACGCCAGCGGCCCCTATCCCGCTGCGCCGGAAACCCTGAGCCGACTCAAGGCGCTTGGAAAACATATCATCATCCTGTCCAATTCCGGCAAGCGCGCGGCGGAAAATGACGTCCGCTTCGCCGCCCTCGGGTTTGCCAAGGGCAGTTGGGATCTCTTTCTAACATCCGGCGAGGTCGCCTGGCGGATGATGGCGCAAGACCGGACCATGATCCCGGCGGGCAAGGCACGCTGCCTGCTGGTTAGCCGCGACCACGACCTGTCCCCGCTGACCGGGCTGCCGCTTGAACCATGCGCCGGGGGCGAGTCGGCCGATATCGTGCTGCTCGCCGGCAGCGAGGCCGACCGATTCGATCTCGAGCATTACCGCAAGCTGCTGGAACCGGCGGCACGACGCAAGGTGCCCTGCCTGTGTACCAACCCCGACATGCTCATGCTCACCCCCGTGGGCCCTCGCTTCGGGGCCGGCCGGATCGCCGGGCTCTATCAGGAAATGGGCGGCCCGGTCCGTTTCATCGGCAAGCCCTTTGCCGACATCTATCGGCTCGCACTCCGCTCCGCCGGCAATCCGGACCGCAAGCGCGTGATCTGCCTGGGCGACAGCATCGAACATGACATCGTCGGCGCCCGCCAGGCCGGGCTGCGTTCGGCACTGGTGACGGGCGGGATTCTGGAGGGCCTGTCAGATGCCGCACGCGACGACCTCTGCCGCATCCATTCGGCGTGGCCCGATTATCTCCTCCCCGGCTTTGTCTGGCAGGCGGTCTGACTTTGATTTGGCACCCGAGGCTATGACCAACCAGACCCCCGACCAACGAGCGCTGGCGGCGACGCGCATCATCCGGAAGTGACACAGTTCCTGATCCCGGCGGAAAATGAGTTGGCACTGGTTGGCGTTTCAGACGAATTCGTGAATCATCCGCGCAGGGGTTTTCGGGTGGCAGCAGTGCCGATGCGGGGTCATGTCTTGCTCTTGCTTGATCGTTGAATGTTGGAAGTTGAATGTTGGATGTTGAAATCTTCGGCGTGCCTCATGGGAACCCCGCCGCTCTAACGGCATAGCCAAAGCGGTGTGGCGGGCTGCGCCCTTCCCACCGCACTCCAGACTTTGGCTCGCGCCCGGGCAGGTGCGGGTATGGAGTGCGGTGGGAAGCGCCGCGCCACACCGCTGTGGCTAAGTCCCGGCGCTTACTGCGGCCCAAACATCGTCCGGGTCGTCGCCAGGATTCGGCGTTCCCGTTCTCAGCATCAGAACCCGGTGGGCGGGTGTGGCACCGGGAGTAACGTGGGCGCGATAAGGAGCCACCACATTCTTGTGGTGGTAGCGGAAGGGCGGCCCATGAGTGCGTGCCGAAGGCTCTGCTCATGGACGTTCCTTCCGCTCGACGACAGGAATGCCGTCGCTCCCTAACGGGCATCCTCGGAGCCAAGTTACTCGGGAGGGGCGTGCCCGCCGCGAGACGGACCGTGCCTCATGGGAACCCCGCGGCTCTAACGGTTTAGCCACAGCGGGGTGGCGGGCTGCGCCCTTCCCACCGCACTCCAGACTTTGGCTCGCGCCCGGGCAGGCGAGAGTATGGAGTGCGGTGGGAAGCGCAGCGCCACACCGCTGTGGCTAAGTCCCGGCGCCCACTGCGGCCGGACAGTCGTCCAGTCCGTTATCAAGCATAAGAATGGACGCGGCTGTGACATTTCTTTGTCCGAGTTCTTCCTCCGTCTCTACGGCCTCTGGGAACCGGAGCGAAGCGGAGATAGCCTGCCATAGGCAGCCCGCAGGGTGGAGCGATAGCGACATCAACGCCTTTTCGACATCCCGCCACCCACCCCCCCTCGACATCGAGACCTTCGAGCCCATCGACCCACCCTGGCGGGCGATCCAGGAATGGCTTCCCGATGACGAGCCGCCGGACCGCTGGGACCAGCACCCCCACCCCGCCTGGCAGCCGGTCGCAATCCCCTTGGACGGCGAACGTACGCTGGTGCTCGATGCCACCTGAAACCCGACTGCACAACTCAGATGATTAAATCCTCGCCGCCGGGAAAATTCAGGCGATTTGCAGATTTTTCTCGCCAACGCGATTTGGAGAGCTACTTTCCCGCCCGAAAGGATTTCCCATGAATCCACCTACCATGCCCGATTGCTGCCATGATCCAGCCGGACCGCTGTCTTGGAAGGTGCCGTTGCTGCGTTTTTTCCGCCGTTCCGGCCCCCTCTTCCCCGCTCTGCGAGCCCCGCTTTCGCGCTCTCATGCATGCCACCCAGGAAAGCAATTTCTTAGCAGGGCAGTCCTGAGCCGCCCGGCCTTAAGTCGCCGCGCATTGCTGGCATGGGCTTGGGGTGGTCTCCTCCTGCTGGGAACCGCGCTGCCTCTCCGGGCAGACTTGGTAGGCACTTTTTCGTCGCTGCGGACCGGCTACGGCAGTCGCAACACGGACAAAGCCACGATCGTGTCGGGGCCGGTCGCGGTGAATATGCTTCGCTTCGCGTCGCCGGGCAAAGCTTGGTGGCTGTCGATGGGCGGCATCCAGTTCAAAGTGACGATCGAGGACACGCTCGCGCTGGCGATCAACAGCACGTTTTCGCGGCTGCAACAGCTCACGCCGGTTTACCGGCGCGCGTTTTTGATTGTGTCCGAGGGCACGAAAGACGGAGTCGCGTTCTACTCTACCCTGGGCGGGGCTGCGGCGCACGGTTCGCAGGATTACCTCAACTTGATTTCCGCCGCCGATGCTTTCGTGATTTCTCACGAAGTCGGCCACATTTTTGAGCAGCGCACCCGGGTCACCGACACCACGGTGCTGGACCGGTGGGAGGTGGCGGCCCAACAGGACAACATCTCGGTGTCAAATTACGGGAACACCGTGCGCCACGAGGACCTGGCGGAGTTTGCCTATGTTTATGCCTTGTGCGTTGATGCAGGCCAGGCGCGGCTGAACGAATTGCAGGCACTCTCGCCCCGGCGGTTCGCCCTCTGGAAGATGATGGTGGAGTTCAACAATACGCCACCGGAAGTGACGGATTTCCGCATCATCAACGGCACCCCGAGGTTCGTCATTCGGACCATTGCCGGCTACCGATACCGGGTGCTGTACCAGGCTGGCCTGGCGGGAGGTTCCTGGAGCCCGGTGAACCAAACGTGGGCCGATGGGACCGGCGGCAACATCACACTGACCGATCCGGTCCTGCCACTGCCGGCCCAGCGCTTCTATCGCGTGGAACTGCAGTAGGAACTTCTTTTCCCCACTCTGCGAGTCCCGCTTTCGCTCTCCCATGCATGCCACCCAGAAAAGCAATTTCGTAGCAGGCGGACGGCACTTGTGCGATCATGGTTGTGGCTTCCAGCCACAGCCTGCAGACCAAAGGCAACAACGCTTGACCGCACAATGACCCAGCCGTCACGCCACCGCCACTTCACAACCCATTCACCGCAGGCCGCACAGAGGACTGTGCAGGCCGCTCCCGCGTTGTCACCACCGCGGCTTCCCTCTTCGGCACAACACCCGGCGGATGGCTCACGAGTCTGTGGTTGACGCCAGTGCCGTGTGCTGCTTGTTTCACGAAAACCTGAATGCATGGGCAAGACAAGGCACAAGTTCCCCCGTGCCCGCGCCGTTGCAACGAGCGGTGGCGCGGCAGTGGAACGATCCGATAGAGCGGTGCCTGAGGTGGAAATCCCCGGCAAGGATGTTCATCCATCGGATCCTGCCGGGATCGTGGGTGGCACGGGCAGGGCGAAACTTGGCGTGCGCTTGCGGAACACGTTGTTCTTCTTGCTCTTCTTTCTATACCTCTGGCTGCGGGTCGATCCGCGGTTGCTCGCCCACTGTGCCGCCCCACGCTCAGGGAATCTCCCGGTTTTCTATCGTGGCTGGACGTTCTTCCGGGAGTGCGTTGGCCATCCCGGCGGCCCGGCGGAATATGTTGGGGCCTTGGTGTTCCAATTCCTTTCGCAGTCCGGGGTGGGTGCCCTGGTGGTTACCGGATTGGCATGGACGCTGTCTCGAGGTGTGAGCGGATGCTTCGGTGCGTCAGGGTTTCCACGCCTCCGTTGTTTGCGGTATGTTCCGGTGCTGCTCGTGCTCGCCATCTACTCGCAATACGCCCACTGCATCACCGACACCGTGGCCCTCGCGATGGCAATCTGCCTGATCCCTCCCTATCTGAGGGTTTCCGCCATCAGCACCCCGGCAGCCATGGTTTGCTTTCTGGTGGTTTCCCCGGCGCTCTACTATGTCGCCGGAGCCACCTATCTGATTTTCGCCGCGACGTGCATTCTCCACGGGACTCTCGTCACGCGCCAGTGGCGGCTCGCCGTGTTCTGCCTGCTGGTTGCCACCGCAGTGCCATGCCTCAGCGGCGTGTTCTTTTCGGGCGTGCCGCTGACAACAGCATTCACGCCTGGTGCCTTCTCCCGGAACCTGGCGGTTTCCAATCAAACTCTCTGGGCAGTCCGACTGCTCTGTTTGTTAGTGCCTGTCGGCATGTTGCTGGCAGGTGCTGCGACATGGGTCCGGGGGCGGCCAAATCCCACGCCTCTGGCAGGAGCGGGAGCAACCCCCGCGCCGGACCAGCCGGCGAACCGGAGCAAGAGGAGTTCGCCGGCAAAAGCTGGCAGGAATCCTGCTGCGGGCGATCCATGGTACGCAAGACATCCCGAACTGTTCCGGGTTGCGGGATGGCTGCTGCCCTTGGCCCTGGCTGCGGGTGCCGCACGCTTCACCTTTGACGCGAAGGAGAAGTGCCTGCGTGCGGTTGATTTCTACGCGGATCGCGGCATGTGGGAACGGGTCCTTGACGCTGCTCGCGACGATCCCGCCAACCCGCCCAATATCCTCACGGTGGACCGGGCGCTCTGCCATACCGGACGGCTGGCGGATGAAATGTTCAGCCACCCCCAGAGTATTGCCGCGCTGCTGGCCGGAACCGAGGACACCCTGGCCTGGCAATGGACAGGCATCTGGCTTGACGCCGGCTTCGTCAATGCCGCCGAGCACCATCTGGCCCAGATGCAGGAGGTGGTGGGCGAGCAGCCGGCCATTTTGGAGAAGCTGGCCCTCATCCACCTGGCCAAAGGCAACCCCGGCACCGCCAGAATCTATCTGCATGCGCTGGCCCGGACGCTGTTCCGGGGCGAATGGGCCCGGCAGCGTCTGTTAGATCTGGAGCGTGATCCCGAACTCGCGCAAGACGCACAGATCCAGTGGCTCCGCAGCAGCATGCCGAAAACCGCCGCGTTGATCAAAGGGCACACGGCCGCCAAATGGTTCCTGAAGCTGTTAGACAGGAACCCGAAGAACCGGCCGGCATTCGAGTACTTCATGGCGTTATGCCTGGTGGCGGCCCGGCCCGACCAGGTGCTTGAGAACATCCACCGGCTCAACCAATTCGACTACCCCCGGCCTTATCTGCCGGAACACTATGCGGAAGCGGTGGTGTTCTGCATGGCCAACAACGGCGTGAATCCCGATCTTCACGGCTGGCGGATCCGGGAGGAAACACGGCAGCGGTTCCTGGCATGCATGGAAATCGCCCGCCGACACAAGGACCATCGACCCGCCATGCAAAACGAATTGCGGAAGAAATACCCCGCCAGCTACTTCCGCTACCTCCTTACCGGGGAGTCGGGAACACCCTAACCATGAATACTCGACATGCGTTCAACACTCCGGGGCGATTGCTGGCCGGTGCAGGCCTTGCAGCCATTGTGGCCATCGGCACTTGGTATCTGGCCTGCGTGCATCACCCCGTGGTCGGCAAGTGTGAAGCCGCCAACCGCGCCCCGTGTCTGAGCCCCGATTACACCGACCTGGTCATTCCACCCAACATCGCCCCGCTCAACTTTGTGGTGAAGGAAGATGCTGCCTGGTATTGCGCGAAAATCTCCGCCGTGAAAGGCGATGCGTTCGAGGTTTTCAGCCGCACCCCGGGCATCGTGATTCCCGTCCGGCCGTGGCGGAAACTGCTGGCCGCCAATCGCGGAGGCGCTGTTTGCTTTGACATTTGCATCCGGGACCAGGCGGGTCGCTGGATCCAGTTCCAGCGGGTCACCAACCGGATCGCCGACGCCAACGTGGACGGCTTCCTGGCCTACCGGAGAATCCATCCCGCGCACAACCTCTGGAAGAAGATGGGAATCTATCAGCGCGATCTATCCGGCTTCGAGGAAACTCCCGTGATGCTCAACGACGATTTTGAGGGCGGATGCTGCCACTGCCACTCGTTCATGAACAACCACACTGAAAGGATGTCCGTCAGTTCCCGCAGCCGCCTCTACGGAACGGACACCCTGCTGGTTGAGAACGGCGCGGTCCGCAAACTCGGGATCAAACTGGGATTCTTCGCCTGGCACCCGGGCGGCCGCATCGCGGTCTGCACGGTGAATGATCCCAAACTGCTGCTCAACGCCGGAACTAACGAAATTCGCGAGATTGTGGAGTTGGATTCCGCCATTCTCTGCTGGCACGCGGACTCCGGAACCATGCGGAGATGTCCGCAAATCGCCCGCCAGGAATGGCTGGAAACCTGGCCCGCCTGGGCGCCAGACGGCCGTTACCTCTACTTCTGTCGCGCTCCGCTGCCGCCGACGGATCCAAAGCAGGAGCCCGAACGCTACGTCGAAAACCGCTACGACCTGTGCCGCATCCGATACGACGCGGAACAGGACCGCTGGGGAGAAGAAGTCGAGCCGGTGCTTGCCGCGAAAGACACCGGGCTGAGCATCGGCCAGCCGCGCGTCAGCCCGGACGGGCGCTGGTTGTCCTTCGTGATGTTCAACTTCGGGTGCTGGCCGATCTATCATCCGGAGAGTGATATCTATCTGATCGATCTGGAGGCGGCGAAAACCAGCGGCCGGTATGAGTATCGGCGCATGGAATTGAACAGCGACCAGTGCGATTCCTGGGTCACTTGGTCGAGCAACAGCCGATGGCTCGTCGTCGGCAGCGCCAGGAACAACCTTCTTTTCAATCGTCCCTATCTGGCGCATGTCGATAGCGACGGCAAGACCTCCAAGCCATTCGTCCTGCCACAACGGGACCCGGAGTTCTATGCATCGTGCCTCGACAGCTTCACCATGCCGGAACTGCTGGCGGAACCCGTGCATGTTTCGCGCAGGGCACTGGCCAATGCCTTGCGTGCTCCGGATCGAATCCCGGTGAATGCGCTCGACGGGTTCACCACAGCCACTCCCGACCCACCCTCCGCCCCGCAGCAACAGTGAGCCTCCGGCCCACTACCCGCAACCTCCGCTCCCAAACGCCCGTCGCATCGCCTCGCCTGGTCGCGTGGCCTTGCCGCCAGTGTGGCCCTCGCCGCCGGACTGATGTGGAAATATCCGCTCCCCAACAAATCGTCAGGTTTCCGGGTTTCGGAGCTTGCCCATGGCAGCGGAACCCCGCTGCGCACCGAGATTCCACCGGAACTCATCGAGGGCACTCCCAAGGCCATCACGGTCCCCAACCTCGTGCCGGCCCCTGAGCAGGCACCCGTGTTCTTCGTGCCAATTCGTCTGACCCGTAGTTTCTCCCCTGCTGAGAAATTGCTTTTGAGCCAAGAACCCGGTGGGCGGGTGTGGCACCGGGAGTAACGTGGGCGCGATAAGGAGCCACCACATTCTTGTGGTGGTTGCGGAAGCGCGGCCCGTGAGTGCGTGCCGAAGGCTCTGCTCATGTGCGATCCTTCCACCCGACGACAGGAATGTCGTCGCTCCCTAACGGGCACCAACGGAGCCAAGTTACTCGGGAGCTTGAGGCGCAGCGCAAGTGGGACTCGCAGAGCGGGAGGGCGCTGGTACCCAATCGTTTGGCCAAGGCCATGGCAAGATGTTTTCCGACAATTCGTCTGACCCGTAGTTTCTCCCCTGCTGAACCGCTGCTGAGAAATTGCTTTTGAGCCAAGAACCCGGTGGGCGGGTGTGGCACCGGGAGTAGCGTGGGCGCGATAAGGAGCCACCACATTCTTGTGGTGGTTGCGGAAGCGCGGCCCGTGAGTGCGTGCCGAAGGCTCTGCTCATGGGCGATCCTTCCACCCGACGACAGGAATGTCGTCGCTCCCTAACGGGCACCAACGGAGCCAAGTTACTCGGGAGCTTGAGGCGCAGCGCAACTACTGGTCAACCGTGCCGCCGGCCGTTTCGCCATCCACAAACTCCGGCATGATGATGCAGCGCCCGATGGTGGTCTTGATGGCAGGGTTGAGCGCCTTGAGTAACAACCGGGCCAAGCCCCGCCCCAAGCGCTCGGCATCCATCTGGTAGCGGGCGACGGTCGGGATGCTCTCGCCGAGGAGCACCGCGTCCATGCGGGAAATCACCGCCGCCGCCTGCGGCACGGGAAAGCCGCGGCGCGTCAGGTGGCCGATGATGGCATGCACATGATTGGAAAAGGCGGCGAGAAAGGCCGTCGGCTGCGGATTGGAAAGCAGCAGACTGTCGAGCAAGCGGCACAGGCCAGGCACGGTGTCGTCGAAAATCGCGAGTTGTGCATCCGCCCCGGCGACGGTGGCGGCCTCCAGAAACGCGCGGGCACTCGCCTGGTCGCCAGCCGTGGCCTTTTCCACCGTCAGGAACACCATCCGGCGATACCCGCGCGAGGCAAAGATGCCGGCGGCATGGCGACTTGCCGCGACCAGATCGAACTCGGCATGGGAGAGCGCGATGCCCGGGAAGATGCCGCCGATCACCACGGCCGGGAGGCCCGAGGCGGCGAACCATTCCTGCACGGCTTGCGTCGAGCGGTAGAGGACCCAGCCGACCGTGTTCGGTTGGGACGTGATCTTGCGCAGCCTCAAATCCGGGTGGCGCAAGTCCCAGATGCCGGGGTGATGCTCGAACTCGAAGTGCAGGCCCGCGCGTCCCAGCGCTTCGCTGATCGTTTGGAAAATAATCTGGGTTTGCCCGGCGATGATGAACCGTGGCTGCGGACTGAGCACCCGCACCAGATTGCCGCTGAGCGCATGGAGCTTGCGCTTGCGTCCGCCCGCGGTGGCGACAATGGCATGCCGTCCGCCCCGGCCGCCGGGGCTGAGCAGATTTTCCGCGAAGAGCACGGCGAGCGCGCTGCGGAGCGTGCCGCGGGACACGCCCAGTTCGCGGCACAATTCAGCTTCCGCAGGCAAGACCCCTTGCCAGCGGTTCCCGTGCAAGGCCTGCCGAATGCAGTCCGCAGCTTGATCGGTAAGCGTCAAGCGGATGGGCAGCGGTACTTTGGATAGTAGTGTCCTCTTCATGCGTGCCGACGGGCAGGCTGTCCGATCCTGGCACCTTCCGCAAGCCCCAACTGGCGCTTCCCTTGCGGCCAGGCCTCAATTCCTCAGCGCCCGGAAAAACCGCTGCGGCTCATTCTCGGTGGAATAGAAACGGGTGACGACCGCACTGTGGCCGATGATGTCGGTTTCGAGGATGCTCCAGTTCTCGAGATCGCTGGAGGCCTCGATCCGGTAACTCACCCCGGTGGCCGCGTTGAAGCGGAATTCGACTGCGGTGCGGATGGTCGAAAGCGCGTCCGGCGTGCTGGTGGCCAGCGTGGGGTCGAAGCCGGTGTTGACCTCAAACAAGTCGTCGAAGCCGTCGCCATCGCTGTCCTTGAGCGCGGGATTGCTATGATAGACCTCGACTTCCACCCGGTCGTTGAGGCCGTCATCGTCGGTGTCCACCATGAGCGGGTTGGAGCCGTGGGTATGGACTTCCGCGCCGTCAGGCAGTCCATCGCCATCGGTGTCAGGCAAGGTTGGATTGGTGCCATACACCACGATCTCCTGATAATTCGTGAGTTCGTCGCCGTCGTCATCCCTTGTGTCGGGCACGAAGCTTGCCGTGATGGTCTTGTCCGCATCCATCAGCACGGACAGCGGGTTGGCGGTGCCGGTGGCGTCTCCGGACCAGCCGGTGAAGACGTAGCCGGGGTCGGGGGTGGCGGTGAGCGTGGCGGTGCTACCGTGTGGGTAGTCACCCGCGCCGGCCACCATTCCATGTTGAGCGGTGGTAGTCAGAACATTACCGGTCACAAACATCATGTCCGCGCCCACGTTCGTGCGCGCGACATTGGTGGCGGTGAGACGGAAATGATAGATCCGCCCCGACTGAAGTCCGCTGATGCTCGCGCTGACCGCCTGCTCGCTCCAACCATTGTCCGGGGAAAGTGTCACGCCCGCCGCGGTGCTACCGTATGAGGTGGTCAGTCCGTATTCAAACTGCGTGGTCGTTGGCACGCCGTATGTGGTTACCATGCCATTCAGGGTCGCGGCTGTCGCTGTGATATCGCTTGCGACACCAGTGACGGCCAAGAGAGGCACCAGCGAGGGACCCATGCCCCAACCCGGTGTGATGGAAGTGTCCGTGTTGGTAGTCTTGACATTGGGTACAAGCGTTCCAAGCAACAGTGTGCTATTGTCCGGGCGCACGGTGTGGGTGTAGGCAGTGGGAACTCCATCTTGTGCGTCGAAGAAGATCACCGTCGTCTTGACCACCAGAAACTCGATGGAACTCGCAAAGGTGGTCCCGTTGCCGACGAACAGGTAGATATTCCTGCCACTGAAGACGGAACCGGTCACAGTGCCCGTCGCGGTGAAGGAAAGGATGCTTCGATTCCCGACGATGCCGCCAGCGGCGAATGTTCCAGGGGCTCCGAACGTGGTGAAACTTGCCAAGAGATCTGCTTTCGAGATCATGCCCGAAAGGTTATCGGTGCTGAAAAAACCAATCGCGACAATACCCGGCCCGGCCGAGATCCCGCCACCAGAGGAAAACGCATCCCCGGCGACCGTGCCGCCCCTGAAAGTGGCCCCCGTCACGGTTTCGATGCCAGAGGCCGTTGTGCCGGCGCCGTTGTTCAGCGTGTACTGTGCTCCGAAAGCCGACACTGACAACACCATGAGTGAAAGAATCGCTAATTTTGCTGTGTTCATGGTGTGATTGTTTCCATGTGTATGTTATGTTGTAGGTGACAAGACCGAACGTGTCCGCCAACAGGGCATTCACCAAGCAGCACAGGATTGCCAGCGGCTTCAGCCAGCGGGATTTTCTGGAGACTTGCATTTTTGAATCCTCGCCGTCCGTGCGTGGAATCACGGCGGGGAGTGAGCGAACGGAGGGGCGTCATGGCAACAATGGGGCGGATGAGGCAGGTTATTGGTTAGAGGCGTGCGGTCAACTCAGCCGAGCCGTTGTTTGGGGAATAGGATTGGGGGCGGCGGAGCGGAGATCGGAGTGCGGGCAAGGGAGCACCACTTCAGTTCCTCTCGCTGCGCTCCCGGCTGTGCTAGGGGACTGAACTGCGAACCACCCGGAACCCGCGGTAGCTGAGCGAGTTGGCCGGGTTGTAGTAGTAGCGGCCCGCGACGCGGCAGTCGAAGGAGTAGCTGTACCAACTGCCGCCCCGGCCCACCCGGTACAAGCCCGAAGCCGCACCACGCGGGTCGGTTTGTGCGCCGGAAGCGTAAGTGCCATACCAGTCCCAGCAGCATTCCCAAACGTTACCCGCCATGTCTTGCAAGCCATAGCCGTTGGCGGTGAAGCTGCCCACCGGCGAGGTGTAGGGCATGCTCCCGGTGTAGTAGGTCGGATGATAACCCGTGGTGCCGGTCTGGTAGGTCTCGCCGCCATCGTTGCGGAAATTCGCCTGGCTGTGGGAGATGATATCGCCCCAGGGGAAACGTTTCCCGCTCACCCCGCCACGCGCCGCCTTCTCCCGCTCCGCCTCGGTCGGCAACCGATAGCCGTTGGCAGCCCAGTTGCACGCCACCGCAGCATTATTCGTCGTCCGGTACACCGCCCCGGAGAGCGTGTAGCACGGCGTCAGGCCCTCCTTTTCGCTCCGGGCGTTGCACCACTTCACCGTGTCATACCAAGTGACCGATTGCACCGGGTGATTGGTTGCCTTGCCAGCGCCAACTGCCAGATCCGTGTAGCCGTTGCTGACCGCCCATGCTTTCACCACATCCCACTCCGCCTTGGTCACTGCCTTCTGGCCCATGTAAAAGGCACTCAAGGTCACTGTCCGGGTCGGAGCGTCGCTGATTCCATCCAACGAGTCCCCCATGGTGAAGGCCCCGGCGGGGATGAGGGAAAAACCAAGCGGGGGTGGTACATCGGTGCTGACCCGGAAATATCGCTGTGGCTGGAGGCCCTGCCCCGGGAGCGTGGCATAGTTTTCGGCCTCCGTGCCGGTCATGGTCGCAAGCAGCTCCCAGTCCTGCAAGTCCGCGCTGCTTTGGATATGGTATAACACCCCTGCGCTGCCGGTGAACCCGAGGTTTACGTCGTCACCGGCCTTTTCCAGATAACTCACTTGAATGGGCTCGGTTTCCGGAATGAAGCGGGTGCGCAAAGTGTAGGTGCCCGCAGTGTTGGAACGGGAACCCTTCACCCGAATGTAATAGTCGCCGGCAACCACGCCCGCAGACACGCGGAAGTTGGCTTGGAGATCGTTGTTATCGTCTTCAACCAGCAGGGTACGGTCGTTCCCGTAGAGGTAGCCGTAGGTATCGGGGGCACCTTCGCTCCAGGCAATCAGGATGCCCGGCCCCGGCACCGTCACCCGGAAGAAATCCCCGTCACCGGCGGATAGAAGTCCGGGCGTGCCGCTGGTGGCGGCGGCGGCCGGGAGCGGCGTGGCGGTGGCAAAGCTGTCGCCGTGATCGTCGGTGAAGGTCTGGTCAAAGACGAGGGACCAGGAGGCGATGGCACCGCTATCGGCAGAAGGAAAGTCATCGCTTGCAAAGAGCTTCCAGGTGCCGTTGACGTCTCCGGCAACCAGTGCCAGCAGGTTGGTGCCGATTGCTCCGGCACCGCCCGGTGGCAGGGCCTCGCCGGTTTCATAATCCGCAGGTCGATAGGTTCCCGCAGTGATGGCAAGCGCATCCGGGATGGCGCTAGCCGCAGCGTCATCAAAGGTGAGGTTGATGTTGGGCAGGGAAAACCGGTCACCCGCATCCGACATGAGAGCACAGACCTGGCCGCTTGGCGCAACCAGGAACAGGTCAAGGTCATCAGGATAGGTGTGGGAGAGCCCGTTGAGTTTCACCCGCAGTGCCGAGACCCTTCCCATGACACCGGACACCGTAATGGTCGAAGGATAGGGCGAAGCCGGGCTGGACAGGCCCGATGCGGGAACCGTGATGCTACCGGTGCTGGCGAACTCGTCCGGAGTATATCCCAGTCCGCTCAGGGCAATGTCGAAGGGATTCTCGTCGGCGTCATTGCTGGCGAGGTGGATGGCGGCGTTGCGCCAGCCGACGGCACCGGGGGCGAAGGTGACGGTGAAGGTGGTGCTGGTGCCGGGGGCCAGGGTGGAGGCCCCGAGGGCACCGACGGTGAAGTCGGCGGCGTTGGCGCCATTCCTGCTGAGTGCCAAGCCGCTCAGGTTGTCGCTGCCGGTGTTGCTGACGGTGAAGGTGAGACTGGTACTCAGGCCGACGGCTGCGGTGCCGAAAACCTTGGAGCCGCCGTCAGCGAGGTTGGTGCCGGGCGGTTGTGCGACGGTGATCTCCGGCGCGATGCCGGTGCCGGTGAGGGTGATGTCGAAGGGGTTTTCGTCGCTGTCGTTATTGGCGATGTGGATGGCGGCGCTACGCACTCCCACTGCGGTGGGAGTGAAAGCAACGGTGAAGGTGGTGGTTCCGCTCGGCCCGCTGACCGGAGCGACCGGATTGGCCGTGACCGTGAAGTCGGCGGCATTGGTGCCGTCCTTGGTGATGGTCAGACCGGTCAGGTTGGCGGTACCGGTGTTCCTGATGGTGAAGGTGACTCTGCTGCTCGAGCCGAAGTCCTTGGTGCCGCCGTCGGCGATGTTGGTGCCGACTGGTTGCTCCACGGCGATCTCGGGGGCAATGCCCGTGCCCGTGAGGGTGATGTCAAACGGGTTCTCATCGGCGTCGTTGCTGGCGATATGGATGGCGGCCGTGCTTGCGCCGGCGGCGGCGGGCGCGAATTGTACCGTGAAGGTGGTCGTTCCGCTAGGCCCGCTGACCGGGGCGAAACGGTGAAGGTGGTGGTTCCGCTCGGCCCGCTGACCGGAGCGACCGGATTGGCCGTGACCGTGAAGTCGGCGGCATTGGTGCCGTCCTTGGTGATGGTCAAACCGGTCAGGCTGGCGGTGCCGGTGTTTTTGATGGTGAAGGTGAGACTGGCGCTCAGGCCGACGGTCACCGAACCGAAGTTCGCTGTTGAGATGCCATCAACCAAGCCGGTCCCGAGCGGCTGTTCCACGGCGATGCCAGGTGCAGGCGGAATCGCGTCTTCGTAGGCGCCGATGTCCACGGCGCTGCCGGCCAGGCGGGGGAATCCGCGCTGGTCCGTGGTGAGCGTGGTGGGTCCCCCGGCGTCGCGTGCCGGGCTTCCGGCCAGCAAGGCGAAGGTTTGGGTCGGGCCGCCGTAATTGCCGAGCGGCGCAAGCAGCGCATCAAGCGGCAATGACCTTGATCCGATCAGGTCTCCGCTGTTGGGTGCGATGCTGGCCCCGTCATTGACGCCGATCAGGTTGTAGCCCTGTGAAGAGACAACTCCGCAGACATCAAAACCATACCGATAAAGATCATAAATGAATACATTGTCCGCGATGATCGTATTGCGGAGAGTCAAGGTCCCCGCGTTGTTGATGCCACCGCCAAAGCCTTCGCACCTCGGGAAGGGGAAGTTGCCCACAGAGTTGCCGGAAAGGGTGCTGTTCGTGACTGCGGCCGTCCCCGCGTTGTCGATGCCGCCGCCAAAGCAATCGCCGTTATCGCCATAGTCGGTCCCGCCGCCGGCGGCGGAGTTCCCGGAAAAAGTGCTGTTGGTGACAACAAGCGTCCCGGTGCCCACGTTGTCGATGCCGCCGCCAAAGCCAGAGCCGCCAGTGCCGACGACGGAAAAGCCGTAATCGCCGCCGCCAGCACCGCCAGCGGCGGAGTTGCCGGAAAAGGTGCTGTTGGTGACACTGAGCGTTCCGGTGCCCGCGTGGTCGATGCCGCCGCCAAGGCCAGCGCCGCCAGCGCCGCCGACGCCAGGGTCAAAACCGCCAGAAGCGCCAGAGCCGCCATCACCACCAGTGGCGGAGTTGCCGGAAAAGGTGATGTTGGTGACAGTGAGCGTCCCGCTGCTTGCGTTGTCGATGCCACCGCCGGTACCTGAGCCGCCACTGCCGCCACTGCCGCCACCGCAGTGGCCCAACCCGCCAGGACTGCCGCCACTGCCGCCGCTGCCACCGGTGGCGGAGTTGTCGGAAAAGGTAGCGTTCGTGACACTGAGCGTCCCGGTGCTTGCGTTGTCGATGCCGCCGCCGGTGCCAGAGCCGCCACTGCCGCCGCCGCCGCCGCAGCTACCAACGCCGCCAGAGCCGCCAGCGCCGCCAGCGCCGCCAGCGCCGCCAGCGCCGCTGTTGGCGGAGTTGCCGGAAACGGTGCTGTTCGAGACACTCACCGTGCCGGTGCTCGCGTTGCAGATGCCGCCGCCAACACCAGAGCCGCCAGAGCCGCCAGCGCCGCCAGCGCCGCCAGCGCCGCCAAAGTCCCAATCAGGATAACAAGAAAAACAACCGCCAGCGCCGCCAGCGCCGCCAGCGCCGCCCCTGCCGCCGCTGCCGCCGGTAGCGGAGTTGTCGGAAAAGGTGCTGTTCGTGACACTGAGCGTCCCGGTACCCGCGTTGTATATGCCGCCGCCGAACCCATCGCCGCCGCCACCGCCCCGGCTACCAGCGTCGCCCGCCGTGGCAGGAACCCAAGTCCAGAAGTCCTCGGGGTCGGGGAAATAGCCGTCCATGCCAGGCCCGCCATTGCCGCCGTTGCCGCCATCGCCGCCTTTGGCGGAGTTGCCGGCAAGGGTGCAGTTCATGACACTCAGCGTCCCGGTACTCGCATTGTAGATGCCGGCACCGAAACCATTGCCGCCATTGCCGCCAGCGCTGGCCCCGCTGGTCCCGCTGGCCCCGCTGGTCCCGGTGTTGTTCCCGCTGGCGATGGTCAGGTCCGCCAGCGTGACGTCGAAATTGCCGGCTGCGATGTTGAAGATCCTGACCGCATGGTTGCCGCTGATGGTCAGCAGGCCCGCCCCCGGCCCCTGAATGATCAGGCTCTTGTCGATCACCAGTTCGCTGGTGAGGGTGATCGTGCCCGTCACGCCGAAGTGGATCGTATCGCCCGCTGCCGCCGCCGTGATCGCGGCTCGCAGCGAGCCCGGACCGCCATCCGCCGTGTCGGTCACGGTGAGGGTCACCTTGGCGCGGGTGTCCACCGCCAGATTGGCCGTCACGGCAAAGCCGGTACCACTGACTGAGCCTGAACTGCGGGCAGGGCGGAAGCCCACGTGGTCGAACGAGTTGGCCGGGTAGTCGCCGCCGCGGATCGCCGCACGGCAGGCGTACGCGTTGTAGAACCAACTGCCGCCTCGGTACACCCGGCCCGGGGCCGCAGCAGCACCACGCGGGTCGGTTTGTGCGCCGGAAGCGTAAGTGCCAAGCCAGTCCCAGCACCATTCCCAAACGTTACCCGCCATGTCTTGCAAGCCATAGCCGTTGGCGGTGAAGCTGCCCACCGGAGAGGTGTAGGGCATGCCCCCGGTGCCGTAACTCGGATGATAACCCGTGGTTCCGGTCTGATAGGTCTCGCCGCCATCGTTGAGAAAATTCGCCTGACTGTGTGAAATGGTGTCACCCCACGGGAAGCGCTTCCCACTGAGGCCGCCCCGTGCCGCCTTTTCCCACTCCGCCTCCGTCGGCAGGCGATAGCCGCTGGCGGCCCAGTTCACGGTCGGCGCGGTGGTGCCGGTTTTCATGACCGATCCGCTCACCGTGTAACAGGGCGTGAGTCCGTCCTTTTCGCTGCGGGCATTGCACCATTTGATCACATTCCACCAGGAAACGGTTTGCACCGGGTGATTGAGTGCCTTGCCAGCGCCAACTGCCAAATCCGTGTAGCCGTGGCTGGCCGCCCACGTCCGCACTTCATCCCACTCCGCCTTGGTCACCTCCTTCTGGTCCATGAAAAAGGCACTCAAGGTCACAGTCCGGGTCGGCAGGGCAACGGAATCACCATCTAGCGAGTCCCCCATCGTGAAGGCCCCGGCGGGGATTAGGGAGAAGCCAACCGGAGTATCGGTCGCCGTCACCTTGAAGCGCATCCGGGTGCTGTATTGGCCGCTCCAGTCCGCGCCGGCGTCCCAGATGATGGTCTTTCCCGTTCCAACCGCCACCCCGGCCCCGATGGCTCCGCTCACGGTGGTGGCCGGGACGCTGAAGGTGATGCCGCCATCGCTGGAAATCTCCAGCGAGACAGTCACCGCCGGCGTATCCGCAGCCACGTCGTAGGTGATGTCCACCAACTGCGTCCCGACCCGCTGGGCGGCGCTGAGGTTGGAGACCACCGGGTCCGCCGCGCGGGCAGGCGGCGGGCACAGGAGCAAGGCGAGACCCAAGGCGAGAGCTACGGGTGGGCGGACAGCGCGTTGATGGGGGGTTTTGGTGGTCATGGCTGCAGGATTGGGATTGGGGTGAACTTGCTTGCGTGGTGAGCAGGCATCAGAAAGGTGCTGAGCGTTGCACGGGCGCGAGGAGTCTTATCTGCTAATTCCTCAGCGCCCGGAAAAACCGCTGCGGCTGATTCTCGGTGGAGTAGAAACGGATGACGACCGCACTTTGGCCGATGATGTCGGTTTCGAGGATGCTCCAGTTCTCGAGATCGCTGGAGGCTTCGATCCGATAACTCACCCCGGTGGCCGCGTTGAAGCGGAATTCGACTGCGGTGCGGATGGTCGAAAGCGCGTCCGGCGTGCTGGTGGCCAGCGTGGGGTCGAAGCCGGTGTTGACCTCGAACAAGTCGTCGAAGCCGTCGCCGTCGCTGTCCTTGAGAGTGGGATTGCTGTGATAGACCTCGACTTCCACCCGGTCGTTGAGACCATCATCGTCGGTGTCCACCATGAGCGGATTGGAGCCGTAGGTGGTGACTTCCGCGCCGTCAGGCAGGCCGTCGCCATCGGTGTCCGGTAAGGTTGGATTGGTGCCATAGGTGGTGACTTCCGCACCGTCAGGCAGTCCGTCGCCATCGGTGTCCGGCAAGGTTGGATTGGTGCCGTGGGTGGAGACTTCCGCGCCGTCAGGCAGTCCGTCGCCATCGGTGTCAGGCAAGGTTGGATTGGTGCCATAGGTGGTGACTTCCGCGCCGTCAGGCAGTCCGTCGCCATCGGTGTCCGGTAAGGTGGGGTTGGTGCCGTAGGTGACCACTTCGTCGTAGTTGTTCAAGCCGTCGCCGTCGCTGTCCCGCGTGTCGGGAGCGAAGTTGGCGGTAACCGTCTGGTTGGCATTCATCAGGACTGCCAGCGGATTGTCGGTACCGCTGGCATCGCCGGTCCATACAGTGAAGACGTAACCCGGATCGGCAGTGGCGGTGAGTTCGACGGTGGTGTTAGGAGCATATTGCCCCGCGCCGGGCACCGTGCCATGGAGCGCGTCGATCGTGAGAACATAGTGGGTCGTGAACGTCAGGTCCGCCCCCGAACTCGTGCCGCCGCCATTGGTGGCGGTGAGGCGGTAATGATAGGTCTGGCCCGCCTGCAAGCCGCCGATGCCCGCGCTGACAGCCTGCACGCTCGAGCCGTTGTCAGGTGAAAGCGTCACGCCCGCCGTGCTGCCGTAAGTATCGGTCAGGCCGTAATCAAACTGCGCGGTGCTCGCCAGCCCGTTCGGGTTCACCGTGCCGTTTAGGGTCGCGGCTGTCGCGGTGATCCCGCTGGCGGCGCTGGTGGTGACCGCCGGGGCAGGAGCATTCAAACTGACGGTCGGACGGCCGCCGAATGGTGCAGGTGGTGGGGTTGGCCAGCCGGTGGTCCCCAGAAAGTAATAGACGATCACATTGTTGGATAGATCGAACACACTGGCACCAAGGGTGGGGGCGTTCCCTTTGAAATAGACTCCGGTCAGCTTGGCGCAGGAATAGAAGGACTGGTTCCCGATGCTGGTGACGCTGCTGGGGATCGTGACGGTAGTCAGGCTGGAGCATTGATTGAACGCCTGCACCCCGATGCTGGTGACGCTGTTGCCGATGGTGACGCTGGTCAGGCTGATACACTTGCTGAACGTCCGGTCCCCGATACTGGCGAGGCTGTTACCGAGCGTGACGCTGGTCAGGCCGGCGCAGTTGAAAAACACCGAGATTCCGAGGCTGGTGACGCTGTCGGGGATCGTGACGCTGGCCAGCTTGCCGCATGCGTTGAACGCCCCATTCCCGATGCTGGTGACGCTGTTGCCGATGGTGACGCCGGTCAGGTTGCCGCACGCGTTGAACGCCCCGACTCCGATGCTGGTGACGCTGTCGGGGATGGTGACGCTGGCCACACTGGTGAGCCCTGAGAACGCCGCATCCCCGATGCTGGTGACGGGTTTGTCGATGATGCTTGCCGGAATGGCAAGTGCCCCGCCGGAACCGGTGTAAGCGGTGATGGTGATCGTGGTCCCGTTGTCGGTATAGGTGAAATCCTCGAACTGGTCGGCTGACACGGCATTGACCATGCAGCACAGCATGGCCAGTGGCAGCGGCGGAATCCATGAGCCGCAGATACGTCGCCGGGGCCGCGCGGGGATGAAGTTTGAATGCCGGGTTATCGGTTCTTGCGGAACCGCAGTGGGGTGTGGAAACAGAGTTGCGTTCATGACAAAGCACAATGTTCAATGCTGGCACGTCCCGCAAGCAAAATTGACGGTTACTACTCAGGTTCCAAAGAATTCATGACCGAATCATTTATGGCAGAATCATTTTTCAAGAGTCTTGAGGGGGATTCATCACTGGTCGGCCTGCCTGCGTGCGGATGCGCACAGACAGGGGTTGATCCAATGACTTTTTCCAATTCTGAAATGATCCTGCCATCAATGATTCTGCCATACCTGAGTAGTAACAATTGACGACACAGAGGTGTCATGCACCCCGGACTCTCCCGACCCGAGATTGATCCTTGACTGCAAGGGCCGATTTCGGTAGTTCCCCAACGTGCCCGGAAGGAAACGATGCCAGCGAGCACGCCACCCAGCCCATGAACATACTCTGCCCCCATTGCCAACAGCCCATTGATGCGCTTCGCGAGTTGGCGGGGCAGCCAGTTGATTGCCCCACCTGCGGCGGGCGATTTGAAGTGCCGGGCCCGGCCGCATTGCCTGCGCTGCCAATGGCGGATGCTGCCAGGCGCCACTTGGTGGATTCGCTGGCGTATTGGCTCGCGGCGGGAACATTGGAAGCTGCCGAGGTTTTCCCCGGAATTCAAACCCTCACGGGTGACCAACCCGCATCGGTGGCAGCCCTCCTCGAAACCTTGGCGGGTGAAACCGATGACTCCTTGGTTGGGCTGGCGCGATACCTCCGGCAGATGCTGCGCGAGGAAACCCACCGCCTCCATGAAGCCCGGCGGCTCAAGCGTCCGGCCATCGAATCGCTGCGCTTCACCGGGCTGCCCCTGAGTGGAGTCGAGGAGTGGCAACTTGGCGCGGATCCGCGCCCGGCGGTAAGCACCGCCGGGCGGCTGCTCCGGGACTTGGGCTTCCTTGCGGCCAGGCAGGAGCAAGCGCCGCGCTTGTTTCGGGAAGTCCAGCAGCAAACGGCCAACGCGTTGGCCAATGCGTCGGCAGTGCTCACCGGCTTGATCGCGCGGCTGCCCGCAGCGTGGTTCGAGCAGCTCGCAAGCGCCTGGGCGGACGACCTGCCCGGGCGGGAGGCGGCGATGGCCCGGTTAGAACAGCAGCGGAGCGAGTGCCGACAGCGTTGGTTGGAACAGCTTGGCCGTGCCCTGCCGGACCGGTCCCACCGCGACGAGTTGGGCGGGGACTGGTTGCCCGAGTCCCTGGCAGCCCGGTTCAGTGCCGCCGAGAGTCGCGGGGAACAACGCCGGCTATTGGATTTGGCCTGCGCCTGGCTGACCCCGGCGACGGTCCCGGCCATCGTGGCGATGGTACGCGAACCTTGGTCCCGCGACCGGGCCAGCTTGAATCTAAGCGCACGATTCGGCCGCCCCGAACTGCTCACCTGGGAGGATTGGCTGGCTTGGTTGGGAAGTCAGGAGCGACTGTGGCAGTCGGAACTGGAGACCTTTGGCGGGCTCGTTGAGAACCACGCGCCGGAACTGTTGCTCAGCGTCTATTCGCAAGTGCCGGATCCCGACCCGGCAGTGCTCGGGGCCTTGGTCAGACTGGTGGCGGCGGCAGGCCAGCCGGTCGCACTGTCCGGGTTGCTCGCAACCTGGTCGACATGGGTGCCGGGTCACGAACGCAACGCGTTGTTAGGGCTGGCGGCACCGGAGTCCGTCGCGGCCTCGCGCGATCCGGGGCAGCCGCCGCCATTGCCGCAGTCGGTGGTGGCGCCGGTGGCGGCCCGGACGGCCCCCGCACCGGTCGCGCCCATGGTGGCCAAGGCCGCCCCGGTGGCACCGCCGAAGCCGTCGCTATGGGAGGTCCATATCCAGCCGTTTTTCGTTGAGAACTGGTATATTGTGGCGGGCATTGCGATGGTGATTCTGGGCAGCTCGTTGCTGGCCTATTATACTTGGGACAAGCACTGGCTGGTGCGTTATACGATCATGCCCTTGCTGCTGGGCGGCTTCACTTGGTCGCTGGCCAAGGTGGGCGACTGGATCGAGCGCCAGAGCAGTGAATTCACCGGCACGGCGGCGATGCTGCGCGGGGCGGCGATTGGCTTGCTGCCGATCAATTTCATGGCGATGGCGCTGCTCTCGGCCGATGAAAACGTACCCCGACAAGGGCCGGCGCTGCTGGCAATGGCGCTCATCTATCTGATAGTTTTCGGCTGGGGCTTGCGGCGCTGGTGCGGCGCGGTCGAGCCTGCGGTGGGCAAGCTGCTGGGCGGCACCTTGCTAGGGCTCAACGCGCTGGTGGTGGTCGGCCCGCTGGCCCGCACGGTCGGGCACTTCGAGGGCGAGTCGCTGCTGTGGTGCGTGGGGGCCGGGTTTTACGTTGGCTTCGCGGCCATGGCGGCGACCATCGTCTATTTTGCCCGCCGGATTCTCACCCGTGAAATGGCCGAGGAAAAACGGGTGCCCTGGTTTGTGGCGGGCGTGCTGGCGGTGACGTTCCTGCAGGTGTTCATCTGGGCGCACGGGTTCCTGCGCCATTTGCCACAGCCAGCCACGTATGCCTTGCTGGTCATTCTAACCGGCTGGCTGATCCTGCATGCGGAACGCCGCGCGCTGGAGTTGAAAGCATGCCCGCAACTGCACGGCGGCGAATCGTTTCTGGGCTTCGGCGCGATTTTGTTAGGTCTGCTGATGGGTTTCGGCAATCCGACGGTACGCATCCTGGCGTTTCTGCTGGCGGGTGCGGTGTGGCTCTATCAGGCGCGGGCGCGGCGGCACCCGTTGCATGATTGGATCGGGCTGACGCTGCTTGGGTTGGGCGGCGCGGCGGTGGGTCTGCTGCCAAGCTATCCCGGGCCGTGGCTGCCGCTGGTGGGGGTGGCCGTGGCGCTGGCGTTCGGGGTGGGCGGCTGGCTCATTCGGAGGCTTGGCGCGGATAAGCCGGCTGATCCAACATCTGAGTCCGCCGCGGATTTCGGGCTGGTCCAGGCCTGCCGGGGCATGCAACTGGTGGCCTTGGTGCTTACCGCGCTGATCACCCCGCTGGTGCAATCGCACTATGACTCGTGGCCGTTTGGTTCGGCGATCTGGTTGGGATTGGTGGCGGGGTTGTTCGCCTGGCGTGCCTTCCGGGATGAGCAGGTTCATTTGCTGCACGTGACCATGGCGATGCTGGCGTTGGCGCTGCCGTACGCCGGGTTCATGGACGTGGCCGGCCGCACGGTCCACCACAACACGATGGTGGGCGGACTGGCAATTCTATCCTGGCTCTGGCTGGGCCTGGCCTGGTGGACGCCCAAGCCGCTGATCTTGCAGGCACGCTCCACGGTGTCGTGGCTTTACGGCGTGTTGGCGGTGGCCGCCATGTTGCTGCGGGTGGCCATGGGTGATACCGGAGCGAGCGAGTACTGGCTTCAGGAAGGACTGGATTTCGGTGGGCCGATCATGATGATGCTCGCCTTGATTCCCGCCACCTATTACTCGCGGTCGTTGGGGCCGGCTGGCATGGCGGTGGCGATCACGGTCATCCTGTTTCCCGAGCTGAAATCCCATCTGCCGGAATCGATGGGTTGGGTCACTTCGGGCAGCGGCTTGGCCAGCGCGGGTTGCACGCTGCTGCTGGTCGGGCTGTGTTTCGCCTTGCGGCCGTGGGCATTTCTGAAGGACCTGTCTGATGGGGACCGGTTCATGGGCAAGGAGCTGTTTCCATTCCAGCGACGGGACCACACGCTATTCACCTGGCCGATTTTGGCGGCGGCGGTGTTCCTGCTGGTCAAGGTCGATAGCTGGAACCTGCTCCGGAATGTGGCCAACGGACCGCTTTCTTTCCAAACCGCCTTGGCCTTGGCCACGAGCGGGGTGGCTTGGACCATCATCGCCATTTACCATCGTCAGCATCGCGAGGCGGTGGTGGGAGTACACCTGGGCTGGATCTGCATGGCGGCCGGGATCGGTTGCGGCTACTGGCGGCAGGTGAGTGATCCCCACTGGACGGGGCCGGTGCTGGTCATGGGCTTGTTGCTGCAGGGGCTCTACGGGTTATATCGCGGCGGGGCGCGAACCCGGCCGTGGGTGACGGCATTGCTGGCCGAGCCGACCCGGCACGTGCTGCTGGGTGGCAGTGCGGCGGTGACGGTCATTTGTCTAACTGATCTGCTGGGTGGCGCGGCCGTGGCGGGGATGCCGTGCCTGTACGGTTTTCTAACAGCTCAACTGGTGTGGCACGGTCTGCGCACCCGGCAGTGGGCGTGGGGGGTGCTGCTGTTCATGCAATGCTGGATCGGCTTGCTCGAGCTAAGGGCTCCCGGCACGGGGTTGCTGTTGCCGCGACTGTCCGTCGCCACCAGCCTGAGTCCGACCTTGTGGTTGCTGGTGGTGGTGCAACTGCTCATGGTGATGCTGGAAGTGATGCAAGCGAGGCGAAGTGTCAGAGGCTCCATCGTGTCACTGGTGCTGCCAGGCTGGATGCTGGCGACGGGACTGGCGATTTTGCTAGGTCTGGCCGGCGTGGCGGATGGAGTGCATGGGCAGGTACTAGGCGGCTGGCAGCAACTGCTGTTGCTGGTGACGCTGCTGCTCACGGCACGCTCCCAGGCGTCCAGCGTCATCCTGTGGCCGGCCCTGCTGCTGGGTTATCTGATGATCCATCGAAGCCCGCTGACTGCGCTCGGTGACCTCGACCGCCAGTTGGAACTGCTAGCCACCCCGTGGCGGGTGGCATTGTTCGGCTTGGGGATCGCGCTGCTGACCCAAGCCGGGCGGTGGGTGCAGGTCCGCCATCCCCGCCTGCTGGCCGGGGTCTTTGCCATCCCGGCATACACGACTGCGGCGACTGACTGGCTGTGGTTGCCGGCTGCCGGGCTGGCTGCGGCGGCAGCGCTTTACCACACGGCACACCCGGTGCTGCGGGAGAGCGGGGCCCAACTCTGGGCACCCTATCTGGGCGTGGTTACGTTCGCGCTCGTGGCCTGGGGTCGGCGGCAAGCCGGTTTTTGGCTTGGGGCCGGAGCGCTGTTAGTGTTGGGGAACATCCACTTGGTCCGGGTGGGAGTCGGGGAGTTCCTGCGGGACCACGGAGTGTCCGAACTGCATCTGATTTGCCTTGGGCTGGGCTTGAGTTTGCTGCAGGCGTCGGGGCTGCGGCGGGCGCTGCGCGGGGCGGCGGCCATTGCCGATATCAACCGAGCCAGCCTGGGCGTGGCGGGCTTGGTGCTGACGCTGCTGTCGGCCAATTATTTCACTGCGGCGGATCTCGCGGCCATGACGCCCACCCGGCTGCTGATTGCCGGTACGCTGGCGTTGCTGGCCGGTTGGTATTTCCGGCGGGCGGCGCGGCAACCGGGGCCGGGGGAGGCGGCGCATGCGGAATTGTGCGAAGCGTTGTATCATTTCGGGGTGGTGGTGGCGTGGTGGTGTGCGGCGCTGCTCGTGCCCTGCTTGAGGCAACCGCAACTTGCGCTGGTGGCCCTAAGTCTGCCAGTGGCCTACTTCTATTTCCGGGCGGAAATCGGCATGCGGCAGGGGCAGTTGGCTGCGGCACGGTATCGGAACTCCGCCGCCGTGCTCGGATTCATCGTGCTGGCGCTGTATGTCTTCGAGGGCTTCTTTCATCTCGTGCTGTTCCCCGGCACGCCGGTCAGTACCCGGCAATACCACTCCAATGCCCCGCTCATGCTCCTGCTGGGAGTGGTGCTGCTGCGCTTGCACGGCCTGGGTGGCACGAGTTGGCTGGCGTTCTATGGCGGGCTGGCGCTGATGGCGGGCAGCTATTTTCTGCTAACCGCGCTGCCGGGCTTGAGTCCGTTTGATAGCCCGATGGCCGCCGCGTGGTGTGCGCTGGTGCTGGGACATTTCTGGATCCTCCTCAGCTACGAACGCTCGCCGCTGCGGACGATCATTCAGCGTTTGGCAAGACTGGATGATCCGGCGTGGGATGCCCTGCGCCGGGTGTGGGGCTACTGTCTGTTAGCCGCCACCCAAGGGGCGGTGCTTTGGGGCTTGGTGGATTTCCACGGCAATTCCTTGATGGTCGCGCCGTTGCTGGCGGGGGCCGCATCCGTTTTCATTCATCAGGGAATTCTCCGGCGCTCACCGAGCTATCTGATGGTGGCCGGCGTGCAATTGATGGTGGCGCTGCACCTGGACTTTTTCATTGCGAGTTATGTGCCGAAGGAGGCGATCATCTGGGTGGGCCTGGGCGGTTGGCTGGGCCTGCTAGCCGCCTTTGAAGCGCTGCCGGGCAAGCTCCACCCGAAGCTCGTCGGCCGGATTGCGGCGGGGTTGGGGGGGGTGGTGCTGGCGCACATTCTCTATCATCGGCCGTGGTCGCCGGTCGGGTTGTGGGGCATGGGACTGGGGGCGATCCTGCTCGCGTGGACGCCGAGCGACCGGGTGGGCACGCCAGGGGGGAAAATCCTGGGCGAGTTGCAATCGTGGATTCCGATCTGGCTGGTCTATTTCAGCCAAGCCCCGTTCAAGGCGCATGGGCTGGCCGCCGGACTGGAACCGTGGCCGGTCCTCGCAGCGACGACCACGCTCTTGCTAATCGCTCTAACCGGGCGCTACGGTCCGGCTTATTGGAGTGCCGCATACCACGCCAGGCCGCGAACCCAGCTTCGGGGGTTCGACCTGACGCTCGGCTGGCTGGAAGCGGCAGGGCGGCAGAATCACCGGGTCGCGTTGTTGTTAGCAACCGGCGTGGTCTGCGCGGTTCAGGGGTCGCACTATCAGCTTGCCCTGGGGTTGCGGGAATTCAGCCTCCTAGTCTTGTTAGAGGCGGCGTTGGCGGTGGCTTGGTTTTTTGAAGGGCGCGACCGTCAATCGATGGCCGCCTATTTCCTCATGCAACTTTGCGCGGCGGCCTTCTTTGCTTCGATCCGCCGTCACCTCATGCTGACGACCGTGTGGTGGAAATTCGAGTACGATGTGTGGGCCAGCCTCGCGGTTTCCTTCGGCATTGCCGGGGTCAAGCAGGTTCTCGATTTGCAACCGCGGGCGCTGCGGGTCCCCTTGCTTACGACCCTGTGCGCGATGCCGGTGCTTGCGTTGGGGTGGGTGATGGGTCATGGTCTGGGCGTCGATCTGGCGCTGATCGTGGTGGGCTTGCACAGCGTCTTGTTCGCCTATCTCGGCAAGGACAACCGGGAGTCGCCCTATAACATTCTGGCGCTGGCGGGATTTGTGGGATTCGTCCTGCTGACGTTCTATGCCAAGCTGCAATTGCGGGCAGTCCACGCATATATCATTCCGGTGGGCCTGGGCGTGTTGGTGTTGCAGGAATTGTTCAGAAAGCGGATTCACCCGGAAACGCGGAACTGGATCCGCCTGGTCACGTTGATGGCGATGCTGGGCAGTACCGGATATTACGCGCTGGCCGACCCCAGCCACGCCATTTCCTTCAACCTGACCATGATCCTGCTGTGCCTGCTGGCGATGGGACTGGGCAGCGTGTTGCGGATCCGGCTCTATCTGGCGCTCGGTTTTGCCGGCTTGATGGTGGATCTCGTGTCGCTCCTGTATAAAGTGCTGGTGCTCATGGAGCGCAGTGCCCGGATGACCGTCGTCGGCAGTTTCGTGCTGCTGATTGGCGGGGTCCTCATTTTCACCGCCATCTACTACAAAACCAACCAAGCACGCATTGACACCTGGCTTGACCAGTGGCGGACCAAGCTGGCCCAGTGGCAGTAATCCTGAATTTCCAACTGCCTCACACCATGTCCGACCTGCCACCCCACCCCCGGAGTTCTCAACCCAATGATCGGTGGTTCTTCTCAGCCGCTTGCCTGCTGCCTCCTGCGTCACTCCCGATCCCTGCAGGCCCGGCACGGTCAACGACTTTTGCCGTCTCCTTTCGTCATGAATTCAGCCAGCGATTGACACGCTGTGCAGGCCACCCCTATAACAATCGCCGATGAAAAAATGTCCAGTATGTGGCAACGGCAAGGCCAGGCGGCGGTGCGCGCGCCATGGCGACGTGGAGGTTTGCAGTCAGTGCTGCGCCGCCATCCGGGACGCGGACTGCGGTGACTGCATTCACCATGCCGCGGCCCGGCAACATCAGGCCACCCGCAGCAATCGCGCGGTGCGAAGTGGCGTCCTGCCTGAGGGCAAGTTTCTCATCGAAATCAACCCGGCGGCCGAAGAGGCGGTGGATGGCGCCTTGGCCCTCGCCGAACGGGGCGAAACCAAGCAGGCGCGGGAAATTCTAACCCGCTTGCAGCGCGAGTATCCCCGGAATCACCACGTTTGCTTCGGCATGGGAATTCTGCATGTGACCCAGAAAGAGCTTCCGCAAGCCATCGAGTGGTTCGACCAGGCGATTGCGATTTTCCCCTATATGATCGAGGCGCATTTCAACAAAGCCGTGGTGTACAAAGACCTGATGGACATTCCCAATTGCGTCCGCGCCTTCCGCAAAGTCGTGGAACTCGGTGCTCGCGGCGATTCCGAGGTCAACACCGCCCAGTCGTTCCTTGACGGCATTACGGCAAGTCTCCGGGCGCAAGAGGGCATCAGCTTGGATACCTTCCTGGCCTCAAGTGAGGTTTTCCAGCAGGCCTTTGACTGCATGCAACGGAACGAATGGCAGCAGGCGCTGGACGGTTTCCTGAAGGTCATCGCGATGAACGACCGGAATGTCGCGAGCCATGGCAACCTGGGCCTGTGCTACGCCCAACTGGGCTACCAGGCCAAGGCGCTGGCGGAACTCGACCGAGCGCTCGAACTGGACCCCTGGTACAAACCCGCGCGGATTAACCGGAAAGCGGCGATGACGATGACGGAGGGCCGGCCCTTGGATCCAAAGACTGTCAATCTCGTCGAATTCAACAGGGGGGAGCAGGTAAGAGATGACGACTAGCCTGGTGATCCGCTGTTGCCGCCAACCGAACCTCCCATGACTCGCCAACCCGCCAGCGCCACTCCACTCACCGGCACCGCCCTGGTGAAAGAGGTGTGCCGGCGGATTCGGTTAGCCCGCAGTGCGTGGGATGCGCACCGCAACCGGGCGTGTCGCCGGGAGCGCGAGCGGGCCCTCGCCCTCTACGCCACCCTCGACGCGCCCGCCAAGGAACAGGTCCCGCAAGTCCTCCGGGTCTGGCTCCGCTACCGCAGCGAGAAATACTTCGGGCCGGATCGCACGCCGCCCGGCAGCCTGCGGCGATGACGCGTCGTGTGGGCCAGGGGCTGGCAGCCATGGCGCGGCGCGACGAAGAGGATGTGCCTGTGAAATGAAAAGTGACACCTTCCCCCTTGCCAACAGCAACCGTGCCCAGTCCGGCAAGTGGGGTATGACGGCCTGAGACAACCACGGATTATAGGCTTGCGGTAGATGGCTCCACATGGGCAACGGCGGAGCGGAGTCCGCCGCTCCTCGAGACGCCCGCCCGCCTGGTTTCGGCATCACGGGATCGTCTGACCATTTTGTCATGCACCTTTTCCAGAAGAACCTTGGCAAAGCGGGCAGGACGGGTTATTCTCGCGGTTGAGGAGCTTCCCATGAATCTGACCACCCACCCCGCTTTTCGGCATGATCCCGCCGGGCCACCGGCCTGGTCGGCACCGGTGCTGCGATTCACCTCCTTTTTCAGCATTTCAGCTTTTACCCACCCCCCCTCATGCATCCCCACCCAAAGAGCAGTTTACTAACAGCCGCGCTGCTGCTGTGCCTCGGCGCGACGCTGGCCACCGTCCGGGGCGCGCCGCCCCCGGCAGTCCAATGGATGGTCGATGGCGACACGCTGGAGCCATCGACGACGATCGAGATTCGTTTCGACCGGGACATGGTGGACCGGGAAGAGGTGGGCACGGCGGTCAAGCCGCCGCTCGCGGTTCAGCCAGCGCTGCCGGGGACGTTCACGTGGCTCAGCCGCCGCAGCGGCGTCTATGTGCCATCAGAAGCGCCGGGGATGGGCCTGGCCTTCACCTTCACCCTTGAGCCCGGGCTCAAGGATGCGCGCAATGAACCGGTCAAATCGTCGTTGCGTGCCACCCTCAAGACTCCGCCTTTCGAATTCTCAGACTTGAGAAGGGGGATTCCCGAAAAGGAAGATGCTCCGCCCGTTCCGGAGCAGTGGTTGGCGTTCAACCGGGACGTGCAATTGGATGGCGCGGCCGAATTGTTCCGCTACGTCGCCGACGACGGCAAAGCCGTTGCGGCCGAGGTGCGCTATGGCCGGACCCATGATTATTTTCCCGGCGTCCGGGAAACGGAAGATTGGGAACGACGCTGGCAGCTCGCGCGAGTCGCAAGCCCGACCCCCGGGCCAGCCGCAGAGGAATTCGATGACGACGGTGAACACGCCACACCCGTGAAAACCCAGCTCGTCGTCAAGCCGGTGTCACCGCTCGCCCCGGGACCGCTCTGGCACCTCGAGATCAAGCCCGGCCTTGAAGCCCTGACGGGAGGCTACCGCATCGCCGCCAAACACTCGATCAAGATCGGCCGGGTGAAGCCGTTCACGCTCGCTTCACTTGCCACCGCGAGCTACCTCAAAGGAGGCCGCCGGGTGACGCTGGAATTCTCCGACCCGCTCGCGCCCGACGTGAGCGACGAGACCGCCGGGAAGTTCTTCCGCATCACTCCGGCGGTGAACGGTCTGCGCTTCGACCAGGGGTGGCGCGAGCTGAGCATCCGCGGCGAGTTCGAGCGGGATACCGAATACCTCCTCGAGATCGACCCGTCGCTGCTGTCTGAGGGCGGTCTGCCGCTCGACGGCAAACTCACCCGCAGCTTCCGCTTCGCCCCGGTGAAGCCCCGCGTCTATCTGCCCGAGATCACCGGCCACCAACGCGTTGACGGGCAGCGGAAATTCCCCGTGCGCTCGGTGAACCTGCAGTCGTTCCGCGTCATCGCCCGGCTCGTCGCGCCGGCCAAAGCCGCCCAGGCCGTCCAGGCTTTCGACCGCTATCGGGATGACCGTGAGCGCCACGATCCGGACGAACCCTACCGACCGATCCCCGCCGGAACCATTGATGGCCGGGTGATCCATGATCGCGAGATCGCGTTGCCCGCGCCACAGACCGACGCGCGGCAGGATACCGCCCTCGACTGGAGTGAGATGTTAGAGACCGCGCGGGCCGGCCTGATCTTCCTCACCGTCGAGGGCAAACCGATGGATGGAGTCGGCGGCAAACGACGCCCGTGCGCCCAGGCGCTCGTCCAACTGACCGACCTCGGCGTGCTGTGGAAAAAGGCCGGGAAACAACTCACGGTGACCGTCTTTTCCATGGCGAGCGGCAAGCCCGTGGCGGGGGCACGGATCGAGATGCTCGACCAGGAATTCAAACGGGTCGCCACGGCGGAGAGCGCGGCCGATGGCACCGCGTCGTTGCCGCCGGGGACGAAGCCCGGCTGGCTGGTGGTGAGTCGCGGCGAGGACCTGCACGTGTTGCGCATCGGTGAGCGGGGCGAAGAGCTGCCCATGGAAGCATTTCGCCAGCCGCTCAATTACGATTCTTGGGAAGCGCCGGAGCGGACGACTCCGCCGTTGCGTGCGATGATCTTCACCGAGCGCCCGCTCTATCGCCCCGGTGAAACCGTCCACGTCAAGGGGATGGTGCGGCAGGTCCGTGACGACGGCCTCGCCATCGAGGCGGGACGCGAGGGCGTCTTGACCCTGAACACGCCGGGCGGCCGTGACGCATCCGAGATCGCGATTCGCACCGATGAGCGCGGCGCCTTTGACACCCAAATCGTCCTGAACCAACGAACCACGGGTTACCACAGCTTGCAGCTCGTTTTCCAAGACCGTGAGGGCGGCTGCTACGCGGCATTTCAGGTTGCCGATTTCCAACCCAATGCGTTCGAGGTGAGCATGGCGGCTCCCGCACGCTTCGCACCCGCATCGCCCGTGGTTGCCGAGGTGGCGGCGAAATACTTCTTCGGCGCCGCGCTCGGCGCAAGCCAGGCTCGTTGGACCCTCCAATACGCGGCGGATGAATTTTCGCCTGCCGGATTCGAGGAATTCACCTTCTGTGCCCACAACGCCGCCGGACAGAAAGCGCTCACGCTCCGCGGTCAGGAAAAACTCTCCGCCGCAGGCACCTTGTCCATCCGCCCAACCCTGCCCGAGCCGACGGGCGGCCCGGGTCGAGGCCTGCTCACAGTGGAAGTCACCGACGCCAACCAGCAGACCGTCACCGAGAGTTGTTCCTTCGCCCGCGATGCGGCCGATTTCTATTTGGGCCTCGCCTGGCCGGACCAGGTAGTGATCGGCCATGCGGAGGAAATCGTCGCCCGCGCCGTGGCGGTTAGACCCGCCGGCGAACCGCTGCGTGAGCCGGTCGCGGTGAAGGCGGAATTGGTGCGCCTCCGCCACGAAACCGTCCGCGTGCTAGGCGCCGGCAACGCCATTTCGTTTCGCACCGAGACCAGCGAGGAAATCGTCGCCACCGCGGACGGCCGGACGCTGCCGCCCGAACGGGGCATCGACGGCTGGCGGCTCCCCGCCGGCGAGACCGCACGCTTCAAGCCGGGACGCGCCGGGCAGTATCTCCTGCGACTAACCGCCAGCGACGGCAAGGGCCGCCCGACGAGTGTCACCTTCGAGTTCAGCGTGTCGGGTGACGAACCGATCGCGTGGGATTATCGCAATCCCGCGCAAGTCGAACTCGTGCCCGACAAAGTGGAATACCAACCCGGCGACACGGCCCGCATCCTGGTGAAGACCCCGATTTCCGGCGAGGCCCTGGTGACCGTCGAGCGCGAGTCGCGCGTCCTGCGCAGCCAGCGCCCCCGGCTTGAAGGCAATGCGCCTGTCATTGAAATCCCGATCGGAGCCGACGATGCGCCGAACGTGTTCGTGTCGATGGTGCTGATCCGCGGCGCCGAGCAGAGCACCCGGCGCTTCAAGTCGCCCGAATACCGCTACGGCCTCTGCCAATTGCGCGTCACCAACCCGGCCACGCGCTTGAATGTCGAGGTCGCCCCGCAAGCAGCGACCGTCGAACCCGGTGCCGACATCGCGGCGGACGTGCGCGTCCGCGACGGCAACGGTGCCGCGGTCGCCGATGCCGAAGTCACGTTCTTCGCGGTGGACGACGGCGTGCTCGCCATCACCGGTTACGAGCGTCCGCAGCCCCGCGCGGTCTTCGAATGGCCATTCCCGCTCGGCATCCGCACCGGCCTGACCCTCTACGAACTGCTGCCCGAAGACCCGGCCGACTGCGGCTTTTCTAACAAAGGATACCTGATCGGTGGCGGCGGGGTCGATGGCCCCGGCCCGAAACTCCGGCGCGATTTTCCCGGCACGGCTTGCTGGTTGCCCTCGCTGCGAACCGATCGCGAGGGCAACCTAACAGTAAAGTTCAAGGCCCCCGACGCGCTCACGCGTTACCGCCTCGTGGCGGTCGCTCACGCCGGCGCCAAGCACTTCGGGTCGGGCGAATCCGCCGTCAACCTGCGCAAGCGCTTCATGCTCGTCTCCGCCCTCGGCCAGATTGCCAACGTCGGCGACGAGATCGTCGCGCGGGCCGTGGTGCGGAATGAATCCGGTGCGAAAGGCACGGCCGAGGTTTCGCTCGCCCTCGACGCCACGGCCGAACCGGCGCAGGGTCCGACCGTCGCCACCCTTACCCTCGAGGACGGCGCGGCGGCCACGGTGGATTTTCCGGTGCGTCTTCGCGCCACGGGCGACGCCGAATGGAAATGGTCGGCCCGTCTCGAAGCGGACGGCAAGACCTTCGAGGACGGGCTCGTCGCCACCTTGAAAGTCGGTTCTCCCGCACCCGTGCTGCGGGAAACCTATCTCACCGAACTCGGTGCGCCGGCGAACGACCTGCTCGCCGGAGTGAATCCGCAATTGACCGAGGGCAACGGTTCGTTGCGCGTGACGCTGTCCAACACCCGGCTCGCGTCGTTGCGGGAGACGGCGGGTGCCCTCCTAGCTTATCCCTACGGCTGCGCGGAACAAACGGTCTCGGCCCTCGTGCCGTGGATCGTGGTTAGGGATCTCGGCCCGGTCCTCCCCGAGGTGGTGAAAACCAAGGCCGCCACCCGTGCGGCAATCCAAGCCGGCATCGACAAGTTGTCCGCGCTCCAAACCAGCGACGGCGGCATCGGCTACTGGCCCGGTGCGCGCGAGGCCAGCCTGTTCCCCAGCGCGTATGCCGCCTTGGCGCTCGGCCTGCTGGAACAACAGGGTGAAACCATGCCCGCGAAGTGGCCCGCACTCCTCGAATACCTGAGCGGCCAACTGCGCGGCCTCGGGGACAAACGTCGGGAGGCCGCGCTCGACGATTACGCGCTCGCACTCTTCGCCCTCGCCGCTGCAGACAAGTCCGAGCCCGCCTATCACGAGCAACTGTTAGCCCGCCGCGCGGAGTTGTCCCGCGAGGGGCGTGCCTTGCTGGCCTGCGCCATGCTGACGACCAAGGGCCCGGCAAATAGCGTCGCCCGCTTGCTCGACCCACGCGTGCCCGCACCGGAGGCCGGTTCGTGGTTCGGCAGCGCGACGCGCGAACGGGCCGCGCTCCTGCTGGCTTGGACCGTCTTCAAGCCAGCGGATCAGGAGGTTGGCCGACTGGCGAAGGAGTTGCTCGCCGCGCGGGCCAACGGACGCTGGCGGACCACCCAGGAAAACGCCTGGGCGCTCCTCGCCCTCAGCCGTTACTTCGCCACCGTCGAACGGGAAGTGAAGCCGGTCGAGGCCACACTCGTCAAAGCCGGCGCCGCAACCGAGGTCGCCCTAACCAAAGAGCATCTGGCGGAGACCGTGCAATTCACCTTCGACGCCGCGGCGCCGCTCGGTTCGCTCGAGGTGAGGAACCCGCGGCAACAAGCACTCTACGGCGAGGCGAACTTTGTCGTCCGGCCACCGGTGGCGGCGCAACCGCGGCAGGACCGCGGCTACGCGGTGTCGCGTGCCTATCAGGAGATCGCCGCCGACGGCTCGCTGCGCGATGCCGCCGACCTCGAAGTCGGTGACCGCGTGCTGGTGACGCTGCGGATAGAAACCCCGCGCCCCGGCCATTTCGTTGCCATCGACGATCCGTTGCCAGCCATTCTCGAAGCGATCAATCCGGAGTTCCGAACCCAGCAGGTCGGCAAGGATGCTGCTCTCGGTCAAGCCTGGGCCGCCGATTACCGCGAAATCCGCGCGGACCGGGTCCTCTACTTCTGTGATCATCTGCCTGCGGGTACGTTCACCTTCCGCTATCTCGCGCGGGTGCGGGCCGCGGGCAAAGTCACCGCCCCGGCCGCGAAAGTGGAAGAGATGTATCGGCCGGAACGCTTCGGCTTGAGCGCCACGGAGCGGATCACCTCAGTGCCAGCGAAGCAATGAACCTGAGAAGGAAATTGGTTTCAGTCTCCTGATCTGATCAATCATACTCGCGACGAGCGGGTCCGGCAGAAACCCAATACGCATGACCGTCTTCAGCCGGTCTTCTGTCGATAGCGGTTCCAGCAATTCACATTCGGTGGGGCGGATGGTTCGCTTTATCGTTGTTCATGTGCGGCCACGTACTCCATGGCGGCATGTGCCAGCAAGCCCGAGCGTGATCCGCCTTGGCGGGCGGCAAAGGAATCGATCTGCACCAGCAGCCGCTCGGGCAGCGTGATATTGACCCTCCTTGCCTTGCCTGAGAGCTTCGACACGTCCACCTCAACCAAGGCCCAGACTCCGCCCCGGAAGCGCTTGTTCGAACGGTAGTACTCGACGCTCCGTGGTGAGGGAACCGGTTCCCCGTCGATCATCAAGCCTTCGATGTGGCATTCAATCGCCTCAATGGCGTTCGAGAGTGCTTCATCAGTTGTGGTTCCGGCCGAAAAGCAACCGGGCATATCTGGAACTGTGACCCCGTAGTCGGAGTCTCTGTCCTTGTGAATGACAATTGGGAATCTCATGGTTTCAGGGTGGCCAAGGCCATCCAGCTTGGTGAAAGATGCTTCTCAACGTGCCGCGCGGAAAGTCCTTCTTCGGGTGCGGCACGGTGACACGTCCACCTCGCTGGTGATGTTTGTATTGATGGTGTGACCCGCGGACATTCGCCAACTCCCAGCCGTCTGCCTTGAGTTTGGAGATGATGTCCCGACTGGTCACGGCGGAAAAATACACACGATACACACTACATCAAGCCCGGAATTTGGTCTTTCTTAGCAACGCTCAAGCCTGTCCCGAGTTCGCCCCGTCAGTCGGGGGTGACAATCACCGCCGGTTAAACACATCGCTCTTTCATCATCCGTAGAATCCTGTCATCCTTGGCTTCCAATTTCCTTTCAGAATGAAGACTCGCCTTCGCAAACTCTGCCGCCGCGCCGCGCTGGTGCTGGTGCTTGGATTCATCGCGCTCGAAATCGCGCTGCGCCTCACGCCGCTCCCCGCGGGCCTGCAATCCGCACCGCCCGCAAGCACCGAGTTTCTGGATCGCCACGGTCGGTCGCTGCGCACGCTGCTCGTCGATGACCGCCGGTTCTCCCGCCAGTGCGATCTAACGGATGTGTCGCCGCCCCTGGTCGCCGCCACTCTCGGCGCCGAGGATGCCCGGTTCCGGTCCCACCCGGGGGTGGACCCCCTCGCGATCTGCCGCGCCGTCCGCGATGCCGCCCGCAGGACCGTGCCGACCTCCGGTGCGTCCACCATCACCCAGCAACTCGTCAAACTGGCGCAACCGGTACCGCGCACGTTCTGCAACAAAGTCCGGGAAATGTGGCTCGCCCTCGCCGTCGAGCACCGGTGGAGCAAGGACCGCATTCTAACAGAATACCTCAACCGGCTCGATTACGGGGATCTCCAGACCGGCATCGCGGCCGCCACTTGGCATTATCTCGGCAAACCTCCCTCGGACCTGAGCGCCGCCGAGGCCGCGCTGCTCGCCGCCTTGCCCAAAGCCCCGACCCGCCTCAACCCGCACGATGATTTCGCCGCCGCCCGCGCCCGCCAGCAGTGGGTGCTCGGGCGCATGCTCGCCGGCGGCAGTCTCGATGCCGCCGCACTCGCCCGCGCCATCGATGAACCGCTCCGGCTCCGCCCGCGTGCCCACGAGTTCGAGGCCCCGCATTTCGTCAACCTGCTGCTGACGCGCCGTGGCTTGGTCCCGTCCGGCGGCGGGCCGGTGCATACCACCCTTGACCTCGATCTGAACCGCTTCGCCGAACGCACGCTCGCGGAAAATCTCCAGCGTCTCATCGACAAACACGCCACCAGCGGTGCCGTCGTGGTCATCGACAACCGCAGCGGCGAGGTCCTCGCGCTCGCCGGCTCGGGCGAAACCAACGGCGCGTGGATGTCGCGTTCGTCCGGCTCGACCATCAAGCCGTTCACCTATCTGTTGGCGCTGGAAAACGGCGCGCAACCCTGCACCGTCGTGCCCGATGTGCCGACGACTTTCGCCACGCCCACCGGCAGTTACCGGCCTAACAACTACAACCACCGCTTCCACGGCCCGGTCACCCTGCGCTTCGCGCTTGGCAATTCCCTCAACGTGGCCGCAATCCGCACGCTCGAACTCGCGGGCGGCCCCCCGGCGCTGCACCGCGCGTTGCGTGAGGTCGGCATCACCACCCTCGATCATCCGGCTGATTACTACGGGCTGGGTCTCACCCTTGGCAACGGCGAGGTCCGCCTGTTAGAACTGGCCAACGCCTTCGCCACCCTCGGCCGGCTCGGCATGCACCGGCCGTATCGCCTGCTCGGGAACACCGGCTTCCCGCCTGTTAGGGAAGACAGCGCGTCCCGCCTGTCCGCCACTGAACCAACAGGCCTGCAGCCCATCGCCCCAGACCGGCAGGATGCCTATCCTCCGGCCCGCCGCGTGTTCGATGCCGGCGCCGCTTTCCTCCTGGCCGACATGCTCTCCGACAATGCGGCCCGCGCCGCTTCCTTCGGCCTGCGCTCGTGGCTCACCTTCGATTTTCCCGTCGCCTGCAAGACCGGCACCAGCTCGGATTATCGCGACAACTGGACGGTTGGCTACACGCCCGAGTTCACGGTTGCCGTATGGGTGGGCAATCCCGACGGCACGCCCATGCGCGACATCACCGGCGTGACCGGCGCGGCCCCCGTCATGCACGATCTAATCGAACACCTCCACGCACGCTTCGGAACCTCGTGGTTCGCGCAGCCCCCGCAAGTCGACACCTTCAAAACCGACCCTCTAACGGGTCGCCTCGCGCCCGCCGACCGGCGCGGGACGATCGACGAGAAATGTCTGCAACCACCCGAGCCCGCCCGCCCGGACGATTACGACGCCACCAGCCGCGTCCGCTTGCCGGCCGAATACGGTCCATGGCTCGCGAGTTCCCAGAACAGTCTGGGCACCCTCGTCACCCTCGCCACCTCTGCTCCGGAGTTGCGCATCATCCAGCCCGCCCCCGGCAGCATCTACTATCTCGACGGCGACCTGCCGCCGGACAGCCAGTGGATCCCACTGCGTGCCGAAGCGGGCGGTGAGGTGAGCTGGTCGTGTGCCTCGCTCCCCATCAAAACCACCGCCGCCGGTCCCCGCATGCAGATCCGCGAAGGCCGCCACGTCATCCTCGCCGCCGACGCCGCCACAGGTGTTCAGGCGAGCACTTGGATCGAAGTGAAACCGTGGTGAAGTGCCGTGGCTGCCGCGTCTCGCGGCAGGCCGTGCTGGTGGCGTCTCGCCACCAGTGAGTTGCGGCCGAGCATTCCAATCCCCCAGTCTCCCGTTCATTCTTATCTCGAAATAGAGGCTGTTTTCCCGAGGGCGGGCCTCACGATGAAGAACGCACCACGCGGATCGATTGTCCGCCTCGAATGAGGAGAGCACGTCATGGCCGAGCAGGCGCAATTCTTCGCCGACACGTCTCGGAAAATTCTCGTTGGAGTAGAGTTTGGCCATCACGCTTCCCGGTTCGCACGGATCGCCTGTTCAATTTCGTCGCGGTGCGTTTCCACGTAGCGCCAGGCGGCGTCCAGATCATAGACGCCAAGACCGGGGTAGTCCTTGAGCAAATCGAGATCCCCCACCCCCGCGCGCCGGGCGTCCTCCAGCATCCAGACGGCG
>JAPLUI010000530.1 GCA_026397725.1 Verrucomicrobiota bacterium | reverse complement strand
TAGCGTTGGCGGCTGAAATCGAACTGGCGGGCCGCCTCGGTCGCGCCGAGACCCCCGCACTCGCCGGCCAGCAGCATGGCCAGGCGGCGTGAAATCTCGTCGTCGGGATGGACGGTGAGCGACCCGCCCGGGCCGGAGAACTGCAGATCCTCGGTGGAGAAAGAAATGTTCATGGCACCACCAATGAAGCGCCTGGTGGTGGATTTGTCCAATCAAATATGGCGGACATCTCAAGACAGCCCGCCGGGATATTTTCGGAGAAGACCAATAATTCCCGAATTTCTGCGTAATCTATCAATAATTTGAGCGGCGGATCGAGAGCAATATCCGCCATATTTTATTAGTCAAACGAACTGACCTTGCCTAATCGTGGCCGAAATCAGGGCCGACAAATCGTCAAGCCAACAAGCCCTTCTAAATCTCTGCGTCAGGGGCGAGGCGTTGCGAACGACGGGGACAGGTGCGTTGCATGCGGAAGTCATTGAGCGCGAAAAAACCGCAGACGGCCGAAGGGGGCCATCTGCGGTTGGGGTGAGGGGTGGTCTGTTAGAAATTATTTAGGAGTTTCCGCCGGAGCAGCGGGAGCAGCCGGAGGGGTGGCGGGGCGTGCGCCGGTGCGTCCGCCGGTGCGTCCGCCGGTGCGTCCGCCGCCCATGAATCTTTCGCTCGCGGGGATTTTAGCCCGCTCCTCGTCGTCAAGCTTGCCGTCCTTGTTGGCGTCATATTTTTCCAACTGGGCCTTTTCGCGGTCGGCGCGGGCCTTGGCGGCCTCTTCCGGGTCGAGCTTGCCGTTCTTGTTTTCGTCATATTTGGCGAGCGTGGCTTCCTGCATTTTTTTCATTTCGGCCATACGGGCGTCCCGCATGGCTTTGGACTCGGCATCGTTGAGTTTGCCGTCGCCGTCCTTGTCGAATTCCTTGAGGGCTTCGGCGGAGGGGGCGCGCGGGGTGCGGGCGGGCCGTGGGGGGGTGGCTGGATCTTGGGCTGAGACAAAGGCGCTGGTGCCAAGCAGAGTGCCTAGTGCGATGATGGTGGTTGCTTTCATGTGGTGATACGTATGGTATGAGGTTGGTGTTCTCTTCTCGGGAGGCCGGTTGGCGGCCTCCTCAGGGGCATTCAACCGCAGGACGGGAAAATGGTTGCGCGGGAAATTTCGGAATGAGTTGCCATGCGGAGCGGCAAGGGTTTGGATACCGCCGTGCCATGGCCGCCATTCCCCCCACTCCCGCCCCATCGAAAGCACTCGTCTTGGTCCGTCGTGCGGGCAGCACGCTGTTGCTTTGGGGCCTGGTGGGGGCGGCGTTTGCGAGCATGCAGAAAGCGGCCTATTTGGCCTTGATCACGGTGCTGACGGTGCTGAGCACGATGGAGTATTTCCGAATGTTGCGGAGTGCGGGAGTGAGGGGGTTTCCGCGCTTTGGCATCCTGCTGGCGACGGCCTATTGCCTCCTCCTGCATGCGGGATTTTACCGTGGCGGCGGAGTTCCCGCCGGCCTCGACTGCGGCATGCTGTGCGTGGCGGTGATCGGTGCGTTCATGTTGCAACTTCGCGAGCCGATCCACGGGCTGGAGACTCTGCTGGCCGTGACGGCGACGCTGTGCGGGTTTGTTTACATCGCCTTTCTGTTCAATTTTGCAGCGAAGCTGTTGTTTGTGGTTCCTGCTTGGCAGATGACCTCCGGGATGGTGGCGGCACCCGCCGCATGCCTGCTGCTGTGGCTGCTGGCGGTGACGAAGCTGGCGGACATGGGCGCCTACCTCGTCGGCTCGATGCTCGGGCGACACAAAATGATCCCGCACGTGAGTGCAGGGAAAACCTGGGAGGGCTTGGGCGGTGCCATGGGGGCCTCCCAAGCGGCTGGCTGCGGCCTGTATGCGTGGTTTCCGCAGCAGCTTGCGGTGCTTGGCGGCTGGGGCCACGTGATTTTCCTGAGCTTCATCCTGGCGCTGCTCGCCGTGCTGGGGGATCTGGCGGAAAGTGTCGTCAAACGCACGCTCATGGCCAAGGACTCCGGGCGGCTGCTGCCCGGCATCGGCGGCACGCTGGATTTGATAGACAGCCTCTGTTTCACCGCTCCGGCGCTGTATTTTTACCTGCAATGGGTGCTGCTTCCCGGCTCATGACTTCCCCCCGCAAACGCCGCGTCGTCCTGCTCGGTTCCACCGGTTCCATCGGCTGTTCCACGCTCAAGGTGGCTCGCGAACTCGCCGACCGGATTGAAATCGTGGGCCTCGCCGCCGCCGGCAGCATTGATCGGCTTGCCCACCAAGCACGCGAGACCGGGGTGCGCCACGTCGCCCTCTACGATGGCACCAAGGAAGCCGCCCTGCGGGCCTTGCTGCCGCCCGGGGTGCAGCTCCACCTGGGTGCCGAGGGCCTGGTGCGCCTGGCGACGCTGGCGGAGGCGGACCTCGTGCTGGTGGCCATCGTTGGCACGACCGGCTTGCATCCGGCGCTGGCGGCGATTGAGGCGGGCAAGGATCTGGCCATTGCCTCCAAGGAAATCCTGGTCATGGCGGGTGAGGTCATCACCACGGCGGCCATCCGCCACGGGGTGAAACTGCTGCCGGTCGATAGCGAGCACAACGCGATTTTCCAATGTTTGGACGGCCACCGCGGCGGCGAACAGGAGGTGTCCCGCCTGATTCTAACTGCCTCCGGCGGACCGTTCCGGACGCTGCCTGCAGCGGACTTGGCCCGGGTGACGCCAGCGCAGGCACTCCGGCATCCGACTTGGGACATGGGGCCGAAGATCACCATCGATTCCGCCACGCTGTTCAACAAGGGCCTGGAAATGATCGAGGCCCGCTGGCTCTTCGGCATTGGCATGGAGCGCATCGCCGTGCTGGTCCACCCGCAAAGCATCATCCACTCGATGGTGGAGTTCCGCGATGGCTCGGTGCTGGCCCAACTGAGCCGGCCGGACATGTGTTTTCCAATCCAATCCGCATTGACCTGGCCGGATCGCGTGGCCGGCGGCCTGCACGCGCCGGATTTTCCCGCTTTGGCGAAGCTTGAGTTTGAAGCGCCGCGGGACGGGGATTTTCCGGCGCTGGGACTGGCCCGCCGGGCCGGCCTGCGCGGCGGCACGCTGCCGGCGGTCTTGAATGCGGCCAATGAGGTTGCGGTGGACGCCTTCCGCGCCGGGCGGCTCCCGTTCCCGGGCATTTGGGCCTGTGTGGCGGCGGTGATGGAGGCGCACGCGGTCCGGCCCTCGTCCTCGCTGGCTGCCGTGGTCGCTGCGGATCGCTGGGCCCGCGAAGCGGCCAGCGCATTTTGTCAAGGCCGCTCCTGAGCAGTTGCCCGATCCGAGATTTCAGCTTCCATTCCGCCGTCATTCACTGCTATGTTCCTGTCCATGAACCGCCCGTTACGTTTCGCCGCTGGTTGCCTGTTGCTGCTGAGCGCCGCCGCCAGTGCCTCGCCCGCCGACGCCGCCCGCGTGGAAAAGAACTATCAGCTTGCGCTGGAGCAGTGGTCGCTGGCAGTCCGCACGGCGGCCACCAACGAGGCCCGTGCCAAGGCCTGGGCGGCCCGGCCGGATCCGGCCGTGTTCGCCAAGGAAATGTGGACCGTCATCAGCCCGGCACTGCGTGAGCAATGGACGCTGGAGCCGGCGGCATGGTTCCTGAGCATCACCCCCGGCCTGCGCACCCCCAAACCCAACGGCAGCAGCAGCCTGACCTTTGGCGAGGAAATCACCGCCCTGCAGGCGGCGATCGAGACGCATCACCTCAAAAGCGCCAAGCTGTCCCCGGTCTGCCTCGCCCTTGCCAGCAGCGAGGACCCGCGCTCGCTCGCCCTGCTCGAGAAAATCCAAACCGCCCACGCCGACGTCACCGTCCAGGGAGTCGCGGCGCTGGCCATCGCCATGCGCCTCAAAGCCCTTGGCGACGATCCCGGCCTGATGAAAAAACGCCTGACGCTCCTGCGCAAGGCCATCATCGATAGTGCCGACGTGGAAATCAATGGCGTCACCGTGGCCAAACTCGCCGAGGACGAACTCTACATCATCCGCTTTCTAACCAAGGGTCGCATCGCGCCGGAGTTGCTTGGCGCGGACTCCGGCGGGCGACCGCTGAAGCTCGCCGATTACCGGGGCAAAGTCGTCGTCCTGTTGTTCTGGAACAGCGGCATGCCGGAGGCCGGACGCGTGCTTGAAATGGTCACCGCCATGGAGAAAAAATTCGCCGGCAAACCGTTTGCGGTCATCGGCGTCAACAATGACACCACCGCCAATCTGCGTGAAATGCAGAAACAAGCCGAGCTGGTGACCTTCCCCAATTTCTCCGACCCCCAGAACCGCCTGGCACACGAGTATCGCGTCGGCTCATGGCCGCTGGCTTATGTCCTGGACGGCACGCGCAAGATCCACTACGCAGGGCAGCCGGGCTCATTTGTGGAGTTCACTGCCACCGCGTTGCTCGAGGCACCCAAGCCCGCCGGCAACAACTAACCGGCCGCCTTCGGCAGGTGAGTGCAACCCGCATGCGTGGGTCCGCGCTCGCCAAAAAAAGTGCCGCCGGCGGCACCCGGCCGCCGGCGGAGTTGTTTGCAGGTGGCTGACAATCAGCTCAGGCCGGGCGCTCCTTTCCCGTTGCTGCCCGCAGCCGGTCTTGCAGGTCGGTGTAGGTGCGGCGCAATTGCTGCACCAGCACCACCCCGCCCAGTGCGGTGAACACCGTCCCGCTGAGCATGCAGATGAACGCGCCCTCTCCGGCGCGGGTGAATACCATCAGCAGCAGGGCAATCCCCATCAGCGCCAGGCCGGCGGCGATCATTCCAAGGATCGACACATAACTCATAACGGCGACCATGCGGCCACCCCAACATTGTATCTTGGCAATCAGTTCTTGATTCATAGCGGCGCCAGCATCCCCCGCCGACGTGAAGACCTGATGCGCATGGCATGAAAAATCCGCGAATTTTTCACCCCCTCCTGCAACCCGGCGGCTGGCATTGGATCGCAATTGATGGATGCGTTCAGTGCCGGCATGGAGTGCGGTGGGAAGCGCCGCGCCACACCGCTGTGGCTAAATCCCGGCGCTCGCTGCGGCCGGACCATCGTCGGGTCCGTCATCAAATAAGAATGGACGCGGCTGTGACAATTCTTGGTCCTTTGTCTTCATGCCCCAACCCACCGGCAAGGTATGGGAGAGATAGAGGTCGGTGAGCCCGCCATGAGTGCCGTTGGCGCGGCCGCTGACGAAGGCATCCGCAACACCATTGAACGCATGCAACGTGGCCACCGGAGTCTGGAACCCGGCGTCCAACGGCTCGACGCCCAGCGTGACGGAGTGGATGCCGAAGGCCTTGGTGGCGTTGAAAAAGTGCAGGTCGCCGGGGAGCTTCTCCCAGTTGGCCTTGGACAGCAACCAGGGGCGGCCATCGCTCATGATCGGCGGATGCGTTCCTGATCGCAGCTCGTGCGCGTCGGTGATGCCATCGCCGTCCGGATCGCTGGCCTGGGGATTCCTTCAAGGCCAATGGCCTGAACCACCCCAGCCCGGGGCCTCGCCCTGGATTCCGGGTCCCCCAACGAAAGATCCAGAGCCCTGCAGGGGCGAACGAACGAATGGCAGATGGATGGGCCGCAGAGGCCTGACTGATGGGCCACTTTTCATGCTCTGCGGCGCATTGAACGGCAAGGCTGTCACCCCGGCGAGATGGACGAGACGCACCGCGCTACCGGCGGAACGGGTCCCCGACCGGCGGAAACCGGCACCGCATGAAAAAAAGTTTTTCAAATTGGCTGTTGACGGCGGGGGTTCGGATGATAGAGCCTGAAGCCAGCAAGCCTGAGTGGCGGAAAGCATCGCGGCGGGGCTGGGGAGCAAGGACTTGTTTCGCAGGATTTCG
>JAPLUI010000416.1 GCA_026397725.1 Verrucomicrobiota bacterium | reverse complement strand
AATGGGCAGACGGTATGCGACGGCGATAAGTACGGTTCCAGATGGCGCAACCGGTACCGCAATCGGAACCGGTTATGCCAACTCGGTGGCTATCGCCAATCAGACTGGAAATGTTGCGGCTACTTGCGCGGCAGTAGCAGCCCGCGAGTACACAGGCGGTGGATTAACCGACTGGTTCCTGCCATCAAAAGACGAAATCCTCCAATTATACGCGCAGAGAGCGATCGCGGGCTTCCCTGCCGGCCAGGTGTACTGGAGTTCGACAGAGATAGATAATGACGACGCGTGGACGTTGTGGGACAGTGGCAATGCATTCGCTAGGCCCAAAACCCATGGCTTCCGGACGCGTCCCATCCGGATGGGCACCATCGGCGGAACGCCGACGATCACGACTGCCGGCACCCTTGTCGCCGTTGATACAACGTATGGGTCGCCCTCGCCCTCGCCCACGCAGTTCATGGTTTCGGGCACGGATTTGATCGCCGGCATAACGGTTACGCCGCCGACGGGTTATGAAGTGTCAGAAAGCGAGAGCAGCGGCTACGCGGGTAGCGGAACGGCCATTACCGTTGGCAGTGCACCCACCGTCAACACGACGACCATTTACGTGCGCTTGGCGGCAACGGCCGACGTCGCTGGCTCGCCGTATTCCGGGGACATCGTTTGTTCCAGTCCCTCGGCCGACTCCAAAAACGTGGCGACGGTAGCGAGTACGGTGACCCCCACGGGCGGAACGCCGACGATCACGACTGCCGGTACCCTTGTCGCCGTTGATACAACGTATGGGTCGCCCTCGCCCTCGCCCACGCAGTTCATGGTTTCGGGCACGGATTTGACCGCCGGCATAACGGTTACGCCGCCGACGGGTTATGAAGTGTCAGTAAGCGAGAGCAGCGGCTACGCGGGTAGCGGAACGGCCATTACCGTTGGCAGTCCACCCACCGTCAACACAACGACCATTTACGTGCGCCTGGCGGCAACGGCCGGCGTCGCTGGCTCGCCGTATTCCGGGGACATCGTTTGTTCCAGTAGCTTGGCCGACTCCCAAAACGTGGCGACGGTAGCGAGTACGGTGAGCAAGGCGGAGCAGGCGGCGATCACGTTCGCGCCGGCCAGCCCGCAGATTTACAACACGGTTCAAGGCTTGAGCGCGAGCGGCGGCTCGGGCACGGGCGCGTTCAGCTATGCAGTGCAGTCCGGCCCCGGCACGATCAGCGACGGGACCAACCTGACGGCCACGGCAGACACGGGCACGATCGTGGTGCGCGCGACCAAGGCGGCGGACGACAATTACAACGAGGCGACGCAGGACGCGAACGTGGTGGCGGCGTCGGCGACGGGCGTTACATACGCTGTTGGCGACACAGGTCCGGGTGGCGGCAAGGTATTCTACGTGGATGCAAACATTTACCTTGAGGCTGCGCCGTCTAACTGGGGAGGTGAAACAATGGGCAGAATGGGCAGACGGTATGCGACGGCGATAAGTACGGTTCCAGATGGCGCAACCGGTACCGCAATCGGAACCGGTTATGCCAACTCGGTGGCTATCGCCAATCAGACTGGAAATGTTGCGGCTACTTGCGCGGCAGTAGCAGCTCGCGAGTACACAGGCGGCGGATTAACCGACTGGTTCCTGCCGTCGATAGACGAGCTCTTACAATTGTATGCACAGAGAGCGATCGCGAACTTCCCTACCGGCCAGCCGTACTGGAGTTCGACAGAGAAAGATAATGACGAGGCGTGGACGTTGTGGGACAATGGCGCTAAATTCCCTAGGCCAAAAGACCATGGCTTCCGGACGCGTCCCATCCGGATGGGCACCACCGGCACGGGCGGCACCACCTACGCCGACTGGGCCACCGCCAATGGCGTGATAGGAGATCCGAACGGGGATTCGAACAACGACGGGGTGCAGAACGGCATCGCTTACTTCATGGATGACACCGGCCGCATCACCAATCCGAGCCTCAACGCCGGCAACACGGTGACCTGGACCAATGGCGGCAAGATCCCGAGTTCCGCCTATGGCACCCAGTTCGTCGTGCAAACCTCCACTTGTGAATTGGACGCCTGTTGCCGCTGGCGATCTCAGCACCAACACCGATGGCCCCGGTGGATCTCTCACCTACACCCTGCCATCCGGCGCCGTGGGCGGTAAGAGCTTCGTCCGCCTCTTCGTGATGCCTGACTGAGTCACGCGGATTCTAGCAATATAGGCTCCGGGTGGTGTGAAAACCGCCCGGAGTTTCTCGCGGAGGAACAGATAGAAGATGGAAGAATCCTTGTGTGACTAGCGACCGCGAACAACAGGTGTTGGAGCTTTTCGTCCGCAATCAGGTGCGGATCAAGGGCTTCATCTCGTCTGGTCCAGCGCAAGGCCGGCGAGTTTGAGCCAGGTTCCAATTTCGTTGGCTGGGCCTTCCAGATCGCCCGCTTCCAAGTGATGAAGGCCCAGACCGAGCGCAAGCGCGCGGCGGAGCGTTTCTCGGATACAGTGATCGAAGTCCTTGCGGCCAGCGCGCCGGAGCAATTCGTCGACGAATCCAAGATTTCGGCGCTGGAGAATTGTCTGGAGAAGCTGGCTCCGCAGGCCCGCCGGACGGTGGATCTTTTTTATGCACCCCCCTTTCCCCGCCCTCCGGTCTTCGCCAAGGCTTCTACAGGCAGGCCGGGCCGGCCACCGGCTCTTTCAACGGCCTTCATCCCAAAGCAATTTCTTAGCAGTCAGATACAGATTGCTCATAGATAGAATATATGGATTCAGCGAAACCAAAGGAGATTAATCATGAGTCGATTCCCCATTCGTCGTGTTGTAGCCTTGGCGGTGCTGGCGAGCATCCTTTCAGTTATATCAGCCGCCGCTTCTGACGGCAAGTATCTCATTATTGATGTTTCAGGGGGTTCATCGGCTTCGAGCTACAGCTACCAGTATGTAAGTACTGTTCCATCAGATCTTTTGACCAACAAAGACTACAAATCATCAAAAATCGTACTCCGCAGAATCAGTGCCGGCACCTTCACCATGGGCTCTCCTTCTAGCGAGGTCGGGCGCGATAGTGACGAAACCCAGCACAGCGTTACGCTCACGAAAGATTTCTATATGGGTGTGTTCGAGGTGACGCAGGCACAGTATATGAACGTGACAGGCTTGGATCCGAGCGCTTCCAAAGGCGATTACCGGCCTGTGGACACTGTGGGCTGGATGACCGTGCGCGGCCGCACCTCGGAGGGGCCTTATGACGCATCGGATTCTTCTTCTTCTTCGAGCTTCCTCGGCCTGATTGCGAGAAAGACCGGCCTGCTGTGGCTGGACCTGCCAACGCAGGCGCAGTGGGAGTACGCCTGTCGTGCCGGGACCACGGGGGCGCTGAACAACGGCCGTGAGAACTGTAACGACCCGACCTTGAACGATTTGGCTTGGAACAAAAACAACTCTAACGGCGCAACCCATGAGGTCGGCGGCAAACTGCCGAATGCGTGGGCTCTGTACGACATGCACGGAAACGTCTGGGAGTGGACTCGGGACGTAAGTTATAGCCCTCCCCGAGATTATGGGAGCTCTCCGCTCACCGATCCGGTCAGTCCCCACCCGGCAGAGGGTGCGGGCCGCTATGTACGCAGCGGTGGCTACGACGATGAGACGTCGCGCTACCGTTCGGCGGAGCACTACGGCTCGCACGCCTGGGGCTACTATAATCTGGGCTTCCGGCTTTCCCTTCTATGTCCTTGAGTATGGCAGGCAGGAGCGGAGGGTCGGATGAAGCGCGGAGCGAATATTCCGGACAAGGCTCTTTTGGAAGCTGTGGAGATATTTGCGAAATCCTACGACCTGGGTGAAAAAGGATACAGTGCTATTCGCATAGCCTTTGTTCGTCAATATCTCCGGCATAGAATAATCGAAGGGCAATGCGGCAGCCCCACTCCATTCGCTTCTGAGAGCAGGCAAGAAGTGCGCAGCATCAATTGGCGGGATCATTTTCTGTGGAAGGGTTATGTGGCTCATAATCCTCAAGAATGCCTGACCACAGCGGTTTCATGAGGAACGAGTTCAAGGGACAAAGGTGTCGATGCGGCAAAGGCATGTTTTCCGACAGGAACTTGCATCTCCATACACCCGGCACTCACCCCCCACAAGCGAAAATCAAGACTGAACAGACCCGCTCGCACAACCAGGCCCGGGTGCTGGAGGAGGCCCGCTATGGCAGCCGCGGCGAGTTCGTCGGGCTCGATGTCAAGGCGATGCGCACGCAAGCCGGCGCACCCGTCACCGCGCACCTGGCCAACAGCCGGGAGATTTTCCTGCATCTCGTTGACAAATACCGCTCTCTCGACCAGTCGTTGGTCGCCCAGTTCCGTGATGCCCGCGACTACGAAGCTCTCGAACTCCACCTCATCCGCCACCTCCTTGGAATCTAACACACAACCACCATGAATAACATCAACCGTCGTCGTTTTTTAGGTCAACTCGCCCCGATGGCCGGGGTTCTCGCCGCCCCGAACATCCTGCGCGCCGCCAATCTCAACGGGCGGGTGCAACACGCCTGCATCGGCGTGGGCGGCATGGGATTCAACGATTTCCATAACTTCAAAGGGCATGCCAGAACCGACATCGTGGCGATTTGCGATGTGGACGCCGCCAATCTGGCGCGGGCGCTCAAGGAGGTGCCCAACGCCAGGACCTACCGCGACTGGCGGGAAATGTTGGCGAAGGAAGGCGGCA
>JAPLUI010000474.1 GCA_026397725.1 Verrucomicrobiota bacterium | reverse complement strand
TAGAGGATGGCAGATAGTGGATAGAAGATGAAGAGTGCGCTCATTCATCCACGATCTTTGATCCTCGATCCGCTATCCCAAGACGTGGCGGCTGCCAGCATGTCCATGACCGAGTGGTTTCGGCCGGTGCCGACGTTCAGGGCCACCGCGCCGGGGCCCTGCCACCGGAGGGCCAGTTCAACCGCCCGGGCCACGTCGGCAACGTGAGTGAGGCCGCAGCGCTGGGTGATGGGAATTCACGGCGCGAGACGCGCCGTCCACGGCCAGGGCGAGGAAGCGCAAGCCGTGCAGGCGGGCGGTAGGGTCGGACGGCCTCGGCCGACCCAGACTGCCCCCGAGGGTGGGATGTCATTGGCTGGCGATGCGCCGTGCTCTCGCGCCGCCCATCCGGGCGGACAAGTGGGCGTGCCGAGGCCGTCACGCCCTACCCTGCGGCTGGATGTGGCGACGGACGGGGAAGATAGATTTCTCGGAATCGTGGCCGACGATGTGCCGGATGGCCCACCACTGCCGCTGAGCGCCGATGATGTCGCGCCGCTGACACTGGATTGGCAAACCGTCGCCGATGCTCTCGGGAAAACCCTCGGCTTCACTGCCAACCGGTACGAAAGCCAAGGGCTCACCCGCCAGATCGGCACGGCACAGAACAGCAGCGATCCGGTCCGACCGGTGATCCTTTGCCTGCCCGCCGGCCATTTCGGGGATCACGGGCGGATGCTGCGCGACATATCGGCACAACATGACGCCACCATCCTGCTGCCATCGGCATCGTGGGTAACCCCGCCGCTTCAAGCGGTGGCCTCGGCAAACCGTCTCAGCATGGTCGGGCTTGCGGAGGAATGCGGTCGGTCTGCACGCCGGCGATCCGGCGAGGTGCCCAACCTTGCCGCCCCAGTGGCGTCGCCCGCAGCGCGAAAGAAAATCAAGCCCGTGCTGGTAATCCAGCCCGGTTGGCGCTGGGACATGGTCCGCATCGTGGTGGCATTCGGCAGGATACTGATTTCCTGCGGCGGCCGGCACGGCGAGCACATTTTGCCGAAAACCACCGCCAAGAAACCGAATCAAGCCCAGAGCATCCTGATGAAACTGGCGGTTGACCAGGAATGGAGCAATCCGTCAAGCGGCGCCAGCAATCACGAAAGCGTGCGCAAGAACTTCCAGCGACTTGAAGGCCTGCTCCGTGCCCTGGTCCCGCTCCCTGGGAAGCCGTTTCGCAACGAGGCACGGGTGGCCCCCGTCACTTGTCAAAGAAACTTCGCTTGCCAGGAGGCAGCCTCACCGGGATGCAATCCACCGGCACAATGACGCCGTCCTCGGTGGCGAAGACATTTGCAGGCCGCATGTCAAATACGACCACATCGTCCCTAACAAACGCATATGAATCGTCGTAACCGATCCCGTGATTGTGCCTCAGCTTCGTGAAACCAAGCTCTTCGACCATCAACCCGATGATTTCTTCCCACCTTGCCGCTCTGCCCACCACGATGTTCTGCCTGGTGATGATGCGCCGGCCGTTGCTATCCCCGCCCAGGCCGACGAACCTCAAACTGTCGCCGAAAATCTCGTTTTGAAGCATCAGCCTTTCCAGGTATTCCAAGGGCATGCCGGGAACCATCTTCGGTGTCCCGAGATCAAAATTCACCACATAGGCAGCCTTGGCCGGCTTGGTGAATTTGAGAACAGTGCCAGAGGCGTAATCAAAAACGACGTCATGTTCCACGCCGCCGGTCTTCAGGCGGATTGGCTCTTCGTAGAGATAGCCCGCCCTTGCCGCTTCCCGCTCGATGCTGCGGAGCTGCTCCCGGATGTGATCCAAGGGGTCTTCGTCCCCATCGAGCGTTCCATCTGCTGATAAAACTCTTCGGAAGTCATCCGAGACGGCTTCGAGCGAGCGGTCCTGATCCGGTCCAGGTAACTTTCGCGCCTCTCCTTCGGTTTCGCTGTCTTGTTTGTGATCATCTGGCAACAGCGGCATTATACCAAGGAATTGTCGATTCTCAAGAACGATCTTTTCCCCGCGATGCCGCTGAACCTTGACGCCTTGGGCGGCCATCAACCCATCCGCATCCGCTCCAGGGCGGCGTCCAGTTCGGCTTTCCTGAATCTAACTGCCCTGCCGATTTTGTAATATGGGATGAGGCCGGCCATGCGCCAGCAATAGAGGTTGCGTTTGCTCACACGGAGGTAGGCGCAGGTGTCTTTTTCGGTGAGTAGTGGGGAGGGGGGTTGTTCGGTGCGCGGCGAATCGGTTGGCGTGTCCATGCCGGTGTTGGCCATGTCAACCACTGCCTAACGGAATCAGTGGCGACAAATGGCGACAACCAGATTGCCGCCGCGGTTCCAGTTGGCAAAATGGCGCAAAAAACTGCTGGCCAATAGCGGCCAATACAGGCCATTATCTGCTGTATCACGCTTATTATGAACGACTTGCAACACACTAAGGATCTAGTAGGGAAACCTGTGGAGGTTCGAGTCCTCTTTCGAGCACTTCTCTTTGAAATACAGAGAGTTACAGACTGTAAAATCCGGGTCGCTGCAAGCGGTTGACAACCGAACCTCAGCATGTCTGACAAATTTCTGACAACGGGTGTCCGATGCCTGTCGAATGCGCAGGAAAACGAGGGGCCGCACACGGTCGTTCGCCACAAGTCGGTGACGGTTCCCATCTATGCCGGTACGGTCGGCGGCAAGGTCCGCTACACGATTGCCTTCTACCTCGATGGCAGGCGACGGCGGATGTTCACCGACTGATTGTTCGTCCGGACAAACAATCTGGTCTCGCAGCCAGATTTCGCAACGAATTGGTGAACGTCCCTGAAATTGAAATTTCTCCCCGGTCAAAGAATCTCATCGCGCCATGAAAATGTTCTGCCGACAGCAAGGGGGAGCTGCGGCGGCCAATTGTTGATTCGCATCAGCAATTGCGGTGCGGATTGTTCAAACGACCGTTTCGAGCGGTAACCGGTGAGATTTGTGCCGCCGAATTTCTTGGCACCTGCAGTGGAATCCGCCTTTCTACCAGGCCGTCTCACATCCGCTTATCATCCCGGAATGAGATTTGCTGGCACCAGCAAATTTTTCCTTACGTAAGGAGAACTCATGGCGACACGAGAATTGGCGGGCTTGTCCGTGCCTTCGGTGTCCGATTGCGGGTGATTCCGGGAGGAGGATGGTTCGCCCAACATCCTCCAGCGCTTGGTGATCCTCGACGGCACCCCCGGCGGCGGAAAATCACAGTATGCCAACGTCATCCAGGCGGTGGTCGGTCAGGAGAATGTCACCCAGCTTCGCACCGACCACCTGGGCGAGCGGTTCGAGTTGTTCCGCTTTATCCGCCGCACGCTGCTGGTCGGCGTGGACGTGAACAAGGACTTCCTCCAGTCCAAGGGCGCACCGGTCATCAAGGCGCTGTGCGGCGGCGACTGGCTCGATGCGGAACAGCAAGGTGGCACCGGCTCGTTCCAGTTCCAGGGGAAGTTCAACATCCTCATGACGTCCAACGCACGGCTTCAGGTGGCCCTTCAGGGCGATGTGGGCGCGTGGCGGCGGCGCATGCTGATCGTCCGCTACGAATCCCCGCCGCCGAAACGGATCATCTTCGATTTCGCCGAACTGCTCATTCGCGAGGAAGGTCCCGGCATCCTCAACTGGATGCTGCAAGGACTCTACCAGTTGCTCGAGGACATCGAGGAAACCGGCACCATCCGGCTCAGATGAAAGAAGGACGGACATATACATTAAGGAGTGGCGAAAAGGCGTCCCAGCCCTCCCAAACCATCCCAGTGCAGAGAAGGCAGGCACCCCGCCCAAATGTGGCGACCCGCTGGTGGCAATGGCGTTGACCGTGTGCGGAGATCACCGGCAAGCCGACACAGCCACTCAGGACACCGATCAGGAAACCGGCTTCCCGATCATCGGCGGTGCCGCATGCCCTTTCTACCGTATCCACGAATTTCCTAACATGCGTCACTTCGCCAGCTTCCTTCCCATCCTGCAACTCCCTGCCGCTTGCTGCGTCAACCTGCCGCAACTTGCGTAAAGGAATCATTTACGGCCCCGCTTCAGGGTGGGGCGTCCCCACCCGTGTCCAATTCCCGTGAAATGCACCAACACGCCTTCCCACATAACGGAGGGTAGGACAGCACCCGCTGCCGCACAGAAAACCAAGTCGTATCAAGGATTTTCTGATGTTTGAATGTTGGGTACATCCCTCAAGAATGTGGGAAATCGGGGGCAAATTTCCCAGAGGTGTTTTTGTCTGGAAACGATGGGAAATTTCCCACTTCCGGGTTGACTCGCCGCCCCGGTCAAATGGCCGGCTCCAAGCTCGAATCACAGTTTCTCTTCCTCTGGCGGGTCGCGCAGGGGCCACCCCTGGAGCGCGAGTTCCGGTTTCACCCGACGAGGAAATGGCGTGCCGACTTCGCACATTTGGAAAGCCGGTCGCTGATCGAGGGCGAGGGCGGCATCTTCATGCGGGCCGGGGGCCGGCACACACGGGGCAGCGGCTACGCCAGCGATGCCGAAAAGTATCTCGCAGCCGCCCTGGCGGGATGGCGGGTCCTGCGTCTGACCGAACGCCAGTTGGAGATTGGCACCGTCGAGCGGATCGTGGCGCTGCTCAATATTCCTCTGGCAGCAGAGCGCAGGTTGAACTCCGGTCCCATTCGGTGATGATGTAGAGCCGCCGGCCTTTGCCGACATGGTAGCCACTCAGCAGGCGGGTGCCATCTTTGAGCGAGTTTTCGTTAGCCTGCTTGTCCTCGTCACAAAAACCGTCGCCCCAGTCGCCGCAGTGGTGGCGGCGCAGGTAGGCGGCCAGGTCAATGGCGTCGGTGGCGGTGAAGGTCGCTCCGTCGATGGTGTGGTATTCGGCACACAGCACCATGAACGCCATCTCCATGCCGATGCTCGCCTCCAAGTGCGAGCGCCCCGACCTGCTGCCATTCCCGGTCCTCGCCACGCCCAAGCTCGACGGCATCCGCTGTCTCAAGCTCGGCGGCAAGGCGCTCACCCGCTCGTTCAAACCCATCTCCAACCGCTTCGCCCGCGAGTGGATCGAAGCCAACCTGCCCGACGGCCCGGACGGCGAGTTGATGCTGCGCGGCGGCACGTTCAGCGAAACCACCAGCGGCATCGGTGCCCGCGACGGCCAGCCGGATTTTGTCTTCCATGTCTTCGACTTTGTTGTCGCCGTAATGGATGCCGCCGGTGATGTCGATCTGGCAGGCCATGCCGACATTGGGAATATCACGCGCCAGCCAGAAGCCGAGCCGCATCTCCCCCATGTCGTTGAGCGTCAGTCCGTCATTCGCGCCCGGCGCATACAACTGATGGAAATTGACAGGGAACTCACCCTGCCCCCACACCTCGCGCCAGCCGCGGATCAGCGAGTGCATTCTGTGGTAGTAATGTATTCCCTCGAACATGCTCGAATAGCACTGGTTCCAGATCGCGCCGCGAAGCGCATAGGGAACCACCGGATGCATCCGGCCGTTGTACATCCACGAGGCGTCGGGGTTGCCGTCGAGGTTGCCGGGCGTCTTGGTGGAGATGGCTTGCCCCTCTTTCAACGCGCTCTCGGTCTCCGCATCAAACTTTTCCCACGCCGCCTTGTGCTCCGGCGTCGCCGGATCACTTTCGATGATTGTAGATCGCCTGGGTCTGCTCATCCTTGCCATCTCGAAAACCGCAGCGCGGTGTCCAGGCCCGGATGCTGGTCATGCTGAACGAGCAGTTCAGGATGCCAATCGGAATGCCCAGCTCCTTGTACAGCGCATAGGCGAACGATGTCGCCACCGCACTGTAGTTTTCCATATCGCCATTCTTCCACGCGCCCGTGGCGTGCTCGATGGGGTGCAGCGCGGCATACATGCTGGTCACTTCGAACTCGCGGATGCCGCGTTCGCAGTGTTGTTTACTGATTCGTCCATTCTTTGACAAACCGCCGCCACGATTGCTTGCACTCGTCCTCCCGTCCCATGATCTCCCATAGCCGCGCCCAATGATAGGCCGCCGCGGCCACAGGCAACTGACGCTCCTCCGGTAAAATATTCGCCAGAAACGGATCGCAAGACGGCGGGCAAATGCGTTGAAGCTCGTCAACCAACTTGGCCAACCTCGGCCCGACGAACCAAGGGATTAACGTCTCGGTTTGGTTGCGGAATGTGCGCGGTGCCATGTATTCGATGTAAGGATGGTCATCGGTATTGACCGGATAGCCGGCAAAGAGTTCCTTCGCCGCTGTCAGGTTGCCGCAATAAAAGAAAGGCATCGTCTGCGAATCGAACGGCAACCTCAGCCGGGCTAGATCGCGGTGGTCCTTTCCGGCAACAGCCAACCTCCGCTCCTCAACACCCCCACCGGGGCCCGCCGACAGCGGTGTGGCCACCTTGTGACCAACCAATGCCACCACTTCTTCTCCGGGCTGAAATGTACTGCGCCACAGCGTGACCTGGTCAAACACCTGAAGCATCGTCTGCACAATGATCGAAAATTCGTTTCCAGTGAGTTGGTAAAGCGGCAACCACTGGAAGAAGACACCACCAGGGGCAAGCCGCGCCTTGACACTCTCAAAGTGTTCCTTGCTGTAAAGGCTTCCGGCCCCCGAACGGTAGGGCAAAAAGAGGTCCGAGTTGATCATGTCGAAACTCTCTCGCGACGCCATGAGATAATGCCGACCGTCCTCCACCAACACCGTCGCGCGGGGGTCCGTGAACAGCCCGCCGGTATAGTCGACACCGTCAACGTCGGTGAAATACTTCTTCGCAGCCGTGACGACTTCCGGCACCAGTTCACAAACCACGATCCGCGTCACATTGCTGAATGCCGGGTCCAACGCACTCCCTGCAGTGATACCGGTACCCATGCCAAGGAAGAAGATGCTTTTGGTTTGTGGATAAATCTTGAGTGGAATGTCGGCCTGCAGCCGCTCCAACGAACTCGCCCCGGTGGAGCCCAATCCGTAGTGCGAGTTGATTTTGATGGAAAGCCCGTGTTGATCATTCGCAACAGCCACCGTGCAATCGCTCCCCTCCCATGTCTCCAGAATCTCTCCGTGACGAAGTTTCGGATCAGTACTGGTGACCGGCAAACCGGACGGATTCAGGAACAGGAACACCACCATCAGCAAACCGCCACTCACCGCTCGAAGCATCACCGCCTTGCCCTGTATGGTGAGCGAAACGACCAGCGCCCCCACCAGATACAACACGGCGATGATCTGAATCGTCCGCCACATGCCAAATGCGCCTAGAAACACAAACCCGCACAACAAAGAGCCAAAAATGGCCCCGGCAGTGTTGATCGCTGACAGTTGCCCCAGCGTTCTTCCCGGCTGATCCGCACACTGCTCTTCCGTTTTCATCAGGAACGGGAAAATAGTCCCCAGCAACAGGGCCGGTGCGCCAAAGGCAAGAAATCCCTTCCGAAAAACCAGTCCTAGATGACTCAGCCACGACGCCCGCACCGCGATGATTTGCAACGAATCGGTCAGCCACATGAACACAAACGGCGTGACGGCAACGCCAACCCCACCGGCCAGAAGCAGGACGGTCAAGATCAGTGAAGGCGAAGCTGTCAACCGCGCCAGACGGGAACTGAGATAGGCACCGGCCGCCAAGCAGAGAAGAAGGATGACCAGAACAGCGGAAAACGTATACACCGAGTTCTCCAGCACCTGTGCGAACATTCGCGTCCAAAGAACTTCCAGTGCCAGAAAGCCAAAGCCCGACAGGAAACAGATTGCCGTGTCGACACCCTTGGCAGACTGGATCTTCGTATTATCACTCACAGTCGCCATCGGCTGTGAACGCTCAGGTTGGGTCGCGGACCGTGAAAGAAGAAATGCCGTGACTGCGACCAATGACGTAATCATCATCGTTCCGATGCAGGTTATCCTGAACCCAAGCCAGAGCGGAAGAAAGAAACCAGCCAAGCTAGCCCCTACTGCCGCGCCAAGCGTATTGACCCCATAAATCAACGCGGCGGTTCTGCCAAACCCGGCCCGGTCCCCAATCAAATGCTGACCCATGGCCGGTATCGTTCCACCCATGAAAAAGGCCGGTGGAAAGACCAACACCATCGCAAGTACGAATTTAACAAAGAGCAACCAGCCACCTGAAGCGACGCTCTGGTAAACCCAGGGGTAGATTGCGTAGTAGGCATGCAAGATGCCGAAGTAGAGCAAAGCGGTCGCCGCAATCCCGATTTCCAACCACACATAAAGACGCAGCGGATTCGCCGTGCGAGTCGACCATTTCCCCCAGCACCAACTCCCCACCGCCAACCCGGCAAAGAATGCTGCCAACGTTGCTGCCGCCGCTTGCGAGGTGCTGCCGAACAGCAGCCCCAACTGTTTCATCCAGAGAATCTCGTAGATGAGACCGGCCAAGCCCGAAAAGAAGATCAGTACATATGCCATATGATTCCTTGCTTGTCCCAATCACCCTCCGCGTTTCATCACGATCAACCGCGGTTTCCAGGTCGGGGGGGTGTTCGCCGCGAACCCGCCGGCCTCGATGAAGAGATACTCCACGCCATCGGTTGTCCTCATACTCATTTTGAGAGCTTGGTTGGTGTTGAGGTGCATCAGCAGGTCGCCGGTATAATACACCAAGGGGTCATCCGTGCGCCCGTTGGCGGCAAAGGTCAGCTTGGCAGGTAGCAGCGGATTGCTCCTGAGTTGCGCCGATGACGTGAACTCTTCCACCGTCGCCACCTTGCCGCGGACGATCTTGTCCGACTTCGGACAGTTCAAGGGCCAGGTCTTGCTGTAGGCGCCGAGGACCGGAATCTTCACGATGACTTCCCCGGCCGTGGCATCCGGCTTCTCCTTGACCATGAACCTGATGACGCCATCGGTGGCCTCGACCTTGGTGATGATCGCGCCGAGTTGGATTCGCGGATCGATGTCCTTGAGCTTCTCCCCATTGATGGACTCGATCATCTGCCCGACCTTGAGCTTGCCCGTGGCCTCCGCAGGCGAACCCTTGTCAATCCGGCTCAACTGCATCTGGAACGGCGGCAGCAACAGGTCGATCCCGATGCCGACCGGCCCGAAGTGCTCGATGGGTTGCTTCTCCACGGTCTCGCTGGCAGCGGTGCTGAAGAGCGGCAAATCCTTGTAATACTTGCTCTCGAACTTGTCCGACGTCACCTCGGCCCCGCTTGCGGATAACACTCCCGCCAACAAGGTGGCGACCATCATCATCATCATCTTCTTCATTGTCATCATGTTCATAAGGGTTCTATTTATCCTGTTCGGTAAACTTCCGTGCTTCACAGATTATGATTTTCGTTTTCATCGAATTCGTCGGATGATTTCCACTGTTTCGGAATGGGACAACGTCCGTCTGGTTGATCACCTATTCAATTCTTTGACTTGATACAGACCTGAGTTTAACCTCTCCCAATGCCGGCTTGCCGTTCGAAGTCGACGTCACTAGAACCTTGAGTTTGTTCTCACCGGTCCTAAGGGCTTCCGTAAGGTCCAGCGCAAATGGCGGCATCCAGAGCGTGTCAAACTCCTTGCCGTTCAACGTCACTTGCGCCATCACCTCCACCTTGCCCAGATCCAACTCAACCTTCTGCCCCTTGCCGAAACCGACCGGAACGGAAAACGTGATTTCCCTGAACACCGAGAAACCCTTCTCGTCCTTGTTGGTCGTGGTCCATTCCCCGGCAATCGGCAGAGTCGCGGAATCCTTCTCGATGATAACGCTCTTGGTCGTGCCGTCGCTCAGGGTAATAGCATACAGACCCTTGCTAGCGGATTCGGCGGTCAGCCGGCTGTTCACGTCGTAGAAGAGCGCCAGATCGCCGGGTCCCACATCCTTGCCATCCGCCTGAACCTTGACGACCGATGGCGTCTGTTGCTGTTCGCGGAATACTATAAAGAAGGAATCGGACGGGTCATTCACCTGGACGCAGATCCGCGTGCCGTCCTGCTCCGCCTTGTAGCGCGCGAGTTTCTTGATCTCACCGGTCACCGGATTGAACAGTTCGGGCACCTTGCCGGTCACTCGCAGCTTGGCCTCGAACTTGCCTGCCGCCGCGAAGTTAGACAGGAAGAAGATCATCCCGTCGTCGAGTTCGCGCGCCTTCCAGCGCAGGCCGCCGGTGGTCTCCGAAACAACCGGCACAACGCCCGACTCCCGCAGGGCCTGGCCAACTCCAACCGCCGGAATCTTGCCGCCGGTCTGCTTGAGTTCATCCAGACGCTTGAGCACCTGCGGCCGGATGTATCCGGATTCCGGCATGGTCAGGAACTCATAGCTGGCGGCGATCTTGTTACGCTGCTTCTCGTCATAGACCACCCATTTGCCATTCACCACGTCGAGGTTGTTCAGGATCGCATCCGATCCCATGTAGTCGAAGTCATAGCCGGCAGGCGCGGGATCGCCCGGGCCGGTCATCTGCGGTGTGAAGTCACCGATGTATACCGCCACATCGGCTGCCGGATTGCCCTGCTGCAGCATGAGGTGAACGCGCTGCAGGTAGCGCACCCAGTCGCGGCTTTCGTTGAACCACGGGTTGTTCCGGTGGAACGACGTACCGAAGCCCGGATTGTAACCAGGCACCCCGTCCCTTGCCTGATGCGCCACCACATGCAGGACGAAGTGGTTGATGCCCAAGCAGAACATTTCCTCGCCACGCCGCTTGATGAGATAACCTATCCGCAACGCCGCAATCAGGCCTGCCGATCCTTCGATATTGGTGACGGCAACGGCGATGACGTTGTCGCCCTGCTTCAGGTATTCCTTGATGGAGAATTCGTCGCCGACATTCCGCACCGCCGGTCCACGGCGTACTTCTTTTCCATTGATCCAAAGCGTGTAGGAGTCATCCGCCAATGCAATCATGCTGGCTGTCAGCATTGCGGAAGCATCCACCTTGATCACCCGCCGGAAATACCTCGTACCGGGACCCACGCCCCTTGCGCCAGCCTCACCCCAGATCCAGATCCACGAGGAAGGCCCCAGTGTCAGCGCGGACGGATGAAGCGTCACAGATCCCTTTCTGGGAACCGCCAGAACGGCCACATCCTGGACCAGCGGCTGAATGTCGGGGCGGACTGTTCCGGAAAACCTGCCGCCTTTCGCCGGGATTTCGTTCCACGTGATGCGCCGCATCGATTGTTCCGGCTTGATCCACGGTCCGCCGCTCTGGCTCCAGCCCGGCGCGTTGAACATCGAGATCTCCACCCCTACACGTGCGGCTTCTTTCATGGCATGACGCGTCAGCGCATACCACTCCGGCGTGAACATCTTCACCGGCCCGACGCTTTTGGGGTCTTCCTGGATGTTGCCGATCATGGCCCGTTGGATCCCCACCTTGGCCATGGCTTCGAGGTCCTTGGTGATGCCATCCTTGGTGATGTCGCCGTTCAACCAGTACCAATAACAATAGGGTTTCATCGATTCCGGAGGATTGCGGAACTGCTGCTCAAGCGATTCGGCCGCGCCGAGCCCGCATGGGATCGAGAGCGCGAGGGTGATAAGGAATGTGAAGGTTTTCATGTTGGCTTGTTTGATCACTTCCTGTCGTTCGGATTTGCGAGTTCCCCGGCAATCTTATCGGCAACCTGTTTGGCCAGCATCGCATAGACGGGGCCGCCGAAATGGACGTCGCTTCCCTTCTTCCACTCCGCATATCCGTCCCAGCGGGTGATGATCCCGTGGAGATCGTTGATCGGAATGCCGTGCTTATTCATGACCTTTTCGGCGGCGGCGTTGTAGATCAGGTCGTCACCCGCCGGCCGGTCGGGGTCGTTGTCCGGTATCGGCGTGGTGTTGGCCCAGATGATTTTCGCCCCGTTGGTTTTCAGCAGCGTGATGATTTTGTCCAGATGCTCCGCATACTGCTCCGGGGGATTGTACCAGCGGCCGTTGCGCCCACGGAAAATGTCGTTCAGGCCGAAGTTGATATGGATGCAGTCGTACTTGGTCTCGGCGAGATGCCTCTCGAACCGATCGAGATCGCTGATGCAAAACAAGGCGCTGCCGAAGTTCAAGTGACCGGCGGGGCCTCCCTGCCAGATCGGCTGTTCCTTGATCCGGTAGCCGGCCACACTGCCGAGCTTGATCACCTCGGCCTTGCCTTCCAGCAGCCTGATGACTTCCGCTCCATACCCGCCGGAAATCGAGTCGCCAATCATCAGCACCTTGGGCAGTTGTGCCGAAGGCGCGGTTGGTGCCTTCGTGGCAATGTGGGAGATCACAAAATCAACCAGTTCCCGGCACTCGAAGAACCCGCTCCAGTAGTTGTGTCCCTGGCCCTTGGCAATCTGGAGGGTCATCGGCCCGCCGAGTTCCTTGTAGCGGCTGGCAACCGTGCCCGAGTTGGCATCCAGCGGCACCAACTTGTCAACATCACCATGGATATGGAAGATCGGAACCTTGGCCTTGGCCAATGGGGCGAGTCGATCCACAGGGTTGTGCTCGGCCAGTTGTGCCTCCAGTTGTGCCTCCGTCATTCCATACACCCCGGTGGCACCCTTGAGCCCCGGCCAACTGCGCAGGTCACCGACCGGATAAATGCCGGCTATGCACCCCACCGATTCGGGATGCTCCGCAGCCCAGTTGTAATGCATCAAGCCACCCTGACTCCGGCACAGGAGTGCCGGCTTGCGACTGAAGCCCCGCTGTTCCACCATGTGTTTGTAGAAAGCAGAGAAACCCGTCCGCCCCTTTGGGCTGCCATGGGACACGCCGACGTCCACGCCTGCCACGGCGATACCGGCCGCAAGGAAGCGCTCGATCATCCAACATTCCCTCTCTTCCGGCAGATTGATGTATGTCGGCGCGTACCAGACCCAGGGAATCGTGGAATTGGTCTGAACCTTATCAGGCGCTGGCCGGATCAAGAAGGCCGCGTTCCCCTCGACCGTGAAGAGTTCACCGGGCACGGGCAGGACCTTTTGATTCTGCGCAGGCTCGGCACACCATGCCGAATTCTGCGCCAGTAATATTGGCAGGAAAATGCCAATGACTCCCAACGGCATCGCAATAATTGTTCGTGTATTCATCATGGTATCTTATGACTTGTGAACTCTCATTTCAGCGTGCCCTCATTTCCGGTCAGGATCGCCTAGAACATCATTCCCCTGACGACGGATTCTGAAGCAGGCGACCGATCTCCGCCAACACCTTGACGCTCGCCTCCTGAATTCTGCCACGTTTGTCAGGCCCAACGTTCAGGAGAAAGTTCGCATTGCGGCTGTTCGCGGTTTCTAGCTGCTTGACGATATCCTCCGCCGATTTCGAACCAGCCCCGCCATAGAACCACTGGTTACCCTCCAAGCACCAACACGTCTCACCGGTGGTCTTGTTGTCCAAATGACGTTGACCCAGATGACGGGTTTCGGAAACCACTACATCGAGATACGGCGACCCCTTCATTTTCCCATCCCACCAGTTCGCCGAGGCGAGCAGACCGGGACGCAGACCGCGGATGAACGCCGTCGCCTGCTCGGCCGGCATAATTTCCGGGTCGAGCGCATAGTTCCAAATGTAGAAAGCGTCCGGGTATTTCTCCACCAACTCGGCAATCTGCTTCTTTTGAAACTCAATTTGCTCAGCCATGGAATGGGTTGCCGGGTCGCACTCCGGCGGCAGAACTTTATACTTGTTCAAATCGCCAAATCCGGGATGTCGCCAACAATAGTAAAGCCCAACCTTCAACCCGCGACTCGTGAACGACTTGATGAACTGCGCCACGAGGTCTTGCTGGTACGGGCACTCGGGATTCATCACGTCATACGTGGTGTATTTGCTGTCCCACAGACAGAAGCCCGACACGTGTTTGGTCGTCAGCACGGCATACTTCATTCCGGCACTCTTGGCGGCATCGGCCCACGCATCGGTATCGATTTTTCCACCCGGAGCGAAGTCAGCAGGACTGTGGTAGCCCTCAACCCACTGGACGCCCTTGTATGTTTCGAGATTGAAGTGGATGAACATCCCGAACTTCAACTTCAAGAAATCCGCCTGCACCTCCTTCACCGACTTTGTCATGGTTGTTCCTTTCTGCTCAAGGACACCGCTCACCGCCTCCTCCGCCCTGCTCACGGAGAACACTCCCGACAACAAGGTGGCGGCCATCATCATTTTCGTCATGGTCATGCTGTTCATGCTTCTCATTTTCTGTAACCCTTGCTTTTAATCATTGGATCTATGAATTGCAGCGCGGCTTTGAAAACAACCTCGTGGCCGGCCGCCGTCGGATGCTGGCCATCGGCAGTTTCAAATTTCACCTGGCCGAGGTCGACGAGGTGGATGTCCCTGTCCTTGTCGGAATCCACATACGAATTGAATGCCCTTGTGATTTCCGCGCGTCCCTTTCCGGAAATCGGAATCATAAGGATAATTCTTGTTTTCTGGCCGGTCCTGCTGCGTATCTTCCGCAGGGACGCGATCACAGCGGCATCGGCAGGAACTCCATTCTCGCCGAGGTTAACGAGGACCACATCCGGCGCCGGCTTTAGCTTCTCTCCGTCAATCCGTTTGATGGTCGACGTTCTCTGGTCAATCAGGGTTGCCAGGTCAGGCAGGTTGCCGAGCCCCCCACCCCAGTTGTAGCCGCCTGTTGCAATCCGCGATTCCCTGTAGCCGTAGTGTTTGGCAAGCAGGTAGCCGTACGACGCCTGCCCGTCGTCCGACTCGGCCCACAGATCATTTGCTGGCCTTCCCTGGCTTGCTGTGTACGCGGCACAATCACCCGACATTATCGAGTCGCCGATGTTGAGCCAGATTCCCGCAGGCAGCGTGGCAGCCTTCGTCGCGCCACCTTTGTCGACAGAGAACCCGGTAATCTTCAGCGCCGTGCCTGGAGCATCCCCGTTGAAACGGTCCTCGAAAGGAGACATTCCCTTTATGTAAAGGCTGATTGCCGGGTTTGCAGTGTTTGAAGCCAGCAGTATATCTTTCTCGTCGGCGGCAAGCTGGTGTGACTGGAATGTGCCGCCGTTGACTGACCATGCAATGATTGGATAACGCTTTGCGGCAGCCGTTGCCTTGTTGATGTGTTCCGTATCCACCTGTATAGACACCTGCTTCGTGCCCTGGAAGGAAACTGTCAGCGAAGCACCGCAGATTGCGGAGCTGACGTAATTGCTCTTACACACCCAGTTATAAGGCGACAATCCGTTAAGGATGTTCTTATCCGAGACTGACACCAGGTCTGCCTTGATGTTACCTGCAACAAGTAACATTCCAACGAATATCAACTTTTTTCCATTCATAGACTTCTGCCTTTCTTTGTTGTCTTATATTTGTCCTCAAACCGCATGACTACCTAACGGACATGCACTTTGTTCGTCATCGCTATCACAGTTCTTTCCCGGTAAACTCCTTTGCCTGACCGGGCGAAATATTGATTTTGGAGGTTACTCCGCTAATTCGTACCACACACTCACCGGTCGGGCTGGAAACATTCCGGATCAACGCGCGTGCCAACTTGCCATCCTTCCATTCCATATCCACCTCGTAGCCGCCGCGGGCGCGCAGGCATCTGACAGAGCCGGTGGGCCACGCCTTGGGCAATGCCGGTAAGAGTTCAACAACGCCAAGGTGCGACTGCACCAACATCTCGCCCACGCCAGCCGCATAGCCGAAGTTGCAGTCGATCTGGAACGGGGGACAACAGCCCCAGAGGTTGGGATAAACGTTTCCCTTGATGAACTCTCCGGCCAGTTTGTACGCTCGGTCGCCATCACGCAGCCTCGCCCAAATGCAAATCTTCCACGCCTTGCTCCAACCGGTTTCACCGTCGCCGCGCGCGTTCATCGAGACCTTGGCTGCCTCGGCCAATTCCGGCGTGGTTGCCGGCGAGATCTGCCTGCCGGGATGAACGGCAATGAGGTGCGACAGGTGCCGATGCCGGTCTTGCGGATCATCAAGATCCTCGGCCCACTCCTGCAACTGTCCCCATTTCCCGATCTGCGGGCCAAGCAGCCGAGCTTTCATATCAACCACTTTTTTCCGATACTCGCTGTCTGCACCAAGCGCTTCTGATGCCTCGATGTAGTTGTTAAGAAGATCCCACGCCAACTGCTGTTCATAGGAATTGCCCTCGGCAAACGGACCGTGCTCCGGCGACTGACTCTTCGGACTAACCAGTTTGCCGGCAGAATTCGTTTTCATGGAGTCTTCCCAGTACTCACACAATTCCTTCAGCACCGGATACGCCCGTGTGCGCAGGTATTCCTTATCCTGCGTGAACGCGTAATGATCCCAGAGGTTCTGCGCCACCCACGACGCGTCGCCCGGCACCCAGTGGTAGGTGGCGCCGCCGAAGATGCCGTTCTCCGAACGGGTCGCCCAGCCGCGGACATTGAACTCCTTCTTGGTCGCTTCCCGCCGCACTTCCCGGATGGAGTTCACCCACTCTGCGAGCGGTTGAAAGCATTCGGACAGGTTTGCTGCGTCCACAAACCAGTAGTTCATCTCCACATTCACGTCCGTGTGGTAATCGCTGCGCCACGGCGGCCAGTTATAGGGGTTCCAGACGCCCTGCAGGGTGGCGGGCAGGTCACCGGGGCGCGAACTGCTGACCATCAGGTACCGCGCGTATTGAAACAGCATCTCCTCGAGATCAGGGTCCGGTTTCTGACTTTGATATGCCTTTAGACGATCACCGGTGCTGAGCTTAAGGGTTTCCGCATCCGTGTCGCCAAGCTGCAGGGTTACGCGATTGAACAACTGCTGGTAATCCTTGATATGTTCGGCGAGCATGTCATCGAAGGATCTTCCTGCTGCCTTGGCAAGCCTCTCCACAATCCGCTGGTGAGGATGTTGCTGTTTCCAGCCCTTGTCGCGCTGGTTGAGATAATCGGTCCCGGCGTCCAACAGGATCAGCAGGCTGTCGCAACCCTTGAATGACACCACGCCATTGGCCGCACTGACGGATCCGCCTTGGTTCAGGACCATGGCCTGGGCTTCGTATTTCAGCTTGATCTGCCCGGGGCGAAGCGCGCCGGACAAGGTGATCGTGCCGCCCGCCGCGTTGATTTCCCCTCCCGGGTGCGCATCCCGGAGACTGACCGTCCCGGTGTAGGCACCCTTCTTGTCGGCGGTGAAGCTGAACACCATCACATTGGCCGGATGGCTGGCAAAGTACTCCCGCCGATACCTGGTGCCGGCATGCTCGTAGGTGACGGTGTGGAGCGCCTTTTCGATATCGAGTTCCCGCCGGTACGTGCCGTTGGTTGGCGATGCGTCCGCATGACCTTCGATCGTAATGAACATGTCCCCGAAGTTCTGGAATGCGCCGGTCTCGGCCTCATCTCCCGTCCACAGCGTGTCCTCGTTGAACTGGATGTGTTCCTCGGCGATTCCGTCAAAGACCGTGCAACCCAGCCGTCCGTTGCCTAGCGGATACACCGAGCTTCCCCAAAGGCCCTCGAAAAACCGCCTGGGCGTGTTCGGCGGAATGACCACCGGCTCAGCCGACCAAACAATCCGCCTTGTGCCGGCGGCACTCTCAGCCGCGATTGCCTGGCTGTGGCATGAAAGCACCGCCAAGACAGCGGCGACCGCACATCGGGCGGCAGTTGAAATACTTTGATCCTTTGCTCGTATAATTGTCATACACATTACCTCTTCATTTTAAGTTTGTTCACCTTTGTGTCAGTTCTATCATCTCACTGCGGCCATTCATCTGTTCGGAACGGGTATGCCGGCAGGTCCGCGCCATTCACCAAATTCACCGTAGGCTTGCCGTCAAACGCATAGCGGACAAGAGCCGGGGACGCCAAACCTTCGGCCTCGAGTTCCACTGTCTTACCGTTGAGGACAGCCTTGGCCGGTAGCCACTTCTTGTCGGCGCCCGCTAGCAAGAACCCAGCAGGTGCTGCGCCGTCTGTTGTCTTCAAGCCGTCGGCGTGGTCGAACTCAACAACGACACGATTCCCCTTAACCGATGATCCTTTATAGATTGGTCCCTGCGCCTCGATCTTCTCGCCGTATACATCGCGGCGCGCAAGCAGCGCTAGCCTCTCACAAATTGGAGCCTTATCCGCGGGGTGGATGTTTTTCTCGTCGCCGAGATCAATCGTGTTGGCCACGGAGGTGTGCGGCGTCTTCAGAATTCCCAGTTGCACTTCCCGGAACCATGGCCAGATCTTGTCGCCATAGCCCGGTAACATCACGACCAGGAAGTGGAAGTCGTCGCGCTCCCATTCAGCGCGCAATCGGTTGATCCAGACCGGCAGGCTCTGTGCGTATTCGTCGGGCTTTGCCGCATTGGCTTCGCCCTGATACCATACCATCCCGCGGCTGGCGTAGGGAATCACCGGATGCAGCATGGCATTGTAGAGGAGGTTGGGCTGTTGCCGGACAAAGACATTGCCGTGCTGGATGCCCTTCTCTATCGCTGCGCGGACACGGCTTTGCGCGTTGGTATTCGCGTCGAACCCCTCCATGATGGCCTTGAAGTGCGGCAATTGCCCGGTCAGCTCCCGCGGCGTCCACCCCTCGATGCTGGAACTCCCCCAACACGTCACCACCACACCCACCGGCACTTTCAGTTGCTGAAACAGATGATAGCTGAACCCGAAAGCGACCGCGCTGCCGGAGACATCCGCGGACCATGCGCCTTTGCATTGATCGTTCGGCGCAAACGCGACATCAGGGAGCACCGTGAAACCGCGGATCGGCTTCGTCCGCGCGTCAGCAACCAACGCGGCCAGATTCGCTTCTCCGCCCCAATTGAACATCGGGTGCGATTCCTTACCCCAGCCGTACTGCATGTTAGACTGCCCGGAACAAATCCACACTTCGCCGACGAGGATGTCCTTGAACGCGACTTTGTTGCCGGCCCCGTCGGCGATCACCATCTCTTGCGGGACGACATTAGCCTTGAGCGGATCGAGTTTGACGAGCCACTTGCCGTCCTTGCTGGCAGTGATGGTTTTCTTCTGCCCGGCAAACTCAACAGTCAACTTCGCTCCCGGCTCGCTCCGACCCCAGACCGGCACCGGCATCTCCCGCTGCATCACCGCGTGGTCGCCAAACATCGAGCTTACATTGATCGACGGTTGTGACATCGCGACCGACGGCAAGAACATCAAGCCAGCAACCAGTGGCCACCACATTAAAATGCCTTTCATATCAATTACCTTTCTTCGTCTGTACGGAAGGGAGATCCATGATTGATATGCCTGTTTCACAAGATTCAGTTCTCCGCGTTCACCGTCTTCACTTCGCCGTTCACGCGCACCTTGACCGGTTGGGTTTCCTTCGCCGCGATCCGATAGGTCGTGACCTTGCCGGCTTTCCATTCGATGTCCACCTCGTAGCCGCCCCGCGCGTGCAGGCCGGTGACTTTGCCGTTAGGCCAGGCATCGGGCAGGGCCGGCAGCAACCGGATGACGCCGCCATGGCTTTGGAGAAGCATTTCCGCGATGGCCGCGGTGCCGCCGAAATTGCCGTCAATCTGAAATGGGGCATGCTGGCAAAGCAGGTTCCGCCCGCCCCCCTTGATCAACATCGTTAGCAACTGGTGGGCGCGGTTGCCGTCGTGCAAGCGGGTCCAGAAGTTCGCTTTCCAAGCCATGGACCAGCCGGTGCTGGCGTCGCTCCGCCGTTCGAGCGTGACGCGTGCGGCCTTGGCCAGCTCGGGCGTGCTTTCCGGTGTGATTTCGTCGTACGGATGAAGCCCGTAGAGATGCGAGACGTGCCGGTGGTTGATTTCGACTTCCTCGTAATCCTCCAGCCATTCCTGAAGCTGCCCGTGCTTGCCAATCTGGTTTGGCGCCAGCTTGGCCCGGGTCGCGGCCAGACGCACGCGAAACTCTTCATCAATCCCCAGTTCCCTGGCCGCCTCGATACAGTTGCCGAACAATTCGCGGAGGATCTGCATGTCCATGGTGGGTCCCATGCAGATGCGGGCGACCTGGCCGTCCGACGTTTTGAAGGTGTTTTCAGGGGAGTTGGACGGTGCGGTCACCAGCCAGCCGGTCTTCGGATCGGTGATCAGCATGTCGAGAAAGAACTCGGCGGAGCCTTTCATGATCGGATAGGCCCACTTGAGAAACTCCTTGTCGCGATTGTAGTCGTAATGCTCCCACAGGTGATCGCACAACCAAGGCGAGCCGGTGGCAGTGGCACCCCACCCTGCCTGCTCACCCGGCGCGGTGAAACCCCACACGTTGGTGATCACATGCGCCACCCATCCATCGGCGTTGTAGTACTCCTTGGCGGTCTCGGCTCCGGGCTTCTGCAAGGACTCGATCAGCTTGAACAGCGGCGTATGGCAGTCGCCCAAACCAGTCACCTCGGCCGGCCAGTAGTTCATCTGCACGTTGATGTCGATGTGGTAATCGCAGTTCCACTCCGTCTGAATGCCCTCGGCCCAGATACCCTGCAGGTTGGCGGGCATGCAACCGGGGCGCGAGCTGTTGATGAGCAAGTAGCGACCGTAGTTGAAGTACAGCGCTGCCAGGGACGGATCCGATTCGCCTTTGGCCAAGACCGCCAGCCGCTCGTCGGTCGGCAGATTGCCTGCTGTTCGGCTTTCTTCCTTGCCGTCGTCGAGGCGGATGCTGACACGGTCAAAATAGCTGCGGTGATCGGTAACGTGCGCGGAGCGTATTTGAGCGAACGGCTTGCCGGCCGCGCGGGCAATGTCATCGGCAGTCGCGGCAACCGGGTCGGGCGTGTTGCGCCCGGCGAATCCCTGATAGTCCGTCGCGGCGGCGACCAGCAGCACGACCTCGTCGGCGGAGTCGACATGCAATGTGTTGCCGCTCACCGACACCTTGCCGCCGCTGTGGAGCGCACGCAGGCGTGCGACGAACTTCAGTCCCTCGACTTGGGACTGGCCGCTCGATGTCTGACCGGTCATCAGCAGCCCGGCCGTACCGTCGGCTTGCGTCGTGAAGCTCGCCAAGCGGTCCAAAGAAGCGGTGAACGAGACCTTTCCAGGTTTGCTGGCGGTGAAACGGAAGACCATCACCTGCTCCGGCGCGCTGGCGAAGGCCTCGCGGGTGTAGGTCACGCCGTCCTTCTCGTATTCGACCGATGCCACCGCGTCACGCAAATCGAGGCTGCGCCGGTATCGTTGCGTCTCCTCCCGTGGATCAAGCGACACGGACAACGGCAGTTGGCCCCGTTGCCGGTAGTTCATACAATCGATCGCAATCACGTTGTCACCCGCCACGAGAAACCGGCTGACATCGCCCTCGAACAACTCGTGTCCCACGCTCTGCCAGCCTTCCAACTCACCGACGGCGTGCCCGTTGACGAAGACCCGTCCGTTCCTCGCCTCCGGGCCGACCCGCAGCACCCCCAGTCCGTCCACTTGGTTCTTCGTCAGCTTCAGGTGACGGCGCAGCACAGCCCTGTCACCGATTTTGAAAACCCTCGCGCCCTTGACCGCTTTGCCGCCGGCAAGGACGTAGTCGGTCCACCCGCTGTCATCCGTCCCCACCTTCACCGCCTCCCCGGCCTGCCGCTCGAGTTCGGCCCATCGCTTTTGGACGTCATCAATGTCCGCCGCCTCCATCATCTTGTATTTCCACTCATCGAGCGGAACGGACGTAACATCCGAGTCCCAGACAAGGTGGAGGTTGCCGAGTTCCTGGTAGCACCCCCACGGGCCGCGTGCCCCGCCGCGTGATCCGCCGCCCACGCAGGTGAAGGTCTCATTGACCAGCTTCTCCGCCTCGGCATTCTTGCCGGCCAGGAGCAGCTCGCGGATTTTTGGAAGATTCGTGGATGCGCCTTGACGATTCCAGTTGACCCGGGAACCGGACCAAACGGTGTCCTCGTTGAGCGCGATGCGTTCGTGGCCGACGCCGCCGAAGATCATGGCACCCATCCGGCCATTGCCGATGGGCAAGGCTTCGTGCTGCCAGCTTCGCGCGGGACGGGAATACCAAAGCGTGGTTGTCGGATCACCCGCTTGAGCAGGCGCCGACATGGCCACAACAACCATGGCCGCCACGGCCAGAACCACTTGCGGGGAGTTATATCTATGTAAATTACGTATCTTCATATGTTATCCTTTACCATCTCCCATCACTTGTTGTCCTCAAACGCCTTCATCAAAGCCGGCGGCACCTGGGCCTCCTCAATCCACAGGCTGACATGGCCGCTGGGCGGCGCGGGCTGATCGCGGAAGTGCGTGTAGCGCAGGAAGTTGATAACCGCGAAGGTCACCTTGCCGCCTTTGAGTTCCGGCAGGCAATCGCCATAGACGAAGGCGCCGCGTACGCCCGGGTCTTTGAATAACCCGCCATTCACCTGGGTCAGTTGCTTGCCGTTGACATAGATGGCGAAGCCTTCACCGGTGCGGTCGCAGCCGGCGCCGCCGAGAATGAACCGGTAGAGATGCCCGGCCTTCACCGGCGGCAGGTCGAAGGTCTGTCGCATCAGCAGCACCTCCTTTTCCCACAGAGTCGCCGGAGCTTTGTCACAACCGCAGCGGTCTTGATTACAATGTTCCCTCAGTGGGACCAGTTTGCCGTCTCTCTGACCGAAGGGAGCCGCCCCCTCTTTCCAGCCCGCTTTGACCGGATCGAAGTCACTGGCAAACCAATTCTCCATCCCGGCAGGAAATGTGATCTTGCGGTAACGGTCACTCTTGGCTGGATCCTGCTTCTCCGGCGGGTCGAAGCTGTGGTAGTGCCACTTGGCCGTATCCATTTTCGGGCCGAACGCATGCCAGCTATAATCGAATTCCCCGGCCGCTTCGAAATAGCCGATCAACGTGTCCAACTGGCTGCTTATCCCTGCGCCCGTCTGAGCCGGCCTTTCCCCTTTCAGCAGGCCCTTCAGCTCCAGACTGTTGCCGCTGAACGCCGTTCCGATGAAATCCGGAATCATTGTGTCGAGGAGGATCGGACGGAGCCCCTGTGCCATCTTCCGGTATTGCTCCGGTGTCGGGTTGCCGCTGGGTTTGGCCCATTGATTGATCACGCTGTCGGAGTAAATCAGCGCCACATTCGGATCCATGGCAGGCTCGGAAGGCAGCACCGGCTTCTCCGCCTTGCCGCCCAGCAGTTCCACCATGGCGCGGCCGAGCGCATCGCCGGTCAGCACGAAGGTCTCGGCATTATGGTTGTAGTGGTAGCCGGTCCCGGTCGGCGACTCGCCTTGAGACCGCCAGAAGCCGCGGGTGTCCGCGCTGGCCACCTTGCCGGCAAATTCGGGATGCTGCTTCGGGTCGCCCACCGCCATCTGTGCCTCCCAGACGCCTTTCCACGGACCCTCCGACAACTTGAATCCATCGAACCCGACCGTAGCGATTGCCGCCCGCATGTCGGGTGCCTTGAACTCCTTGCGCAGGTCTTGGATCAGGTTGACCAGGTGTTTCTCGTATTCCTCCTTCGACGAACCTGCATCCTTGTGCCCCTGCCACCAGACAAAGCCGGTGATCTCGTAACCCTGCCCCGTGTAGCCGGGAACGACCTTGTCGAGGTTCTTGAGCACCTTGTGAACGCCCTCCACCATGAGGCGGTATTCCATGCCTTCCCACTGATCCGCCCCGGGGCGATCCGTCTTGCCGCTGGATGGCGGGCGGAAGTCCCAGTTCAGGGACCGGTTGCCAATCGAGGATTCGATCAGCAGCACCGGCTCCTCGTGATACGTCCCCATCACAAAGCCAAACGGCACCTCGGGGCCGATGAACCTGCCGCCATTCGAGGTGGCGCTCAAGGGGCCGCCGCTGCCAAACGCCTCCTGCGAGAGCCGCACTTCCCGGTAGGTCACGTCGTTGCGCACCGACCACTTCCCATCGGCTTCTGCGAACCACGGGAATTTGCCTGCCGCAATGCATGTGGTCAGATCCCCCTTGCCCTTGAGATCAACCTGTTCGAGCCAAAACGCCGCCGACCCGTTTTTCAGGTAGGTGATCACGACCGGGTAGCGTTTGCATTGCTCGAGGGTGACTTTGCTCAGCACCGCCTTTTCGCCGGGGTTCCGGCGATAGACTTCTTTGCCGTCCAGAACGGCGATGGCATGGGTGCTGTCTTCACAGCCGGGGTGAATCAGGTAGGTGCCGGTCGCCGGCACTTCGACAAACGTCCTGGCCACCACCGTGTGCGCACCGTCGATCACCGGCAGCTTCTCGGCCACCGTGCCCAAAGCCACAGTGGTTTCCTTCACGGGCTGCATCGTTGCGTAGTCGGCCTTCGGATCATAGGCACCTTGGTAGATGGCCACCTTGGCGCCGGGAGGCGCGTCGTTGGCCGCCGACTGATAGACTTTTAGCGGCAGCAGCGCCGACGTGCCGACCGGCATCCGCCCCGGCAGGATCACCGGATCGGCCGACAGATAGATGCCGGGATAGACAGGCCCTGCCCCCGTGAGCAGGCCGAAGCCAACCATGTTCGACTGCCCGGCCAAGATGTAAACCTTGACCTTCTTGGTCATGTCCGCCGGCTTGCCGTCCGGGCGGGGAAGTGTGGCGGGAACCGGTGCGGCCATCGCCCCCAGCGCTCCGAACACCCAGAGTCCCAACGAAACCCCAAACATCCACTGTCTTGACTTTTCCTGCGTCCACGTGTTGTTCATGTGCTATCTCTTTCCTTTAACTTTGTTCTACCTCACCGGCTTCAAGGTGAAAGACTTGACGGCGATCCCGGCCTGCGGCGGATCGGTGCGCGAGAATTGCAGGGTGTTCTCGCCCTGCTTGAGGGTGAGCGTCACCGGTTCGCTGTCCTTCCACTGCCCGCACGTGAAGGGCAGAACCATGCTGACCTCCGCCCCATCGCCGTTCGCAGAGACGTTGATCTTCTGATGGTAGTTGTTCGTAACCACCAGCGCCGTTAGAGCATACGTTCCCGGTCGTGGGACGTTGATCGTATAGTCGAAACTCGAATACCCCGTCCGTGCCGGCCCGACCGGATCCTCCTTCGGGCTCTTGGCATAATAGTCCCGGACATAGGTGTCCGCCACGCGCTCGCAGACGTTGCCGTGGATATCATAGAGCCCCCAGGGATTGGGCTTCTTCTGGCCCACCGGATGCGACTTGCCGCCATCGTTGTCCTGGAACCAGGCATAGTCGCCGAGTTGCGCGGGATCGTCGCCGAAGAACCACGCCGTCTTGCTGCCGGCGCGGCAGGCGTATTCCCACTCAGCCTCGGTGGGAAGCCGCACACTCCGCAGGCTTTTCCCGGCAAGCTTCGCGCAGAAGCTCACCGCATCCGCCTCGCCGACTGTGTCGGCCGGGCAGTTCGGATCTTTGGTCGCCCCGCTTGGATTCTCGCCCATGATGAGCTGATACTGCGCCTGCGTCACCTCGTACTTCCCCAGATAAAAACCTTTGGTGATGGTGACCTCGTGCTTCGGCACCTCGACGCACTCGAACCTTCCATCCGTCGTGCTTTCGCCTCCCATCACGAAGGTGCCGGGCTTGATGAAGACGAAATCCATGGCCACGCCGCCCCCAAGATCGAACGTCAGGTTCTGCTGTGGGTCTTTCGCGGAAGGGGTTATGGCCGCCCGGAATCCCCAGTTGTTGTAAGCGCCGTAACCGCCGCTGAGGAGGCGTGCCCCGGACTTGCAGCCGCTGGCATCACCCCTCCACCCACCGCCCCGCAGGATGGTCAGGCCCTCACGGGCGAACCTCGGAAGCAAGATCTGCTGGCCGCCCGCGAAGCTCTTTATGGTTCTAACCTCCGCCGTGTTGCCGGACGGCTTGCTGTATGCGGCGGCCGGTATCGTGATCACACCGTCCTGGCCTACAGCAACCTTCTTGTCGTCGTCGGTCATGCCAACCGTTTCGGTGGCTGGCTTCTCACCGGTCTCATTCGACTCGCCGAGGTTCGTCCCGACCGCTGCCAACACCTTGGCCTTGGCCTTCTCGATGATGTCGCGCTGCGTGTAGAGCGACACGCCATACCAGAAACCGGGAACGCCCTCATGAAGTTCATAAACCGGAACCTCACCCGCAACATCGCCAAACCACTGGGCCCGCTTCACCTGCAGGAAAGCGTCCTTGCTTTCCCGGGCCTGTGTCGTCGCCAGGAAATCGAGGTCGTTCTTGTAGCGCGTTCCTGTCCATCCGCTGCCCCAGCCGCCGCCAAGGCAGGGCACCCAGCCCTTGGGCGTCCAGTGCACCAGCGCGCCGTGACCGCTTTGCGGCCGTGCCGTGGTCGGAATTCCGAAAGCCCGCAGGATGAAACGCCCGAAGAACGCGCGCCGCCCGCACACGCCGCCGTTCATGATGATGTTCTGGTAGTTCTGCAACTCGGGCCGGTCGAACTTCACGTCACCCGAACCGTACTTGACGTCAGTCGAGACCGCCTGCACGTAACGCCAACCGTAGTCGGGATTGGTGACGAGGTCCGGCCGGTAGTTGCGCAGCATCTGACGACCCCAGGCGGAGACTTCGTCCGGCTCGTCGCCATCCACCACGAACCGGAGATCCCATGCCGTCAAATCCTTGAAGGCCGAATCCAACTCGCCGTCCAAGTAGGTTTTTTCGCGGGCCAGGTAGCGCTTGACCGGATCGACGGTGGCCGGGATACCGGCCTTTGCGACAGGATTGTCCTGCTTGACCGGCACCGCGTGCTCCAGTGCAATGGCCAGCGCCAGCCGCTGCAAGACGCCTTCCTTGGCTTTCGCGCTGACTTTCTGAATGGCAGTGTAGATCTCCATCGCCCGGCCATATTTGTTCTCCTTGGCGCCGTCGGCCACGAGCATCTGCTTCATCAGCTCGGGATCCGCCAGCAACTTGTCAACCAGCGCCGTCTGCTCCGCCCCCTGCTGGGCGAACTCGGCCAGCCCCCTGGGTGTCGCGTTCTGCAAAACGACGAATGGAACCAGTTTCGCATCCAGCTTGGCGTCCGTTAGAACAGGATACAGGTTCAGCTCGGCGACGGCCTTGGTTACCTTCTCCTGCGCTGCGGCCGATTTCCCGTCCTTGGCGGCCTCCAGGAAGGCCGCCTTCTTCTGCTCGTCGATCTTCGGCAGCGCCTTTTCGATCTCCGCCTGCAGGGGCTTGAGTTGGTCGGCATACCGCGCTTCGAGTTTCTGCCCCGCCGCGGTGAGCGGTGTTTCCGGCGCTGCCGCCGACACGGTGGTGACGCCAGCCGGCAGCGCCGCCAGCAGGAAGCCAATAACTAACATTTTGGTTGTTTTCATCGTTTGGTGTGCTTTCATCTTGGTTGTCATTCGGTAATATGTGTACCATCTTCCGCGGCATTCCGGCCGCCGGGTTCACTTCTGGTTCTTCAGTAGTTCGAGCATCGCCTTGCCCATGGCTTCGCCGACGTCCATATAGACCTCCGCGTTGCCGCCGTAATGGCCGTTGCCGCCGCCGCCCTGGGCCATCGGGTGGGTATAGACCGTGGCCACGTTGCCCTTGAATTCAGGGTGCTTGCCGCTGGTACCGTCCACCGCGAACTGTCCTTCCATCACCTTGTCGCCGCTGCCCTTCACGGCTTCGCCCATGGTGCCTAGAACGAACTTCGCGTCCGGGCAATTCAAGTCCTTGCGCAGCGCCTTGATGAAGTTGACGAGATTCGTCTCGTAACGCGCGGCATGCACCACGTTGCCGCCGTCCTTTTCGCCCTGCCAGAAGAAGAAGCCGGCGACTTCGTAATTCTTCGCGTCGGGGTAGTGGGTGGCGAGGTCCGCCAGCACCTTCTTCGCATCTCCGGTGTCGGCGTCATACTGCAGGCCGGCCCACCATTCGATGGGTTTGCCGTTTTTGTCCAGCCACGGCGGCGGCTCCGTCGCCTTGCCTTTGGCAGGGTCCACCGGCCAGGAATCCGGCCTATCCTTGTAGCCGGCATAGACCTTTCCGTTCTCCACAAACCGCTCGCTGCCGGGCGGCAGGTAGTCCCAGCCCAGGCTCCGGTTGCCGATGCAGCACTTGAGGAGCATCACCGGCGCGTCAATCGCGTTGCCCACCACCTGCCCGATGCCGAACTCCGGACCGATGGTACCGCCCTTGATGCCCATCCATTCGTTGTTGAGCGGGCCCTGGCCGGACATGTAGCGCACAAAACGGACATCCTGCCGTACGGCCCAGTTGCCTGCCCCGTCGAGCAGATAAGGGAACTTGCCTTGCTGGCGAACGAGGGTGTTGAGTGTGCCCGGCACATCCACGCGGGTCATCCACCCCAACCCATCGGCATGCTCTATCAGATAGGTTATTTTGAACGGGACTTTTTCGCCGGCTGTCAGTTTGACGGATTTCTTCACGGCTTTGCCGCCAGGCACCATGCGGTGCACTTCCACGCCATTCACCACCATGATGTTATGTTCGGAATCCCCGTAACCGGGATTGAACTCATAGAGCCCGGTTTCCGCGGGCTGGAGAAAGCCGCGCACGACCTGGGTGCCGCCGCCTGGATAGGGGGTGGGCTCGGTGCCGCCAAAACTCTGGAGCGCGACGGTCTTCTCCGGTTTCAGCGAGTCGTAATCGGCTTTGGGATCATAGGCACCCGGATAGACCGAAACCACGGGCGCGATGAACTCCTTGCCCCAGCGCATGCTGCCGCCGGAGAGCTTGCCCATTCCGACCATGTTGGACTGCCCCAGCAGGATGAACACCTTGACCGGTTTCGACAGGTCCGCCGGTTTGCTGCCATCGTCGGCCGCCCGGCCGCTGGCGGCCAGCGCCACTGCGGCGATCATGATCATGCTGCTGATTCGTTGCTTCATATTGTCTGTTTTGGTTGGTTGGTTGGTTGGTTGGTTTATGGGTTGTTTGATCTAACGAAAATTCCCTTGGTTATCTCACCGGCGTCAGGGTGATGGCCTTGAGTGTGATGCCCCGTTCCGGTTGCGAAAAGCCCAGCACGTTTTTGCCCTGAGCCAGCGTGACCTCCACGGGCTGGGTCTGTTCCCATTGGCCGCAGGTGTACGGAATGACAATGTCAACAGCGTCCTTGGCCCCATGCGCCGTCAGTTGAATCTTCCCTCCGTCACGCACCGTCACCACGCGGGCCGTCAGCCGGTATTTGCCGGGGTTCGGAACATCCACCTCGCAGTTGAACTCGCCACCGCAGAACGCCTGCAGTCCACCAAGGAAACTCTTCACGGGCTGCACACCGCTGCAGGCCGCAGCCGGGATGGTGATCACGCCGTTCGAACCGACCACCACCTTCTTGTCAGCGTCAGTCACCGGCGCCTTCACCACCGCCGCCGCCTTGGTTTCAGCCGATTCATTCGCCTCGCCAAGATGGGTGCCGACCGCCGCAAGGGTCTTGGCCTTGGCGGCTTCAATAATCGCCATTTGCCGGTAAAGGGATGCGCCGTACCACAGGCCCGGCTCGCCGCAGGAGAATCCGAAGACCCGCTTCTCGCCGACGACGTCGCCAATCCACTGGGCACGTTTGACCTGCAGCAGGTAGGCTTCGCCGGCGGCGCGCGCTTGGCTAGTCGCCAGAAAATCCAGGTCGCCGTTGTAACGGGTCCCGGTCCAACCGCTGCCCCAGCCGCCGCCAAGGCAAGGCACCCAACCGGCAGGAGTCCAGTGGATCAACGCGCCGTGCCCGGACTGCGGCCGAGCCGTGGTCGGGATGCCGAAGGCACGCAGAATGAAACGCCCAAAGAAAGCACGCCGCCCGCAGACGCCGCCGTTCATGATGATGTTCTGGTAATTCTGCAGGGAAGGCCGGTCGAACTTGCAGTCCTGCGACCCGTACTTGACATCCGTCCTCACCGCATTGACGTAGCGCCAGGCATCGTCAGGATCAAAGATGATGTCGGGCCGGTAGTTCCGGAGCATTTCACGGCCCCATGCCGCAGTTTCATCCGGCTCATCGCCATTAACCACGAACCGAAGATCCCAGACCGTCAAATCCTTGAAGGCCGCATCCAACTCACCGTCCCCGTATGCTTGCTCGTAAGCCAGGTAGCGTTTGACCGGATCGACAGTGGCCGGGGCAGCAGATTTTTCGGCTGGATTGTCTTGTTTGACCGGCACCGCGTGTTCCAAGGCAACCGCCAGCGTCAGTTGCTGCAACACGCCCTCCTTGGCCTTCGGGCTGGCCTTCCGGATCGCCGTGTGAATCTCCATCGCCCGGCCGTACTTGCCGCCGGCGGCACCGTCGGCCATTACCATCCGCTTCATCAGATCGCCATCCGCCAGCAACTCGTCGACCAGCGCCGCCTGCTCCGCCCCCTGTTGGGCGAATTCCGCCAGACCACGCGGCGTGGCCTCGAACAGGACGACGAATTTGACCAAGCTGGCATCCAGTCGGTCGCTGGTCAGGAAGGAACCCGCCGCAGTCAGGAGAACGTTGGCCGCCGCAAGCCCATTGGATTGCGCCTGGGCCAAGGCGGCCTGGGCGGCCTGACTCGCCTGGACAAATTTTGCTTGAACGTCTTTTCCTTGGACGCTTTCTGACTTGGCAATCTCCTCCTCGGCCGCCTTGAGCCTGGCAGTTACCGATGCCAGGCGTTCCTCCTGCGCTGCCAAGGTCTTTTGCGCCGCCGCACGAGCATCGTCCGTGGTCGCCGTCTTTAGCTCCTCCCGGGCCTCGGCGATCTTTTTTGTGGCATCCGGAAGCGAATATTTCTTCCAGATACCAATAGCCTCTTTTGCTTCAGGAATCTTGGCCAGGGGTTGCTGCGCCGCGTTCACCGCGATCTCCGCCTTGCTGACCGCTTCGCGGGCCGCCAGGTAGGCGGCTTTCTTCGCCTCACCCACGGCCGGCACCTCCCTGGCGATCTCCGCCTGCAGGGCCTTGAGTTGCTCGGCATACCGCGCTTCGAGCTTCTGGCCCGCCGCGGTGAGCGGTGTTTCCGGCGCTGCCGCCGACACGGTGGCGACACCCGTCGGCAGCGCCGCCAGCAGGAAGCCCATAACTAACATTTTTGTTGTTTTCATCGTTTGGTGTGCTTTCATCGTGGTTGTCATATCGGCAATATGTGTACCGTCTGTATCCCTTGTGGAATTCCTATTTACCGGCGACTTCGGCGGCAATCTTGTCAAACGCGGCGACGCATTGGGGAATCGTGGCATCGAGGTGGGCGAGATCGCCGTGCTCATACTCGATGCTCAGAAGCCCCTTGAAATCCTGCCGCTTGAGTTCTTTCATCATGGCTTTGACGTCTGCCACGCCGGTTCCATAGACAACATCAGATTTCTTTTCATCAAGATCCTTGAAGTGCGAGGAAACAATGCGGCCTTCGAGAAGCTTCAGATTCTCTGCCGGATACTTTTTCGCCCTCAACCAGTGACCGGTATCCGCACGGTAAGTGTAGCTTTGCATACCCAGCTTGAAACCCAGTTTCTCGGCAGCGGCATCATCGCGCTCTGCGCGGACGGAAGCAGCCAGCAGGGTTGTGGTCAGGACGGTCACGAGGGTTGGGATCATTCTTTTCATATGTTTTGCTTGCACTTTGTTGGTTGGTTCGGGTGTGCTTGCCCCGGGAATCGGTGCAAGCGTGTTGTTCAATTCGTGTTTCATTCCCATGCATTGGCATCAAAGCGACCAGCCCTTGCGATAAGGTCTGCGCACCCACTCATTGGCTGCATCAAGGTTGGTCACCTTCATGAGTTCGTTGTTCCAAAGCAGCTTCTGGTTGGGAAACCGCTTGGCGAGATTTCCTAACAAGGCGAGTTCGGTCAAAGGGCCGGAGTAGCTGAAATCCGCGCTGGCCTTGGTGCCGGCCTTGATCGCATCGATCCAGTTTTGTTCGTGGCTGCCCTTGATTCTGGGCAGGGTCTTTTCCGGGCGCTGGAAGGCTTTCATCGCGGTCTCGGGAATCAGGCGCGGGCTGTCACCATAAACGCCGCACACGATCGTGCCCTTGTCGCCCTTGAACAACACACCGCCGCCATCCGGAAGGCCGCGCCCGTCTTCCAGCTCTTTGGGGCGCGGCGGCTCCTGCCCCTCATACCAGGTCAGCTTGAGCGGCGGCAACCCTTCGCGTTCCGGGAACTGATAGACCACCACCGCCTTGTCGGGATGGACCTCGGCATTGCCGCCGACGATGCCCGAACCCTCGATCGAGGTGGGAGCGCCCAGTTTCAGGGCCGAGCAGACGGAATCCAGGGTGTGGGCGCCGCGGTCGCCCATCATGCCGCAACCGAAATCCCACCAGCACCGCCACACCGACGGGTGATAGCAACGGTGATAGGGTCGCTCGGGGGCCGGCCCGAGCCACAGGTCCCAGTCGAGATCCGTCGGCACCGCCAGGCCATCCTTGGGCCGGTCGCCCAGCGGCGAACTCCACCACGCGTGACCGTGCGGCGAATAGGAAAGCGCGCACCAGGCATCGACTTCGCGCACCGTGCCGATCGCGCCGGCCCAGATCCATTCGCAAATCAGGCGCAGGCCCTCCTGGGAATGTCCCTGAATTCCCATCTGGGTGACCACCCCGGCATCCTTCGCCGCCTTGGCCAGCATGCGCGACTCGTAGATATCATGGGTCAGCGGCTTCTGGCAGAAAACGTGCTTGCCGGCCCGCAGCGCCGCCATGGCGATCACCGCGTGGGTGTGGTCCGGCGTCGCGATGAGCACCGCGTCGATGTCCTGCTGCTTCTCTAACATCACGCGGTGGTCCTTGTAAACCGCCGCCTTGGGAAAGGCCTTGACGGAATCTGCCGCGTTGTGGTGGTCCACGTCACACAAGGCGACGATGTTTTCATTGGCGCAGGCCTTGACGTTGGAGCTGCCCATCACCCCGAGGCCGATGACCGCGATGTTGAGTTTCCCGCCGGGCGGAGTTTGGCCGGGGGCACCCGGCAAGTGGCGGGGGACCATGCTGAACAAGCCGGTGGCGGCGGTGGTGGTGACAAACCGTCTTCTACTGATCGTGTTTTTCATGATGTGCTGTGTTGGCTATTGGCCGGCACGAATGTGCCCGCGGCGTTCTCCAACTGAAAGGATGTGACGATTCCGCCGGCCGCCTCGCCGGCATGGATCCAGACCTGGCCGTCGCTGTCCCTGTATCGCAGGGTGGCGCCGGTGCTGCCGGCCGTTCGTCCCCGTTGAAGTCGTAGGTATCGACTCCGGGCAGGCCGGGCTTGGTCGCGGTGCCCGCAATTTGCACGTCGGCAAAGTCGACGAATTTGTTGAAGTCGAAATCGCCCGGGCTGAGCTTCTGGAGGAGATTCTCATTGTTGCCCCGACTCGCGTAGGAGAGCTTGTAGCTCTTGTCGTAGGGGCCGCTGAAATCGCCGACCGTGAACATGTCGGGCGCGGCGGCGTCGGTGTTCTGGTTTTGGGTGCACCAGTAGATGGTGCCGTCGGAGGCCACGGCGCTGTCGTGGGCGGCGCCGTTGTAAAAGTTGGTATTGAGCAGTTCGTGGCTGAACTTCTTGGTGGGATCAAGCCCGGCCGCGTTCTTGACGGGCAGCGTGACGCTCGGTGTGCCGTTGTAATCGACCGGAGGCGAGCCTGCCAGAGAGCTGAGCGTGAAGCTAATCAAAGAGGTATTCTTGCTGATCAAGTCGGCAGGGCTGGCGTCGGTCCACTTGGCGGCGCTGTTGACGCTCAGGTGGACATGGGCGGTGGGGTTGTTCCCCGCGAAATACACCGTGGGCGCAGAGCCTTGGTTGTAGCCGCTGATGCCCGGGACGCCCGGGAAGTCGTTGGCCTGCAGGATCCCGCCGAGGGGGCTGATCTGACCGTAGCCGCAGGGCAATTGGCCGCCATAGACGCTGCCCGGGTTCCCCCAAGTCATAGTGATTCCGCTGGCGGTCCCAGCGTTGGTCATCCAGACGGTTCCGTCGGGGCTCACCCCGCAGTAGTCCGGGTTGTCGGCGTTGCTATTGCCGCTGATGAAGCTCCACTGGACGCCGTATGGCAGGTCGTAGGGCGAGGTCGCCCACGCGTTGCCGGCCAGCGCCAGAGCCATAAGGGCGGGTAATGGGGCGGGTTTCGGTGGGATGAACCAATTGCTTGTTTTCATGATGGTGGATGGTGGCTGGTGATTGACAGGGATTCGCTTTGGGGGCGGCGCATGGACCCGGCAATGACACCTCGCCCTCAGGGGCAAAGAGGGACCAGCGAGGCCGCTGGTCCCTACCATTTCTCCGCTCACGGCCCGGTCACCTTGAGGCGGGCGAATTTCCTGCTGCCGAGCGGTGACGGGAAGGTGTACTTCACGTAGCCTGGGTCGTCCGTCACTTGACCGCCGCCGAGGGTTTCAATCTGCCAGTCGCCCGTTAGCGTCTCGGAGGTTTCCACGACGAAATCGGTGCCGTAGGTGCCGGTGTAGCCGCTGCCTTTGGGCCAGGTCACGCTGAGCGTGCCGCCGCTGTTAGATACGCCGGGCAGGGCGGTGAAGCCGGTGGTGTTGGTGTTGCCGCCGAGGAAGTACTCGATGCCGTTGGGGACGCCATCGTTGTCGTGGTCGCCGTTGAGGCCTTGGGAGGTGCTGTTGGCCGCTTGCCATGAGGCATAGCTGACGGAAGCGCTGTAGGCCGTGCCAGTGATGTTGATGTTGTCGAAAATCGTGCTCGGCGCCACCATGCTGCTGAAGCCGAAGTACGCTTGGGGATTATCAAAGGCGAACCCGCTCACGCTGGCGCCATAGTTCGGTTTCCAGGCGCCTGCGGAATAGGCATTGACCATGTAAGACAAATCCCCCGTGGTCCCGCTGGTGGGAGTCCAGGTGAAGCTGACCCGGTACCAGGTCCCGACATTGCATCTTTGTGAGTCCGCGGGACGGACGACCAACGCGGATCCCGCGCCGTTGATGATCTGGTCGGGATCGTTGTTGAACACGCTTAGCTTGTTCGCGATCTCGAGCAAGCTCCCCGCGGTGCCCGGCAGGCCGGACGCGATGTCCCCGAACAGGAAGGCGCAGGAGCCGTAGGCACTGCCGCCGGACATGTTCAAGTCGTAGCTGCCGGTAATCGCCTGCCGCACATCCAAGCCGTTAGGATATCCGCTGTTGACGAGGTAAACGCCCGGCAAGTTGATGGAGAAGACCGGGGTGCTCGCGGTCAACTGTCCGCCCAGGCCACTACTGCCACCGGTCCCGTTGCTGCCCAGACCGCTGGCGGTCGCGGTGTAGCTGCCGCTTTTACCGGGCACGGTCACCACGCTCCAGCCTGCGGGAGGGGAACTGCTGCCGGCAGTCACAAACTCGAAATCCAAGGGCACCTGGCCCGGTAACGGCACCACCGCGCTGGCTACTCCGGACCAAGCGGTTTCGTTGCCCGTCGCGTCGCGTGCCTTGACGCGGTAGCCGTACAAAGTCCCCGCCGTCAGGCCGGTGTCGGTCCAGGCCGTGCCGGAGATCCAGCCCGAGTTGGCGCTGTTGATGGTGTTCTCGAAGAAATACAGCACAGGGGGCGACCAGGCGTCTGTGGCGGTGGTGGCCGTCATGGTGACCGAGCCGGGGCCAGCCCAGGCCGGCACACTAACGAATGTCATCGGATTCGGTGTCGGTGCGGTGGTGTCCGTTTCGACCGTGAAGGTATGGGTTTCGGAGCTGACCGTCGAAGTGCTGTCGGTTGCCGTGGCGTAGAGGGTGTGCGACCCGAGGGGCAGCAGGCCGAGATCCACGGTCACCGGGTTGGTGGCGTTGTTGGCCGTCGAGACCAGATTGGAGTCCAGATAGAAGTTCACCGTGTAAGGCGGTGTGCCGCTGTAAACCGAGGCAATCGCGGAAACCGACGCCGTGGAGTTGAAACTCTGGCTGTTCGCCGGGCTGGCGAGCTGGATCATGAACATGTTCGGGAGGTAGGGGTACCTGACGATGACGATGCCCGAGCCGCCGTTGCCACCGTCTTGCTGATAGGCGCCACCACCGCCGCCACCGCCTGTATTGGGGACACCGTTTGCGCCGTTAGCAGTCGTGGAACCCGCGCCGCCGCCACCATCTCCTCCAGCCGCAGCAGATCCGCCACCAGAGTAGCCTCCACCGCCGCCGCCACCCGCATAGGTCGTGCTGGAACCTGAGATCGAGTAAGCCAAGCCATTCCCGCCCGCACCGGCGTTATTGCCGCTGGCGTTCGCTCCAGCAACTCCTGCACCACCACCACCGCCGCCACCCCCGCCCCAATTACCACCATTACCGCCCGGATAGCCTTGGCCGGCCGGACTGTTCGTGCCGCCCATGCCTTGCGGGGCACCATCTCTAGGACTGCCGCCACCGCCGCTGCCACCGGGAAGACCATTAATCAACGCTGTGCCGCCGTCCCGCGCGCCGCCGCCGCCGCCACCAGAGGCGATCAAGGTGCCGAACACCGAATCAGACCCTACGCCCCCTCGCCATGTGCCACTTAATATGCCACCCGCGCCGCCAGCGCCAACGGTCACCGAGGTATTGCCGCCGCTTACCGCAAAGCCGCTGCTGTAGATCAAGCCACCCGCTCCGCCGCCGCCGGCAAACGAGCCGCCCCCGCCGCCGCCGCCGACCACCAGCACCTCGGCAGTAACTCCGAACGGGACGGTCAGGGTGCCGCTGCCGGTAAAGGTGTGGACCACATAGCCGCCGGCATAGGGCGGAGAGGCAACGGGATTCAGCCCACTGGCATCCGTGTAGGTGATGGTTCCGCCGGCGCCGGTGTTGTCCACCGGCGTTTGCACCGTGAGGGTGTTGGTCTCGGAGGTGACCGTCGTTGAAGTGCTGTCGGTTACGGTGGCATAGACCTGGTAGCTGCCGTTAGCCGGGGTGCCCAGGCTCAGCAAATACGGCGGCGAGGTCAGGTCCCCACCCACCTGCTGCATCGATCCCGAGATGGTCGAATAGAACTTCACCGTGTAAGGGCCGGTGCCGCCGCTCACCGAAGCGGTGGCCGCGATCGGAGTGCCGGAATCGAACGCTTGGTTGTTGGTGGGGCTGGTGAGAGCAATCGCCAGCGGGCCGCCCCCGGTGGCAGCCACCATCAGGTCGTCGATGGCCAGGAAGTGGTCGGTGGTGCCGTTGTCATTCCAATCGTGCCAGCGCAGATAGAACGTGCCGCCGGCGGGTACCGCGGTGTCAAAGGTCACCGTGCCGGACACGACCGCGCGATTTTCCGCCAGATTGCCGTCCAAAGCGGTATTACCCGCTCCTTGCTTCGGGGCCGTGAAATCGAGGCTGGGGAAATAGTTGAACCCGTTGGTGGCTGAGGTGGTGCCGGCCAAAAATCTCAGCATTTCCGGCCCGTTGCTCGAGGCTCCTTGGGACTGGCGCCATTGCTCGCCGGCATAGCTCACGTCCACCGAATTCAAGGCCTGGCCGGTGGTGTTCACGATGGCCACTTGCATGATTTGGTCGCCGGAGGGATTGGTTCTCGGATAACCGCCCAAGGCCCGGTCCGAACTTCCGGCCGATCCCGAGTTGAAGATCGTCCCCACGTCGGGACTGGGCATACCGCCGGCATTCACCACGACAGGCATGGCGGTGATTGCCAGATCGTTTCCGGCGTAAGGCGTCATTGCCAAGCGGTTCTGGCTGCCGACGGCACCCAGATAGCCGGCGGTCCAACCGGCCGGCAGGGTTGTGCCGGCGGCACCCATCGAATCGAAATTCTCGCTGTAAACCGTAGCCGCGCCGGCCGGCAGGGCGCAAGCCAGCGCTGCGGCCAACAGGGTGATTAATCGTGGCTTGCTCTTCATGGGCGTTCTTTCCCTATCTGATGCTGGTTGCATCGCTTGCTGAATTGCGCACTCGGTCAGCGTGGCGTTTGGCTTGTCCATACTTATTTGATGATTCATATTCCGGCATCTTTCTGCTTTGCTGGGTGTTGTGTTTACAATCAATTCCAGTTCATTCTCATGTTTCTGTTGGTTCGGTCAATGTGCTGATTGGGCGTCGGAAACGGTCCGATACGTCCGCGCCGCTGCGGCGAGCATTGTCAGGTTACTGTCTTGTATGGTTGTTTTCATGGTGGAGATGGTGGATGGTTAATTGTCGTAAAAGAATAGCTGAAAGTCTGAAAGTCGAGTGGAGCTCAGGAGGCGGTCGTTTGTTCTCTTTGTTGCGGATTTCGTGCTTGAGATTTCGTGCTTGAAAAGCGGCGCGTTGGCCGGATCAGCGGCACTCAGCCCGCCGCCCGCGAAACCCGCAAGAATTTTCTTCATTGCGACTTGTCCTGATTTCCGCTAGTTTGCCGGGCATGGGAGCGTTGCGCGTGCTGACCGCCGCCGAGCAGGTGAGGGAACACCTGCGGGCGGAGCTGTGCCGCGGGGCCTGGGGCGGGCGGATGCCCGGGGGTTCGCGTCTGGCGGTCGAACTGGGGGTCGGCCGCGACACGGTGGAAGCGGCGCTGCGGCTGCTCGAGCGGGAGGGGGTGCTGGTGCCGCAGGGAGCGGGCCGCAGCCGGCGGATCGTGTTGCCCGAGGGCAAGGCGGCGCGCCCGCTGCGGGTGGCGATCCTGGATCTCGAGCCGCCGGCGGTTTCGCTGGCCGAGGGCTATGTGGCTGATCTGATGCATCGGCTGGGCGAGGCGGGGCACAGCGTCTTTTTCGCCGACAAATGCCTGCAGGAGTTGCACATGAATGTGGGACGCGTCGCGCGGCTGGTGTGGCAGACCGAGGCGGATGCCTGGGTGGTGGGTGCCGGCTCGCGCGAGGTGCTCGAGTGGTTCGCGGCGCAGCCGGTACCGGCGTTCGCCTTGTTTGGGCGGCGGCGCGGGCTGCCGATCGCCGGGGTGGGGCCCGACCATGTTTCAGCCTTTGTTGCGGTCACGCGCCGGTTGATTGAACTCGGCCACCGCCGCATCGTGATGCTGGCACGCCGGATGCGGCGGCTGCCGGTGCCGGGGGCGGTCGAGCGTGCCGTCCTCGACGAAATGGCGGCTCACGACATAGAAACGGGCGCATTCAACCTGCCGGACTGGGAGGAGACGAGCGAAGGCTTTCACGGGTGCCTGAAGGAGCTGTTCCGGCTCACCCCGCCGACCGCGATGATCATCGACGAAGCGCCGTTTCTGGTCGCGGCCCTGCAGTTTCTCGGCGGGCGGGGGCTGCGGGTGCCGGGGGATGTTTCGCTGGTCTGCTCCGATGGCGATCCCGCCTTCGTCTGGTGCCAGCCGACGGTCGCCCACATCCGCTGGGACAGCCGCCCGGTGGTGCGGCGCATCGTGCGCTGGGCAGCCAATGTCAGCCGTGGCGAAAAGGACCTGCGCCAGACGCTCACCAAGGCGGAGTTTTTCGAAGGCGGGACGATCGGGCCGGCGAAGGCGGAGCCACGTTAGTTCACCGCCTGCGCCAGCTCGAGGATTTCCTGGCCGAGGCGCGAAAGCGCAAGATTGAGATCGCCGGCCCGCAGTTGCTTGCCGGTGAAGGTGCCTAACTCCTTCCCATCAAACAACGCGGTGACCTTGTAGGTTGCGTTAGGATCGACCCACGGGATGTTGATGGCGCGTTGAGCGGTGCCGCCGCTGCCACGCAGGACGACAACAGCGCCGCAGCCGTGCGCGTCGAGTTTGCCCCACCAGTGCCAGTCGGTGTCGGTAGGCGCAGGCACGCCGCTGTATTGGAAGTGGCGGTAGATGCCGTAAGCCGCCTCGAGGCGCTTGAGGATGTCGAAGCGGCTGCGGTAGCGGGCGATGTTCTCATCGGTTAGTGAGGCGAGGTCGCCGGCATAGACTGATGGCGTGCCCATGAGCCAGCTGCAGATCTGGCGGTCCTGGACTTGCGGCGTGAGGCTGCCCTGCCAGTTCACCGTGGCGGCACCGTAGTATTCGACGCATTCCAATGGCAGGCCGCGGTGGGCATAGAACTGGGTGCGTGCATTCATACACCCCTTTAAAAGTTCCTGTTGCAGGACCTCAACTCCATATTTGCGCCAGCCGTCATTCGGGCGCTCCTTGAAATGTCCGCACCCATTGTAATCGTTTGGAGGGATATGGTAGCGCGACACATATTTCAGGGCCGCTATATCGCAGGGCACGCCGGGCGTTCCCCAGTAGATCTCATGCGAAATGTTGTTCGCCACATCCGGCGCAAGATGTCGCAGCAGCGCCTGGGATTCGAGCAGCCCGCGCAGGGCGCGCAGCAATGATTCCTTTCTGGTACGGCTGTAGTGCCCCGCTGCAAGGTCGCCAAACTGGATATTCGAAAAATCCTGCTTGAAGTAGGTGGCACCGTACCGGTCATGAAGGTAAGCCAGGTCGTTGGCGTAATACATGTTCCATGGACTGGCGAAGCTCATGGCCACGCCGCTAAGTCGCCGGACTTCCGGCGAACTGGCGGCAGAGGGCAGCGCCTTGAAGTCGGCGGCATCGCGGTGGCGGAAACACGACACCCAAAGGCCGAGGCGCATTCCTTTGGAACGGATGTAGTCGCATGTCTCGTCAAAATTCGGAAAAGTCTTGCTGTCAGGAGTAATGCCAAGCCGGTCCTTCTGCCAGCCATCATCCAGTTGCATGACAGCAAACCCGCATCTGGCGGCGATATCCGCCTGTTCGCGAACAAGAGCATCGTTAATCAGATGTGCGAAATTCGACCATGAGCACCACAACGGTGCCGCTATCCTGGCATGAGCCGGCGAGACACCCAGGTGCTCACAGAGAAAATCCCGGAACCGGCCCTCGACAGCGCGATCCAGCGGGAGCGACTCGGCTGACGGGGTCTTGATCACCTCGCCGCTGAAGCCGTAGAGGAAGGAAGGCTCTGAAATGAACGATTCCGCTGGCCCGATGACCCACTCAAAGTAGTTCGTGCTGTAGCCGGAAGCACCCTGCTCTGTGATGACCCTGATGGCTGAAGGAACCTCGGATGCGACGATGACCCCCTTGTTTTTCCCGGCCTGCGTAAAGGCAACAATGGAAGCTGAAGCGCCGCGCTCAGAAGGAGTGAGCTGGTCACCCTGGACGAAACCATTACCAAGCCTGATGTCATCCGTTAGAAGGTTGTCGAGCTTAAGCCAGTTCGCGCTGTTGTTATGGACTTCCATCCATTTGCGAATCACCGGATATCCGGCGTAAACCTCGTAGATCAAATTGACGCTGACACCGGCAAGCAGCGGATCCTTGAGCGACCGTGCACGGATGACCAGCCGTTGCGTGCCGGGTTGCGGAACGGTGATGGTGACATTGGCCAGGTCGAAGCACTGCCCCCAGGAACCGGCGGAGAAGGAGCGCCCATCTGTCCACTGCAACTGCCCTGCTGTTGGTTTTGTTGCCGGTTTCGCCTTCCCGCTGATATCTAGGGCATCCGTGTCATTGGCCTTCGCCTCGGAAACGCTCACCGCCGCCGCACCGCTGTTGTCAAGCGGCAGTTCAAGAGGGTTACGGTTAGGCTCAGCACGCGCAATCCGGAACGATAATTCGTCGCTCCGGCCGTCGATCAATGATGTTCCGGACACCTTGAGAATCTCGGTGGCGACATTGCCGGCGGATACGCGAATGACCCGCTCCAGCACCCCGGTCCTGATCCGGATCGTCTCCCCTTCCCTGACGATGGTCACGTCGGCAGCCGTTGCGGCATGCGTAACGCCTGCGACGCGCATCAACATGGCCAGAACAGCAGCGGTCATCAGTATAAATCGTTTCATTTTAGAGCTTTTCCTATATACATACATTTCTTCGTTTTGCTGTTACCCAGCAGCATTACACCTGCGATGATCCATGTTTGACGTGCCTGTTTCATGACATTGCCTCTGGATTGGGGTTCGTAGGATGTCGGCCGTCTCACATGCTGCCAGGCAACGCAATTGGATTACCTGTTCATCACCTGAGTTCATTTGCGGTCTTGTTGCGCAGCTTCAAGGCGTGTTTTTGCGCCAGCCCGTCCAACATCATGGTGACCAGGGTGCAACTCATGCAATAGTCCGAAACTCCGAGGCCCTTGCCGGAGACGGAATCGTAGTGTTCGCTGATACCGTTCTTGATCGCGTTGGCGATGGTCTTGTCACAGATGGCGGCGGCCAGGTCCTTGTGGCCGTATGCGGCCAGGCCGCCGGCGATCTGATAGTTCGGTGCCGGCCAGACATCGCCACGCCAAAAAGCGTCGGATTTCCAGCGTCTGTCCGTGCGATCCACGGTGGGCACGGGCAGCGGCGTCATCCAAGCAGGCGACGCCAGCACTGCGGCCATGCGTTTGGCCATTGCTGGAGTGGGAACCCCGGCCGCCAGTGGCATCCAACTGCCGATGGTCGCCACCGGAATCTTCTTGAGCGTGTCGCGCTTGACGGAGAGGAAGGTGCCAGCCTCCTCATCCCACATGTGTTCGCGCATGCCGTGGACGCCCTTTTCGACGCGCAGACTGCGTCTCGCAGCCATCTCCTTGTCGCCGGCGATGTCCGCCAAGCGGACGAGGCAGCGTTCGCCGATGATCAGGTAGGCGGTGTTTCCGGGCACGCAGATGTCGGCATACCAAGTGCCTTCCTTGGGCCCCTTGCGCGTCGGGTGGGCGGTCATCTTCATGTCGTCCATGTTGCATTCGTAGTCGAAGGTCTCCCATTTCGCGTGCTGGAGCTTGCCGGTGTAGGCGCCGAGGGTGATCAGCCCATTGTCGTGCAGGTCGCGCTCGCGCCAGAACCAATCATGGAACCGTTCGAGCCGGCCGAGGCATTGCGTGAGCAGTTCACTGTCATGGTTGCGCTGATAGACGCGTTCCACGCCCCAAGCCAGGATCGGAATCTGCGAGAACTGGCGTTCCTCTTGCGGGGCGGTCTTGATCGCGACGGTGATCATGTCGCGAGCATACTCCGGCATCTTCTTGTTCCAGCGCTCCTGGAAATCCCAGTAGTTCTGGAAGATGTCGCGGATGACTGGTTGCTGGCCGGGCAGGATGCTCAACAGATCGACCACGAACATGGTGTCCCAGATCCATTGGCCCTGATAGTACGGTCCGCCGGGGACGATCCAAGGGTGTTCCAAGGGCGGCATGGGCGGCATGATTTTATCAAGCACGCACTTCTCCATTACCTGCTTGGCGAGGGCGAGGACTTCAGGCCTGCCGGCATCGAAGAGCGCCGCCACATCGGGCGGAGCGGGCGCAGCGACGGCCAGGTTGCATGACAGCCCGGCCAAGGGCACGGCAGCGGCGGTTCGGATGAATTGGCGTCTTATCATGATCAGTGACGGTGCTTCAGCACCTCCGGTGTGGCTCAAGACCGGCGGATGGTCGCCCGAGGTCCTTTGCAGACCGATCATCGGGGGGGGCTTGTGGAAATCGACAACAATTTTCCATATCACCATCCCCTTTCTGGGGTAGGTTCAGGGGGGGGCAGCAGTTTCTTCAACAGCCCGCCATCCAGCTCAGTCATCGGGGCAAATGCCGGAGAATCAGCATACCTTAGCAGACTGTTCAGCAACTGCCTGGCCTCGGGCTTGTCCTGGTGCGCCGGCAGGTCGATCGCACAGATTAGCATCCTGCCCTTCCCGACCTTCGTCTCAGCAATCAGCCCCAGCTTGTGGTTTGTTACAAAATTATCGATCACCTGGACCAGCGGACGATAGGTTGCAGGAGATTCATCGTACATGATCGGCCGCGAGTTCTTCACCAGCTGCCACCACTGCCAGTTACTGTGAAACTCGGTCGGGAAACCTGACAGCAACTGCGAACCGGGATCACAGAGAATACCCAATGTTCCAGGCGGTACTTTGCCGCCCTGCTTCCTGGCCGCTGCGGCGAACATCGGGGACCAGAAATCGCATTGGAAGCCACCCTCAATACTGTGCGGCAGCTTATCCAGTTTCGGAAACAGAAGAACTTTCCCGCCGTCAACGAGTCGCTTTTGTGTCGCTTCCGCCTGGTAGCTGTCTGTTACCAGAACTCCCTTCGGCACGCTGGTATCGACCTTCGGAGGGTAGACCCAGATCGGATAACTATTGCAATACTTTGTTCCTTCTACGACAAGGGTGAGCGTGAGCTTCTGCGGCGCAGCTATTCCGGCCAGCGACAGCGGACATTCTCCGATATCATTGAGACTGCCCTGCTTGAGAGTGATCGCTGGAAACGCAATTCGCGCCACACTGCTCCCCTTGCTGTCGGTGAAAGTTCCTGTAACCTTCGCGTCTGAAATGTCAGCGGCTCCGTAGTGGGCAATCTGCACACGGCCGGTAAATGTCTCGGCGGTAGTCCATGTGTATTTCGGCATGCGCAGGAGCGGAACCGTCTCGCAGCAGAATTGCCGCCACGCCTCTGGCTCAATGAGGCCCTTGGATTCCATGAACACGTTGAGCATCCCGACCAGTGCCGTTCCCTGCCCCGGAAAATCCTGGATATCCAGCAGATGAAATCCATCCAGGCCTCGAGTCCGCAACGCCGCCTCGATATCTTCACGCTGACAGATTGCTGCCAAGGCACCCGAGGCCCGCACGAAGTCGTGGGCCTGGTCCAGCATCCCCGCAGCCTTGAGCCGTTCGCGGAATGTCTCCATGTTCCGCGCCTTGAGTACCCCGGTGTATAGCGGAAGTTCCCGGTAATCCGGATAGACCTGGAACTCTCCGATCTCGTGGCTGATTATCGGCATCGGAACACCTTCAATCGACTTGCTGTAATCAACCATTGTCGATGGTGGGAATGACTCGATGTGCGGGTTTGGAAAATCCATTGTGAAAAACGCCCCGCGCAGCGGAAGTGTTTTGCTTGTTTTGCAGGTAACCCAGAAATCGTCGCCTTCGGCATAGCTGGGGTCCCAGTGCTCGTTTCCGGAACCCTCGGAGAATAGGTGGCGCGGGTCGGTCTTTTTGAAGTGTGCCAGCATCTCGAACATGCCCGGACTGCGGCCCAGTTCATTTCCCATGGTAAACATGACGAACGATGGATGATTGCCGAAATGTCTGAAAATAAGTTCACCCTCGCGGTTGGCGTATTCGTAGAGCGATTTCTTCGAGTTACTTGCCAGGTCAAGCCAGTCTATGTTGTGGACGGCCGCCTCCTTACTGTCAGTGGCCTCAAAACCGCTGCGCTTGTTCGGGAGTTCCGCCTGGAAATACACACCAAGCTCATCGGCTGCCTCAAAAGCCGCCTCCGGAGGACACCAGGAATGGAAGCGGTAGTGATTGATGCCCCAGGCACTGGTGATCGACAATACACGCCGCCAGCCAGCCTTGTCCATCGGCGGATAACCGGTCAGCGGATAATTGCAGCAATCGAGCCTTCCCCTCAGAAAAACCGTACGGCCGTTAACGATGAGACGGTTCCCTTCCCGCTTGAAATCACGCATGCCAAAATTGATGGACCGTTCATCTCCACACTTCTCGCTGCCGGCAATGACTTCGAGTTTCAGACTCAGGCTCAGCATGGCCGGACGGAACTCGTCCCATCGCGGAACATCCTCACCCGGCTCATAGGTGAACTCAACAACGTTCTCTTTCTCCATTGCCTTGACGTCAACTGATTGCGTCTTGAATGAGGACGGCGTGGCTACATTATAGCTCTTGCACCCGACCGTAATCCGGCCTGTGGCCGGCTTGCCAGCAAGATTGCCGAGCACAGCGTGCACACGCACCTGATTCTTAGCTGCGTTCGGATAGAGTTGCACATCATCGAACCAGACCTGATCGGTGGCCATTAATTCCACTCTGCCGATGATACCGTTCCAGTTGGTCTGTGTCCGCTCGTCAACGGCATGGGACGGACCGACCGGCGGCAGCTTCGCGTTGTCGACCAGCACAGTGATAGTATGTTCGCCGGGCGTCAACGTCGCAGTCAGATCAAACAACTGGGGGGCGCTGAGCGAATCTTCTCCGCCGCAAAACTTTCCATCAACCCACACGCTGGTATGCTTGGTCCGCTCCAGGAACAGCGTGATGCGCCTGCCTTTCCAGTCGGCAGGAATCGTCACCTTGCGCTGGTACCAGGCAGGACCCTTCCAATACCACACACGCGAGAGACGATCAGTTGCCCGTTCATCCTTGAGAGTGCCTTGCTGGTTTTCATCGGTGGTTCCGGGAAGCTTGACGATGTCTTTGTATGTCTGGTCAAACCACTTCTCCTTGACCCCGACATCATTTGCGTCGAGCCGGAAGCTCCACGTTCCAGCAAGCGAAATCGTGTTCGCTTCCGCCCTGGCGGAACAGCAGCCCAGACCATTCATAAAAATGGCAAACAGACACGCCAGGCCTTCCATCTTTCTATTGTCAGTCATTCGATTTCCTTTCACTATTCTTTTCATCTACACCTGCAAAGATCCATTCTCCAGTCACAAGTCTCACATGTAACAGCCCGGCGCTCGCTCAAACAATTTCTTCTGCTGGGAATTTGCTTTCGGGTGAAGGCCGTTGAAAGAGCCGGTGGCCGGCCCGGAGGGCGGGGAAATGGGGGTTGTTGGGCAGGCAGTTGCTGCATGAACATGCAATGCGCAAACGCGATGGGGGTCGCCAAAATTCGAGATCGTCGGTGTGTCATGTTGCATACATTTGTCAGGTCTTGGTCTTTTCATTGAAGAAGTGCCGGTGTGCGTTCTTCCTGAGATTCGCCAACCTGGCCGAATAGGTTGCCACGTCATCGGGTTTGTCGAGAATCTCTGCCGCCTGCACGAGGACATCGAGGCAGTATGCATAGACGCAATTGTTGAACAACTTCGCCTCCGGCGTGTTGCCGTATTCGCTGCCGTGCGGGGTCGCCCAATCGCCGAGGAAGCGGGAGGCCTGCTCGTAGGATGTTAGAACGCCCTCTGCGGATACCGACTTGTTGAGGAAGTCGAGCCACTTCTTCATGGGTTGGTAGGCCTCCTCCAGGAACCTCCGGTCGCCATAGGCCTTGTAGAACTCCCAACTCAATGTGACCGGCGCGCTGCTCCAGAGGGTGCCGCCCGCTCCTTTGTACACCTGGGGGGCGATCGTGTTCACAAACCCGTCGTCGCGCTGCACATCGAACCAGTCGCGGGCCGCCTTGCGGTAATAGGGCGCGGATTCAAAATTGGGAATTGCGCAGCCCCAGGCGCAGGCCAGGGCCACCTCGCCGTAGCCGAAGCGCTCGCGGTGCGGGCAATCCATGGTCACGCCGTTGACGGTGCACGCGAGGTAGGTGCGCAGGTCCGTTTCGTAGATCCCGTTGAAGAGCTTGTTGGAACACTCGAAGCCACCGATCCTTTTCCGGTCGTTGGTGACGATATAGCCCCGGATGTCCTGCGGCTCGGGCCGGTAGGACAATCCCTCGATGGTGATCCAACGTCCTGCCATGTAGTTGAAGCGGTGACAGAAGGTGCCCTTGCCGCCGGCATCGAAGATGTATTGGCTTTCCTGCCTGAACTCGAGTGTCTCCTCCGCGCGGTTGGCGGTCATGATCTTCACCACCTCCCCTGCCCTGCCGTTGCGCAGGTCGATCTCGAACCACCCGGTGAAGTTCCGGCCCATGTCGATCCGGTAACGGCCATTGGTTTCCGTGATCGCCACGGGGGCAAGCGTTGCCACCTTGCGGTCGGGTTCCTGCATCTCGGCCGACAGGATCAGCGACTTCTGATAGATAGTGGCGTTCGCCCAATGCCCGTCGTCGAACGACGGCTTGTTCCAATCGGGGACCTGCCTGCGGGCATCGATCAACTCGCCGCCATATTCGCCTTCGCCGCCGCCCTTCCACAGGCCCAGGTTCTCGCTTGAGCTGATGGCGCACCTCCCGTGATAGCCGATCGAGCACAGGTAGGCGAAGGCACCCGATGGAGCACTTTCCAGCGAAAACTTCTTCCGGTACCAGATGTGTTTCGTTTCGTCGGCCTGCTTGAAGCGGATCCACTCCCCCTTCCAATCCGCCGGATCCAGCAGGCCCATCGTCCACAACGCCGGCTCGCTCCACCCGCAAACTGTTTCCGTTCCGGGTTTCCGGTTCGCGCTTTCAGCCTTTACCGTCCAAACTTTCACCTTCCAGAAGCACTGCTTTCCGGACTCGAGTGGCTTTCCTTGATACTCCACGAGCACGCTCTGATCGCTCGCCACCTTGCCGCTGTCCCACACGTCGCCCTGCTCCTTCTTCAGCAGCGCCCTGGAACTCGCCACCAAAACCTGATAGGCGGTTTGCTTGATTCCCTTTTCGGTTTCCGGGTTGCCAGTCTTGAGTTTCCAACTCAGGCGCGGCTTTGGCGCATCGATCCCCAGCGGATTTTCGAGGTATTCGCAGCGCATGTCCTCGGGCCATGGCGGCGGCGGGTCCACCGGCTTGCCCAGATAGAAACGGATGAGCGCGGCGATGTTCCGATCATTAATGGTCATTGGGTCGGTGCCATCGAAACCGGCAATCGGGCGCTTGAGGTAATCGGCGACAGGCAGCGGCAGCGAGTTGTCATAATCGATGTAATCCTTCGTCGTTGGAATGTGCATCTCCGACGGCGTGCCGTAGTTTTGATCGGGATGGAGTCTTCCCCAGAGTGAATTGGCCGCGATGCAGTAATAGCCCAACGCCAGCAATCCAATGACGATCGATCGGTTGGTTCTGATGAGGCGTTTCATGTGGGTGGTTTTGTTCATTTGCCGACCGTATTGTTCTCCACTCTGACCTCGGTGCAGGATGGGTGCACATCAACCTTCAGCGGGGAATGGACGGATGGATTGAGCGCATCATCCTGCATCCTCCTCATCATCAGTACCAGTTGCACCATCAGCACGCCCGCCACAATCAGCAAGCAGCCGATGAGCACGCGGCCCGGCAGGGTTTGGTGGAGCACGAGGTATCCGGCGAGCGCGGCAAACACCGCCTCCAGACTCATGATAATGGCGGCGGGCGCGGGAGGACAATGCTTCTGGCAGACCACCTGCATCGTGAAGGCGACCCCGACCGACATCAACCCGGCATAGGCAATTGCGCCGGAGGCCGCCTTGATCTGATAGAAAGTGCCAGGGTGAGGCGGTTTGGCTGAACGATCCGATGCTGTCGCCCTGTTCTTCCACCAAATGATCACGGGGACCAGGGAGAGACAGCCAAGCGCGAATCGCAGCCCGGTGAAGGTCATCGGGCCAAGGCCTTTTTGCATGCCGATCTGCTGGACCGCGAAGGCCGAACCCCAGATTATGGACGTCAGCAGCAGCAACAACTCGTATTTGAAGACGCCCGTGCCCCCGGGCTTCGATCCGCTGGTGGTGTTGACCCCTCCCCCAATCGGGTAGTGCATGGCGCATCGCGGGGGATGTGTGCTCCGCTCCATGGTTCTTTTGCTATGCCCTATGCCCTATTCGCTATACCCTTTGCTTCTTTCGTCCTGCCCGCTGGATCGCTCACGGCCCGGTGACCTTGAGGCGGGCGAATTTCCTCGCACCGAGCGGTGTCGGGAAGGTGTAGGTCACGTCGTTGCCGGTGATGGTGACGTTGCCGGCCGGCGCGAGCGCTTCGGGCGCCCAGTCTCCCGTTAGGGCGTCGGACGTTTCCGCAACGAAATCGGTGCCGTAGGCGCCGGTGTAACCGGCGGCCTTGGTCCAGGTGACGCTGAGGGCGCCCCCGGTGTAAGATATGCCGGGCAGGGCGGTGATGCCGGTGGTATTGGTGTTGCCGCCGAGGAAATACTCGATGCCGTTGGGGACGCCATCGTTGTCGTGGTCCTGGTCGAGCGTCTGGCCGGTGGCGCCGTTGGTCGATTGCCATGAGGCGTAGCCGCCGGCGGTGGGCGGCGCGATGATAAGGTCGTCAATCCCATACCAGTTATCTGTAGCTCCATTCGCGTTGTCGTCCGCCCACAACACGTGGAGTATTGCGCCATCCGCCCACGAACCGGCGAGCTGGATCGTGCTGGTTACCGGCCCCGGTGTGCCGAAGTTCCCGATCCGCACCCAATCCCCCGCGTTGCCGGTCAAACTGTAATACAGAACATACCCCGGCAGTTCCGGATCCGCGCCGGACCCGGTCAAGGTGAAGCTGAGGTCAAACACGTCGACAGCCATCCCCGAGTCGTTGCGCAAGGTGGCCATGATGCATGTCGCCTTATTCGAGCCTGGCAAAGTTGTCAGCCGCTTGTCCGTCGAATTCCATTTCCCAAGCGGCATGGTAGCGGTTGGATTCCCGACAATCTCAGCCAACGGGGCGGTAATGCCGCTGGCAGCCAACGCATTCACGGTATTGTCCATGGCTGTCAGGTCCCCAATATCACCACCACCGCCCGCAATGCTCGCAGTGGTCCATTGGCTCGTCTCTGGCGGCGTATCAAACGCCAGGGTGCCAGTGCCGGTTAGACCGTAGGAAATGGGCGCAGGCAGGGTGACGGTCACGGCATATTGATTCACCGTGGTCCCGTCGGCGACGGTATAGGTGGCCGGATTTCGGGCGGCAAAGGTCGGTGACGGCGGGGAACCACTGGTCTGATTACACGTCCCGGAGGACAGCGTGAAGTCCGGCGCCAGGGTTGCCAAATCCGTCCCTGCCGGCAGATGCAGGACAATGGTCATGGCGTTGTTGTCAATGACGCCGGAATAACCAGGAATGGAAAAACTTGTGATCAGTGCCGGACCGCTCGCACCAAGCACGCCGGTCGATGTGTCGAAGGTCCACGTTCTGGCCCCGTCCACTTTCGTCCAAACGTAGCCAACGGGACCGCTGTAGCCGGTCACGCTGAAGGTGGCGCCGTAAGTCTTGGTGGTGACATCGACCAAGGTCCACGATCCGGTTGCGGTGACCGCCGAGGTGTCGATGTTGAAAGAGCCATCAAAAACGGCGGCAGCTCCACCCGTGACTTTGTTGCTGGTGGTATCGGTGGGTTTGAAGGTTAATCCGCCACTGGGTGCGAGGACCAGCGTGCCGCCACTGACGGTGGTGGTGCCGGTGTAGGTGTTGGCACCGGAGAGGATCCAGGTGCCGGCGCCGGCCTTGGTCAGGCTGATCACCGAGCCGGCAGCGTCAGCGATAACGCCGCCAAACGTGTTGGTGCCGGTATTGCCGCCGCCGAGCGTCAGGGTCTTGGGCCCGGTGGAGGTGACGAGCAGGTCGGTGTTGATGGTGATGGTATTGGTGGGGGTGGCGTTGTTGTTGCTAATAAACGCCGAGGCCCCCGTGCTGCCGAGAAGCTCGATCTGGCGGCTGTCGAAGAGCAGCGGCGCGGCCGTGCCGCCGCCCAAATTGAAATTAGCCGTTCTCGA
>JAPLUI010000459.1 GCA_026397725.1 Verrucomicrobiota bacterium | reverse complement strand
CGTCCGAAATCGGCCGATTTCCGGTCCAAACCGGCATGGTCGAAGCGTCGGACACCTTGGAGAATCAAGGGATCGCGGATTGACGGCCAGTGATGTATTCTGTTATTTTCGGCCCCTCGGGAGGTCTAAAATGTGTAAAGCAAACCCCCTAAAAGTGTAATGCGGCGGCGGTTTTCTCACGAGACGCAAGACTTGAAGACGCAAGACGAGGGAATCGCGATGATATATCTTTCCCCATGGCCCAAGGAAGAGGCGCTGGTGGGAGCGCCCGCAGGCCGGGGAAGCAGGCCGTCCGTCGGGTAGCGGCACCGGGTGATGGGAGTTCACGGCGCGAGACGCGCCGTCCACGGCCTGCGGCGGGACGCCGCAGCCACGGCCCCCAGACCGAGAATAACCGCCCCAGCCATACTGCGATAGTGGATAGTGGATAGCGGATAGCGGATAGCGGATTGTGGATTGCGGATGAAAAGAGCGCCTTTTCATCCACGATCCTCGATCTTCGATCCACGATCCCCTATCCCGCCCCATTGCTCGCCGTGGAGCTTGGTCAGGGCGTAGGGGCTGCAGGGGTTGGCGGGGTGGTCCTCGCGGGACGGCAGAATTGCTCCATGGAAGGACTCGACGGAGAAACCGGTGATCTACCACTGCGTCAGCCGGGTGGTGGATCGACGGTTTGCCTTTGGGAAGGATGAAGAGAAGAAACTACGGACCTACCTGCGGATGTATGAGAATTTCTCCGGGTGCCTCTTGGTGACGAGGATCCACGAGCGCTTCATGGCGCACCAGGGTTACGAGGCGGATGCGCGGCACTGGGCGGGCAAGGTGTCGAAGGAGTACCGGATGATATTGTTAGAAGGGGGTGGGGAAAAGCTCAAGGAAGTCGTGAATGAAGGTGGCGAGCTGGCGGTGAACGAGTTCCCTGACTTTCTTTTACGAGGGGACAGAAATATATTGAATAAACAGCCCCTGCAAGTATCACAGCGGTGCGCGCCATCGGGCGCTCCCGTGAACCAACCGATCACAATGCCTCTCCTCACCCACAAACCATGAAAACCCTCCTCCAGCTTGGATTGGCAGGCGTGCTGCCGCTGACCAGCCATGCCGCCATTACCGAAGATTTTGACAGTTACGTCCTCGGCTCCAACCTGCATGGTCAGGGCAGTTGGAAGGGCTGGGACAACATCCCGGGCGCAGGTGCCCTCGTCGCCGACGCTCACGCCTCCAGCGGCACGCAGGCGGTGAACATCACCAGAGCATCCGACTTGGTTCGCGTCTTCTCCGGAGTGGCCGGCGGCAAGTGGACCCTGAGTATCAAGCAGTACATCCCGTCCACATCCACCGGCGACACCTACTTCCTGCTGCTCAACCAGTATAATGACCTTGGCCCCTACAATTGGAGTGTCCAGATCCAGAACAATATGGGCACGGGCAAAGTGATATCCGATATGGGTGACGGCGGGACGCTGGACATGGTGAAGGATGCATGGGTGGAATACCGTATCGAAATCGACTTCGCCGACAACACCGTGAAGGAGTACTACAACAATCAGTTTCTCAACACCCATGCGTGGCAGGATGGCACGGGCCTGAACGAACTCGCCGTCATCGACCTGTATGCCAACAACGCCGACCCGGTTTACTATGATGACCTCAATGTGGCCGCCGCGACATCCGACCCATTCACCGCATGGATCGGCCCCTTCTTCCCAGGCATAACCGACCCCATGGTCATCGGTGAAGCCGCCGACCCCGACCATGACGGACTTTCCAACCTGATGGAATACGTCCTGCAAGACGGGGATCCGACGTTATCCTCCACCGCCATCCTGCCCACCGCCAGCATCACGGCTACAGCCCTCCGGTTCACATTCCATCGCCGTGCCAGCACCATCACCGGTACCACCCAGACCTTCCAATACGGCAGCAACCTGCGCGACTGGACCGATGTTCCCATCACCAACGGCAGCTTGGTGACCATCACAGCGGACACCCCGATCCTGGGCATTGACGAAGTCGTCGTCACCGTGCCGCAAGCTGCCAACACCAAGCTCTTCGGCCGCTTCAAGGTCACCAAGCCCTGAACGCGCGAATCCCAGCCACTCCTGTAACGTGGACGGGGTGGATGGGGACGGAACCAGTCCTTGGACTTAAGTATCGGTACAATCGGACCTGTTATTAGCAAGTTCGATTTGTGAGGTGAATCACTTGTGGTTGCACCTGCTTCTGGGCCGGGGTGCTCGTCGGCTCGGTGCGCCCGGTCACCCTCGCGTTGCGGGCCGACGCCCCGTCGCCGCGCTTCGATCAGGCCGTCCACCTGCTGCGACAAGTCCTGCACGAGGCGCAGTCGGCACTGCCGGCCGAACTCGCCCGCTGCGTGCTGCATCAAGCGCTCCGGCAGGTACGCCTCCCGTGCGTGCCACCGCACCCGCTGCCCGCCACTCCGGCGCACGCCGACAACGCGCACGACCGCAGTATCGTGCGGACCATTCTCGAACATCTCCACGCCCACTACCGTCGCCCGCTGGGCCTCGCCGATGTCGCCGCCGCCCTGCGGATGAACGCGTCCTATCTTTCCCGCCTCTTCTCGACCACCACGGGCGTCAACTTCCACTGCTACCTGGGCGACCTCCGCCTGACGAAGGCCAAGGAACTCCT
>JAPLUI010000220.1 GCA_026397725.1 Verrucomicrobiota bacterium | reverse complement strand
GTGCTCAGGGTCAGGCCCGCCGGCAGGGTGCCCGCAGCAATGGTCCAGGCGTAAGGCGTCGTGCCACCGGTCGCCGCCAGGGTCTGGCTGTAGGCCGTGCCCACCACACCCGAGGTCAAGGGAGTAGGCGTCGTGATTGTCGGCGCTTCCTCGATCATGAGGCCAAATGCCTTCGTTGAGAACAAGCTGTTGGCACCCGTCACCTTCACGGTGAAACTCGCGGTCACCGCCGCAGTCGGCGTGCCGCTGAGCACGCCCGCAGTGCTCAGAGTCAAGCCCGTCGGCAGGGTGCCTGCGGCAACGGTCCAAGCGTAGGGCGTCGTGCCACCGGTCGCCGTCAGGGTCTGGTGTAAGCCGTGCCCACCACTCCCGATCTCAACGGACTGGGTGCCGTAATGGTCGGCGCAACCCCGATCATCAGACTGAAGACCTTCGTTGAGAACAAGCTGTTGGCACCCGTCACCTTCACGGTGAAACTCGCAGTCACCCCCGCAGTCGGCGTGCCGCTGAGCACCCCTGCGGTGCTCAAAGCCAGGCCCGTCGGCAAGCTGCCTGCGGCAACGGTCCAAGCGTAGGGCGTCGTGCCACCGGTCGCCGTCAGGGTCTGGCTGTAGGCCGTGCCCTTCACTCCCGATGGCAAGGGACTGGGCGTCGTGATCGTCGGCGCTTCCTCGATCGTGAGGCCAAATGCCTTCGTTGAGAACAAGCTGTTGGCACCCGTCACCTTCACCGTGAAACTCGCAACGACCGCAGCCGTCGGCGTGCCGCTGAGCACCCCTGCGGTGCTCAAACTCAAGCCCGCCGGCAGGGTGCCTGCGGAAATGGCCCAGGTGTAGGGCGTCGTGCCGCCAGTGGCCGCAAACGTCTGGCTGTAGGCCGTGCCCACCGCACCCGAGGTTAAGGGCGTAGGCGTCGTGATCGTCGGCGCAATCTTGCTCACATCAAGCGCGGTGGTGTTGCTGACCGAACCGCTATTGCCCACTAGATCCATGCCCGAGATCGCGATAGTGGCGTCGCCATCCGCATCCAGTGCCTGAATTGTGTAGCTGTAGGCATAATTGTTGCCCGACTTGCTCACGTGGGAAGCCGCACGCGTATTCACCGTGACCGTCGGATTTCCAGACAGGCTTTCCGATGCTGCGAATGTGATTGTCACCGCCGTGCCCAGCGTTGCCACCGCCGGACTAGCCACCACGCTGCTGAACGTCGGCGGAAGTGTATCCGAAGTTACCGTCAGCGTATCTGTGGCCATGTTGCCTGCCGCATCGCGGGCGGTCACCGTCAGCACATTCGCCCCCGCCAAGAGGCTGATCCCACTCACGTTCCAAGTGGTCGTGCCGCTGGCCGTCCCGCTCCCACCCCGGTCATTGGCCCAGCTCACCTGCGTCACCCCCACCTCGTCGCTCGCCGTTCCGCCCAGCGTCAGCGTGCTGTTAGCCGTGCTGTACGTCGGATTGCTCGTCGGACTCGTGATTGCCACCACTGGCGGGGTCGTGTCCATACCATAGATCCAGCGAATTCCATCGCGGTCAGCAGTCGCCAGATTCCGTTTCAGTTGACCACCAGAGCCAAACCCATACATGATTTTTCCATTATCGTTGACACCGTCGCCGATGCTTCCGTAGAGGTCGCGAAGCATCAACCAGTGTCCCAACTCATGCACCGCAGTTGTTTGCACGTCCATCTGGGCCCCCGACGGCGACCCACTCGTGTTCCAAACGTTATCGGGGTCGTTGAACATGATATCGCACTCCGTAATAGTCATGGTCAGATCGTTTTTCCATATGGTCGCTTCCGCTATGGTCAAAGGGTCGGCGAAGCTACCCCACATTACCTCGTTGATGGAGTTCTGAGACTTTGTCGTGGCGGTCGTAGCGCCACCGTATATCAGAGCGAACTTCGCCCCCGCGTTGTTCCAGGTTGTCCCCGCGCTCTGGAAAGCTGCGCCTTCCCCGGTGCAGTCCGCACAATTCTCATTAATCACGAAAGTCATCGTTGGAAACGCTCCAGGCCATTTGTACTGCCCGTACCCGAAAGGGACTGTGAACGTGTAACCACCGCTGATTCCCCCGGCGGTAGTCACCGTCACCGGGCCGCTGCCAGCGGAACCGGGATAGCCATTGATTGTTCCCACAGGCACGAGACATGTGATTGAGGTGTCCGACCAAGATGTGTAAACGGTTGCGGGCATCTTTGGTTGGCTGTACGCTGCCGGCATGTAATAGAACTCAACGACGCTGCTCCCCCGGCTGGCACCGAAATTGGAACCGGTGATTGTCACGGGAGTAGCGGTGCCCGCTGAAGCGCTGGAGGGAGATATCGACGTAATCGAGGGCGGGGTTCCGCCGATGGGATTAGCCGACACACTCATGTGGAAACTGGCATACGGGGAACCACCAAACCACGATTTGGTCCATGTCGCGGCAGAGTAAGAGTACTTCCAGAAATAGTCCTCATTCCCAGTTCCGCCAGTAGCAGGGTTTGCTCCAGTGCTCGTACTGGCGAACTCGTAGGAGTAACCGAATGCGCCACTGGGTAGCGTGAACTGTTCGGCTGTCGGTATCGTGTATGTCGCGTAGAATCGATAGGCGGAACCGGGCACGGGCGAGCCTTGCAGGCTCGGGAAATTCCAGCCCGCAATGTACGAACTACCCGTGAAAGCCGTGGAACCACTTGATCCCGTCCAGAACTTGATCTTCACGGTGCCAGGACTCGCCAGTGTGGTCACGTAACAGAAGGTGAACGCAGTTACCTTTCCTCCGGCGCTGGTGCCATAGTCGAGCACTAGAAAGTCGGAACCCGGGGCATACCAACCCGACCCAAGGGTGGTATTACCGTAGATTTCGCTTGCAAGCACTACTGGATCGCCCGGCTGCATTCCTGTCTGGGCTTTTAGGTTTGTATTAGGACCCATCCTTTGGACCCTAACGTCTGGCGTGGCCGCATCTATCACCTGTGTACCGCCTTCGTGCGGTACACCGTCCTGTACAGCAGACTTCTTTAGATCCCCCTGCTGCCGCCGAACTCCGGTGAGACTCCCGATCTGCCTAAAGAAGTCGTCGACCTTCCCCTTCGCGCCAACACCGGATACGACGCCGTATTCCACCAAACATTTGCTGTAGATCCCCACGGCTGGCCGCAAGTTCTTGTTCAGAAAGAAAACGACTTCCTCACCCACGCTCAGGGATTGGTATTCGCTCACCTCCTCCGTAATATGACCCACCGTTCCGCCTGGCCACTCAACGACGATCCGTTGGTTCCCGCCGCCCTTCCAGTAGCCGATGGATTCCACCGTCGCATACGTGTAGATGTGTTTGCCGCGGTCGTCTTCAATCCATTTGGCCGACGCGTCCGCAATTTTCCCGTGGATGATCGTATCAGCGATCTTCACCGTCTCATCCAGCGTCGCCAAACGGTGTGCCCCGTTCACCTGACCGGGCAGGAAGAAAAGCAGAGTCGCCAGCAGGAACAGAAAGCCGATGGAAAAAGTGCCGCGCGAACTCCCAATCTGGCGTGGCCGCTTGCGACCAAAGCGTGGGAGAACCGCGCTGAAGCGGGCAAGAGCATCCTGCTCAAACGCGCGGAACCACGGCGTGGCGGGAGCCGGCACCAGCGGGGGCGCTGATTTCGGGATCATCGGTTCGGTGGTCATGGATCGTCCGTGCTCCGTGGGTGGGTATGCATTCATGTTGCTGGTTCTTGCTGGATGGTTGTTCGATTCGAAGATTCGATTGGGCTGGCTGGAAGGGAGGGACGGATGGATGGATGGATGGATGGCAGCGGCTCGTGGCGTACGCCGGTTGACCCGGATGGTTTTGGGATACCCCCACCCCGGCGGTGCGGTTGATCGCCCGGGCGTCCCATCCGCCGGCACTCCAATCCACGGGACGGCATCCCTTGCCGGACAGGGCGGCCCGGGCGGATTGGACCTGCAAACCAATGACCGGGCGCTTGGACCTGCAAGCATGCTGGAGCGAGAGATTTCATAGCAATCCATGAGACCTCAGCAGCCCCACCTGGCGAACAAAAATAGGACATTGACAAAACGCGGTGATTTTGTCGAGGAAAAAATCCGGAAAAACTCGCCGCTTCAAAACCGGGCCGAAGGTCGGATTCCGGAAGCTCCAGAGACCGATGACAGAGCGCTTGCCGCAGGTGCCCGACGACCCGAAATCCGCGATGAGGCACGGTGGTACCGACCGCGCATGCGGTGAGAGCGGTCTCGTTGTGGTGGCTGACAAGATCAAACGGCACACCAAGTATGATATATCCCCAAACGCGATAGTTATACTTTGGGATAATGGCGCTTTCCAAGACTCGGTGCCCGACAAACCGTTGGTGTTGTTTGGCTGTTGTTCAGAGCTGGTTGGAACGACGTTCATGGACAGGTTGCGGTTGCGGAGCTACAGGCTGAAGCAGCCTTCACCGTCTTCCTGACCCCTTCCGGCCGGATTGTTACCGGAAATATTCGAATAATGCCCCGTAAACCGATTTCTGCCAAGCGGCCCCCAATCACAGGTTCCCCGTCAGTTGGCTGGTGGGCTGCCGGTTGGACTGGAACCGGAACCGGGAAGCCAGCAAGGCCGCCGGTCCGGTCGTTAGGGTTCCGCCTCGCACCGGCTCTCGCTTGCCATTCAGTTCCGCTCGCTCCTCCAACCTGCCGATTCAATGGGAGAAATCTGCCGGAGCGGGTGGCTGGGTACTGACGCGGAAGAACCTCTGTGGCTGGATGCCCTGCCCCGTGAGCGTGGCATAATTCTCGGCACCCGTGCCAATCATGACCGTGATCAGCGACCAGTCCTGCAAGTCATCGCTGCCTTGGAGGTAGTACAAGACTCCTTCGCCACCGGTGAACCCGAGGTGTACGTCGTGGCCGGCTTTTTCCAGATAGCTCACCTGAATTGGCTCGGTACTGGGAATGAAACGGGTGCGCAGGGTGTAGGTGCC
>JAPLUI010000472.1 GCA_026397725.1 Verrucomicrobiota bacterium | reverse complement strand
TCTGGCACACGGGATTCCCGGCCTCCCCTGGGTCGCCGCCTTCGATTGGCAGGGACTGGCCGACCAGGCCCGCTCGCTGGGGCCCACCCTCTGCCCCCATCCCCGCACCGGAAGAATCGCCCGCCACCTCCTCCATGAGGCATCCATCCAGCGCCAATTCAAGCACGCGCCCGCAAGGCGGCCATCCCCAAGCCCGCCACCAGCCATTGCATGCGCCAACCGTCTTGCCACGCGGCTACTTGAAAATCACTACGACCTGCGGACGGTACAAGAGCTGCTCGGTCACACCCACGTCAACACTACCCGGATTTACCTCCACGTCCTCAACCAACCCGGCCTCAGCGTCCGCAGCCCCTTGGATTCTTGAAAGTAGGAGGGTGGACATTCCTGTCCACCAGCCAAGGAAATGCCCGTGTGAGGCCTGATCTGCGGCACTAACGGACATTATCCCTCCCCAAGCCCCTGTAACGCACGCATACCCATTCCGCACCGGACCGGTCCCGGCATGGTTCTGTTCGCAGAGCCACGTCGGCCAGCCAGCGTCGAGCCTCCGGCGCCTACCCAAAAGCGTGATGCTGAAATTCCGGAAGAAAACGCTTCCCCGTCGCAGAATTCCCCTTGTGTCGGGGGAGCAAACCGTGCAGCATTTGCCCGTGCTGACCATTTTTCGCAGCGTAAGGCGACGCGTCGCGATCAATCACGACCAGTCGCAGAATACTCTGTTCGGAAACAAATCATGAAGAAAACAAACTACATCAAAAAGACGATCCTCCCCGGTGAGAACATATTGTATCTCGCTCGTGTTCATCCGGCACTGTATTTAGCGATGGTGCCATATTTCCTGATCTTCCAAGGTTTTGTTTACGTATTTGTCGTTGTCTATGGCCTTGGCGAACTGTTGCCTTTAACAAAACTATTGTTTATGACTCCCTTTTTGCTATTTGTGCAGTCTTGGATAATTATTTCGACTACAGAACTTGCATTAACAGATAGGCGAGTGATAGCGAAGACCGGACTACTGACGCAGCAATCAATCGAACTAAATCTTCCCAAGGTGGAATCAGTAGAGGTGCATCAGAGCCTTTTGGGAAGAATGCTGAATTACGGCACAATCACGGTGAAGGGAACTGGTGGAGGATCTGCACCTGCACCGGGGATTTCTGCCCCGTTTGATTTCAGAAAGGCAGTCCAGGAATTGACAAACCAAGCCTATCAATAATAAAATCCGAACAAGGCGTGGGTGGACAACCGCCCTTTAGCTTCTCAATTTCGGCCCCTTCGCTTTCCATCGGCGGCGGTGCCACCACTTTAGCGTTCTGCTGGAAAGTCACCCCATCCACATCTCCAAATCCGCCATCGCCGCCCTGACGTTGCCCTTGGCCCCTTCTGGGCAAAAGCTGAAAACTGAAACGCTGAAATTGAAGAGCAGGGACCAAGCATGAACATTTCGCTCGCTGAGGAAAGTGCGGCGGTCATAGACGCGCCGCTACAACGTCAAGGTTGGTGGTGCCGAGGAACGCGTGACCCGGCCTCATGCGGTCGAGGTAGGTGAGGAGCATGTCCTGGCCGTCCTTCGGGCAGCGGTCGAGTTCATTCACGACTTTGATCGACCACGGACCGAAGAGGGACGCATAGGCGAGTGAGCGGGTCCACTCGCGGGCAACGTCCAGGCCGACTTCCCGGCCGTTCACGTCTTCGATGGCTGCGGGGTGGCTGGCGAGCGTGCGGGCGAGCAGGTTCATGAGGCTGGTCTTGCTGATGCCGGGTGCGCCGGAGATCATGAGCTTGAGCGGTTGGTTAGGGGTGGCTTTCAGCCGCTCGGCCTTCCGCAGCAGCACTTCCGCCACCTTGCCCGCCTGTCCGACGAAATCCGCAGGACAGGACGGGACGAAGCAGGTGGGCGCGACTGGCGGCTTACGCGGCATCCCCGGCCTCCTTTCGGCTGTGCATTCTCAGGAGCATGTCGGCGATGGCGAGCGCGCCCTTGCGATTACGACAGGGTGTCAGAGAAATGATCATTCTATCACATTCCGTCTGCTAGGTAACCGTTATTCCAGAGCGTGCCAACCGTTAGATCGGAATCAGACCACGTGATGAAACTAACAGCCTGACAACCACCGATGACACCCAACATGCCCACGGCATTCACTCCGCCTGGACCATCAACCAAAGCGAATTTTCTCACGAGTTCTGTTCGTCTTTACCATCCCGCGCGTCCTCCGCGGCATCTTCCGCAAACGCCGCGACCTCCTCCATGTCCTCTTCCAGACCGCCACCGACACCCTCCGCGATTCCTTCCGCACCCGCCTCGATCTCCCCGACGGCCGCATCGGTGCCATCGCCGCCGTTCACACTTTCGGCGACTTCCTCTTCTTTCACCCCACCTCCATGTCCTTGCCGCCGACGGCCTCTTCGACTCCGAGGGTCGCTTCCACTGCATGCCGGCCGAAGGTTACGCCGCCGCTTCCGAACTCTTCCGCCACCGCTTCCTCCACGCCCTGCGCGAGGCCAAGCACATCAGCCCCGCCCGCCTCGCCGACCTCCTTTCCTGGCAGCACTCCGGTTTCCGGAAAAATGTTCGCTCACACACCGATTTTCCTTGGCTTGGGAGGGGGAAACCGTAATCTCAGCCCTGGAAAGGACTTTCCATGAACCACATCGCACAGTCATCTCCCCGGCAAAACCACCCTGCCGACCGTGCCAAGGCGGCGAAATCCGCGTCTCCGGCCCCTCCTTTCCCCGCAACCCCTTTTCTCCCGGTCTCCGAACCTCTCCTTAGCCCCTCATGCGCACCAACCCAGGAAAGCAATTTCCTAGCACCCTGCCCCCACATTGCACCCAGTTTCCCGCCCTCCGGTCCGGCCACCGGCTCTTTCAACCGCCTTGACCCAAAAAGCAAATTCCTGCAATCATGAGAACACCAATTCAGACCCTCACAATATCCGTGTTGCTCCTCTTCGCGCTTCCATCGCGGGCAGAGGTCGAGGTTTACTTCGCGCAAGATCTGAGTCCTTACCCAGCTAGCGCGAACAATGACCCACGCCCGCCGTATCCCAAGAGCCAAGCCGTGGCGGCGCAGTTCCTGGCGCGACTCCAAGGCACGAGCACCGAATCGTTCGAGAGCTTCGCGCCAGGGACAACCCCGTCAAACCTCGTGTTCGGATCTGTCACCGCCACACTCTTCGCTTCCGCTATCGGTGATTGCGTGGTGGATCAAGTGCTCGATTCGCGATCAACCTCGGGTGGCGGCTTCCCCAGCACCGGGACGAAATGTCTGGGACTCCTGGTCGGTAGAGCCATCCACCCAGAGGAGTACTTCCGAGTTTCGTTCAGCAGTCCTCAGTCCGCGTTCGGCTTCTATGGGACGGATGTGGAGACAAGCAGCTTTCGTTTGAGGCTGGCGCGGGCCGACGGTTCCACCAGCGACGTCTATCCTCCGATCACCGTCCCACAAGGCAACGCTGGAGTGTTCTACCTCGGGGTGATTGACCGGGCCAGGCCGTTTACCAGCGTGACCTTTTATGGCACGGGAAGTGTCCTCGACGGGTTTGATTTTGACGACTTGACCATAGGAACGCCGCAACAGGTTCTGCCGTTATCTCCGACTTTGCGCATGACGGCCTATCAGTGGCTTGAAATCACCGGTACCGTCGGGGCCACCTATCGGATAGAATCTTCAACCGACCTCACGCCCACAAGCTGGGTTACGCTCACGAGTTTCGTTCTTCCAGCGTCGCCATATCAGTGGCAAGACACCACCGCCAGCGGTGTGCGCAGGCGTTTTTACCGAGCCGCAAGTGTTCCCTGAATGACAGGGATTTTCTTTTCGGGGCTGGGCGCGACCGGAACAACCCCCGTTTCCCATCCCGGCGGTCCGGCCGCCGGCTTTTCCATTCCAACGGCTTTCACAACGCAACGGCCACAACAGTGAAATAGCCACAACAGCCACACACAGCCTCAACCGCAGCGTGCCGGGCCAGCCGGTTTATGACAAGAAAGTCACGGAGGGGCGATCTCCGAATCGCCCTCGACCATGTGAGGGCAATGGCAAGCGGATTCCCGCCACTCATTGGCTCAACATGACACCGGCGAATCGGTGTCCGTCTCTCCTTGAACCGCCCGCCCGCCTGGTTTCGGTGTCACGGGATCGTGCTGATTGATTTGGAGAATCTCAGGAAGACACCGTAGGGTATTGAAGTGCTCAAGCCCGCCGAGCTGCCGGGGATCGAGAAAATCGCCATTCTCATCCTTCGCGAAACCTACGGTGCCGCCACCCGCGAAGTCGCCCCGCCCGGCGAGTGACCGCGGCTGCCAGCCGCATGAATCGCAGCAACCGTCCTTGCCGCCGACGGCTTGTTTGACTTGAATTCCATGGTTGCCGTGGGGCGGTCCACGGGTTATGTTTCGCCATGAAATCGGCCGAAAGGGGAATATCCTTGAGCCAACCCGTTTTCTCCCGCTCTCCGAACCGCACTTTAGCCCCTCATGCGCACCAACCGTGCAACTTCTTTTTCTTGGGCGATCGGATGCATGAATGAGAACATCCGCGGTAGGGGATGGGCACGAGGATGGAACGGGATGATCGACGAAGTATCCATCTATAACCGTGCGCTTTCCGCAAGCGAGATCACCACTATCTTCTCCGCAGACAGCGCGGGCAACTCCAAACTGCCCCATTGCGTGGCACGCAATCTCCAAACGCCGGGTTGCGCACCTTGACCAGGGAAGTGACACCCGCACCTCCGCGTGGGAATGCCTGGCTTGAGCCTGTGAGGCCAACGCATCCACCGCCCCGACCAAGGCGCTATCTGACCCACCACGTGCGTCGCACGGCCCTGAGCGGGGAGCGGTCGCGTGCAGAGACGCCCGAGGGCCGGATCAAACTCAACTGCCAGCACAACCGCACGGGTGAGTGGCGCTTGTGGGCAATTTGCCAGGGCACCGGGCCATCCTGCTGCAAAGCCGGAAGAACAATCTTCACACTTCCTGAGCTGGACCTTGAATTGACAAGGAATTGGCCATGCATCCCGGAAAATGACTTGGCACATTCCGGGCGGTGCCGGGACTTAGCGACCGCGGTGTGGCGCGGCGCTTCCCACCGCACTCCATACCTTCACCTGCCCAGGTGCGAGCCAAAGTCTGGAGTGCGGCGGGAAGGGCACCGCCCGCCACACCGCTGTGGCTAAACCGTTAGAGCTGCGGGGTTCCCATGAGGCCCGGTCCGTCTCGCGGCAGGCACGCCCCTCCCGAGTAACTTGGCTCCGATGATGCCCGTTAGGGAGCGACGACATTCCTGTCGTCGAGCGGAAGGAACGTCCATGAACAGAGCCTTCGGCACGCACTCATGGGCCGCCCTTCCGCTACCACCACAAGAATGTGGTGGCTCCTTATCGCGCCCACG
>JAPLUI010000174.1 GCA_026397725.1 Verrucomicrobiota bacterium | reverse complement strand
TCCAGTCCTTCCAGTGAATCATCAGGGCCTTGCCATACTCCTTGTGTTCCACCGTCGCCTTGATTTGGGAATCCAGCGAGCCGATGGCGTGCTTGGTCTCGATCAATAGAACGCCCTCGCTGGCGACTTTGCGGGCCTTCACTCCGACCACGAAATCGGGGAAAAACCGCCCGCCATCCGGTCGGACGATTGCCACCGAGTGTTTCTTGCGCGGCGGGTTTCGGTGCCACCAGAGCACCGTTCCGCTCGGATCGTTATCCAAGAGCTTCGCGAATTCCACCTCCCACGGATTCAGGTCCGCAGGGAAGACGCCATAGACGTTCTTGAAAGACGAATTCAACGGCACCGGTGAATCGACGCTGCCCGGCAGCGGCTCCGCATCCCGCGTGGTTGAAAACCGTGCCGAGCAGGCTTTCTCCACCTCGCGCAGCAATCCGGGGTGCCGCACCAGGATCAATGCCAGCGCGACCTCCAACCGCTCTTCGTCGTCCGCCACTTCGGCCAAGCCGTGATTGCGAAACTCTTGGGCCAGTCGTTTCAGCAGATGATCCTGCAAGTCCTTGGCGCTCAGGTATTGCTGCCGCAACAGGAGTTGTTGCGCCTGCTGTTCCGCTTTCTCCAGATCGATCCGGGCGTTGATCGTCGAACGCCGATCCTCCGCCACCTGGCCAAAGTGCGATTTTTCGATGCGGATGATCTGCACGTCCTTCGCCAGCGCGGTGAGCAGTTCACGGTCATTGAAGGATATCTGTTGCTCCATGCAGGCTAACAAATCGGCAACTTCCAGCGGCAATTCCTGCGTGCGAAAGCGCAAGGGCGAACCCGGCCTGAGGGGATACGAATACGCGGTTTCCGATTCGCACGCGGCCGGCATGCCGGCCTCCGCCTGCTTCGTCAGACCGTCGAGCAGTTCGAGCAAGCCCTGGGAGCGTCCCGCAGGCAATGGCTGGTCGCCATCTTCGTCCGGGGCGATCGGCAGCGGAAACGTCGGAATGTCCCCGGAATCCTCATTCCCCGGCAGCAAGTCCGGCTGGTTGTTACGGATCAGTTGCACCTGGGCACCGCCGCCCACCCGGGTGAGCATGATGAAGGGACTCGTCTGGGTGAGCTGGCTGCGGAGCTTGTTGATCTTCTCCGCCGCCGAGGAAATCCCCGCCTGGCTATCGTGATCCGCGAGGAACAAATACCCGTGCTTCAAAATCTCCGGCAGCTCGCGGCCCTGCAAGCGCTGATGCACCCGCATGATCCGCCCGATCAACTGAGTGCCGAAATCCGTATCCTTGATCGGCCGCATCGACACCATGCAGAAGGCCCGCGGCGCATCGAACCCGAGCGCCGCCGCCATCTTGAAAATGAGCACTTCCTTCGTCTCATCCACGGCCATCGAGAGGAAATTCTCATCCGGTTCCAACGCCGTGTGAACGGTGATCGCGTCTTCAGCAAAGCCGAGCTTCAGGAGCGATGCCTTCGTTTCCTCCACGGCACCCGCGTCGCTGCTCACCTGCACCATCATCAGCGGCACCAAGTCAATTCCCGCCGCCGCCAGCTCCGCTTTGATGCGGGCATGCATCGTGCAGGCGTCTTGCAGGGCCGCCGCCTCGAAGTCCGCCAGCACGGTTTGATCCGGCGGGGAAATGTAGGCGATGGAGCGCACGCTCGGCTTGATCAGACCGGCCAGCACCACTTCATCCCGGGCCACGGTCACTTTGTGCAGGTCGGCGATCTTGGCAGCCTTGGTGAAATTCTCCGCGTCCGCATCGTCCGGCGTGGCGGTGATCATCAGGCAATAGTCCGCAAGCCATCGAGTGACGGCAGCGATTCATCGTCCTGGCGGACTTTCCGCGCATCCGTGGAGCGCGCCACCACCGAGGCCCAGGTGAGCACAAAGGTATCCCCGGAGCGCGTGCCGGTCGCCCGGCGATCCGTCGCGAGATCCCGCACCCGCAGGCCGGCATGATGATCGCGCAGCGACATCGCGGACTGGCCGACGAGTCCCTTGAACGGCGCGAACCAAAACCAGACCACTTTTTCCTCAGCGGAAAAACGTTCCACCACCGTCCCGGCCATGATGGTCTTGCCCGCGCCGGTCGGGGCCTTCATCAGCACCGCTCCATTGTAGGCGAAAATCCGCCGGCGGAAGTGATCGAGCGTCGTCTCGTCGTAAAGACTCTTGGCCGACCGGAACAAGTGCAGCACGTTGTCGATGTAAAGCTGCTGGAATGGCTTGGGGGTGATCATAACCGTGGACCGAAGCGTTCGACGAGGGTTTGTGGGATGGGCAAAATGCTGGTGCGGGCGGAGTCGATGCGCGTGGCGAGGGCTTCCGGTTGCCAAGTGTAAATCGTCACCTCGCCGCAGCCTGCCATCTCGTTTTCCAGGCGCTGGAACACCGCTTCCGTGAGCGCGGTGAGGTAAAACACCCGCCGCGTCGCCGGGCCGCGCCGATAGAGCCTGCCAGAGGCAAGCGCAGCCTCCTCAGAAATTCCGCCGAAGTGCATGAGCTGGAGCAACAACCACACTTGCGCGTGTTCGATCTTCCGCACCACCCGGTTCATCGGAAGGCGGCGGGTTTGCAGATAGGCGAAACCGCCGCCGGTGCCCGGCGTGTCGCCATAGCCGGCGATCACATTCGCCACCCGTTGGCGGCAGACATCGCGGCACAGATTCTTTGCCGGTTCCTCCGCCGTGGCCTCGGTGCTGGATACGAGGATAAATTTGCGCGGCGCTTGGTCGGGATTCGCCGCGTTCATCTTCAACACCGCGTGCCCCGTCGTCCCGGAACCCGCGAAAAAATCCAACACGATGTCGCCGGGGTTGGTGGCGATTTGGAGAATGCGGTCGATGAGGCGGACGGGTTTGGGGGTCGAGAATGCGGTTTGAGTTCCGAAGATACTACGAATCTCTTTGGCGGCCTCATCAGTGTGGCCAACTTCCTCGTGGGGCCACCATGTCCAAGGGACTACTCCTTCAACCTCGGAAAGATAGCGAATTACACTTGGTTGCGACTCTCCTTTGCTTCCGAAGTAGATCTTCCCAACTCGCTTGAGCTTCAAATACTCGGGTTCAATCATGGCCCAACAACGGCCCTCAGGCGGAGTGTGGATTACTCCAGCCGTCGATTCGATTTCATACATTTGATTTGGCCTGAAGCCCTGGGCCGTCATTGGAATCGTTCGCCATCTGCCCTTTATATCCTTGTTTGGATTCTTGTAAACTGCGGCTTGTTTTTCGGTCAACGGAACCTTATTGCGCCTTATTTTGAACCCTGCCGGGTCAGGAGAATAGGCTAATAGGTATTCATGAGCATCGCCGATACACTCGCGGTTTTCACGAGAATATCTCTTCTGCCAGATGCAATTCGCCACCATAGACCCCTCCCCGAACACCTCGTTCATCAACATACCAAGATGGAAGATTTCGTTATCGTCGATGGAGACGAAGATGGCGCCGTCCTGGGCCAGCAAATCCTTGGCGAGGGTGAGGCGCTGGAACATGAATTCCAGCCACATCGAGTGGCGCCAGGCGTGGTCCTTGTCCACGAAGCGGTCGTTATAGACGAAGTCGCGGTTGCCGGTGTTGTAGGGCGGATCGATGTAGATGCACTTCACTTGGCCCGCGTAGGCCACGCGCAGGGCCCGCAGCGCGTCGAAGTTATCGCCCTCGATGATGAGATTTTCATGCGGTCCCGCGCCGGCGTTCAGTTCCGGCACGGCATCCAGCACCACGAAGTCGTCATTGAGCGCCGTGTCGTGCTCGATGGCGTCCCGCTCCCAGACCAGTCCGAACTTTTTCCGGTCGCGGGCTTTCAACAACTCGATGAGCTGCTCCTTGGTGAGATCGCGGTAATCCTGGCGGGCCATGGGTCGGCCGGAGGAATAGCACGCCACCGCCAGCCCGACCAGACAAACCCGGCCGGTCATGGAAAACAGGCTTCCAGCCTGTGAGGGAAAACGGGCTTCCAGCCTGTTTCTTCAGCGGCGGGCCGAAACCGCGCGGCGACTGAACCGCACCGACAGCAGCCAGGATGGCAGCTCTCAAATTCCAGTCGCAGTTCCCGAAAATCGGTTTGACTTATGCCGGTTGCCATTTCAGGCTTCCGGCATGGCACAGTTGCTTGTCAGAAATTTGGAGAACGAGTTGGTTCGTCACCTGAGAAAACGGGCCGACGAGCACGGTGTTTCTGTCGAGGAGGAACATCGGCGGATTCTGCGTGAAGCACTGCATGCGAACGGCGCGGAGAAGCGTAAGAGCTTTTGGCAAGTGCTGAGCGAGATGCCGGATGGGGGCGATGATTCGCTGTTCGAGCGTGAGCGGGGGCTGCCGGGCCGGGGCACGGCGCAACCCCTTTTCGGAGATTGAGATGCCCGGCTTCCTGCTCGATACCAATGTGCTGAGCGAGATCCGAAAGGGGCCTCGGCGTGCGCGACCGGAGGTCTATCAATGGTGGCTAGGAATGCACGATCAGGAGCTTTTCTTGAGCGTGATGACGCTCGGCGAGATTCGGAAAGGCATTGACCGGCTGGGGTCGCGTGACGCCGCCCAGACGCTGGCTTTGGAGCGTTGGCTGCAAGAAGTGAAACACACCTTCCGGGAACATCTGCTCGAAGTGACTCCCGCCATCGCCGAGCGCTGGGGGCACTTGCAAGCCGTACGCTCGCTGCCCGTGGTCGATGCACTGCTTGCCGCAAGCACCCTGCAACACGATCTCACCCTGGTGACCCGGAATGAAGCGGATTTTGCAGGTCTGGGCATCCGGGTATTCAACCCGTTCCAAGATCCGGTTGCCCCACCTCAAGGGCCTTGAAATCTCCGGCTCCTCCCTGCATCGGCGCGTGGCTATTCCGCGCCGAACATCCCGGCCAGTTGCTCATGGAGGTTTGCGCTGGGTGCGTCCATGTGCAGCCCGCGGCGCTTCATGCCGTCGAGCACGAGGAAGGTGGCGTGCAGTTCGGCCTGCATCATCGCCTCGTCGCCTTGCTTCTGGGCAAACTGGTAGAGCTTGAAGTGGGAGACCGCCAAGTCGCGCTGCCACGCGGCATTGGCGGGGTCGCTGGCGGCGAGGCGTTCGCCGATGGTCTTGCTCTCGGAGAAGCAGCGCAAGGCTCCGGCGAGATCGCCCTGGGCCACGGCGAGGTCGCCGAGTTTCTCGAGCGAGACGGAGAGGTCGCGCTGCCACTCGGCATTGGCGGGGTCGCTGGCGGCGAGGCGTTGGGGAATATCTCCGGCTTTAGCCCAGTAGTCGAAGGCCGCAGGAATGTCGCCCTGTGCAGTCGCCAAGTCGCCGAGCTTGATGTTTGCCATCCAGATGTCGCGCTGCCACCCGACATTGGTGGGGTCAGTGGTCGCGAGGCGCTCGGCGATTGCCTTGCTCTCGGAGACATATCGAAAGGCCCCGGCCAGATCGCCTTGGTCCATGGCAAGGTCGCCGAGTCTATCCAAAGAGTCCGTGAGCTTGCGCTGCCAATTGGCATTGCCGGGATCGCTGTTGACAAGGCATTCGGCGATTTCACGGCGTTCCGTGAATCTCCGCTCGGCCGAGGCAACATCGCCATGTTTCCAAGCCGATTCACCCTGCGCCTCTGAATAGACAACCTGTAGCTCAAGCGCCACGCTGGACTGTTTCATCAATTGCACCAATACCGAGATATCACCTTGCAAGCCGACATTTGAATTGTCGTGGTCGGCAAGGCGTTGGGTTATGGTCTTTGCTTCGGTGAAATGCAGCATGGCTTGCATGAAGTCCCGCTCCCGGAAAGCGAGAGTGCCGAGCTTTTCGAGAGACATTGAGAGATCCCGCTGTCGGTGGGCATTTCCCGGATCGCGTGCCGCGAGGCTGCGGGTATCGACCAGAACTTGTTCATATCTATGCCGAGCACTCGTGAGGTCATCCTTAACCAGAAACAGGTCTCCAAGTTGGTTCCTGGAAACGAATCTCTCACGTTGCCACTCCATGCTATCCGGGTCGCTGGCGGCGAGGGTTTCGACAATGGAGTTGGCCTCTGAGAATTGGCTCAATGCGGTCGGAAAATCCCCTTCCGAGAGTGCGACTTTGCCCAGATTGCACAGTGATTTTGAAAGAAGGAGTTTCGAGGCGGCATTGCTGGGGTCCATGCTTGCAAGACGTTCGCGGATCTCCATGGCTTCTGTAAAGTGGAGCAGAGCTTGCGAGAAATCACGCTGTGAGAAAGCGAGCTCCCCCAAGGAAGTGGACGAACCAGCAAGACACTCCTGCCAAACGACGTTGGTGTCCTGCCCGACAACATTGTTGGCATCGCTGGCCACGAGGCGGGCAGCGATCAATTTGCACTCTGTGAAATGGTGGTGCGCCCCGCTCAAGTCGCCTTGTTTGGTCGCAATTTCGCCCAGCTTGCCATGCACGGTGGCAAGATCGATTTGACCAATACTGTTGTAGGTATCCATCGTGGCAACAAGCTCGAAAATGGACTTCGCCTCGGTGCAAAGATGAAAAGCGTTGGCAAGATTGCCCATGGTCCCATTGATGTCGCCCATATGCATCAAGGAATACGCGACGCTGCGCAGTAGCAGGGGACTTGTAGGATCACGGGAGACCAGACGTCGGGTAAGTGCCAGGCTTTCCGCAAATGATTCCAACGCTCCGGGAAGGTCACCCTGCGCCTCAAATAGTGCGCCTTGCTCATTCAATGCCACTGAGAGATTGGACTCCCACACGGTATTTGACGGGTCACTTGAAACAAGGTGTCTGAAGATGTCCTTTGATTCGGTATAGCATTGCAGGGCTCCCGCTCGGTCCCCGGCGGTTTTTGCGACATACCCCATTTCACCCAAGGTAGCTGCATATGCACCCTGGATCATTGTGTCCGTTGGGCGTTCCTCCACAAGCCGCTTCTGGATCGTAATACTTTCAGAGAAACGAACCATGGCTGTTTTGAGATCACCGTGACTCCTTGCCAACTTTGCCCAGATCTGGAACGCCATAGCTAGGCTGTGAAGGAGAACGAGATCGTCTGGTTCTTTTTGGAGCCGATGTTGGAAGATGGCGCATGAGGCAGCAACCAGGCTACGGCACATAGGGATGCTAACATAGGCGGAAAGGAGACTAGCAAATGTGCACCCCGCTTGCGCAATTTCTACCGGGCAGTCTGGTTGGGACATGCGGGCGGGTAGATCAACTAGCACGACGGTGCGTTCCCAAGGTGGTAGAATGATTTGCTGGTGGTTTTGGATCTCTTTGCAGCGCTCGACGATCAATGTTTCCACTTCCCATGTTCGGGCTTCGTCCGTGCCGGCCTGCTGGGCCTCGTAGCGGAGGAACTCGGCGGCGAGGCGGTGGAGGCGGGCGACTTCCGGGGTGGCGGCATCGGTGGGGGTGAGGAGGCGCAGGCTCTCGGTGAGGCGCAGGGCGGCCTTTTGCCACTCGCCGGGGATGGCGGGGTCGTCCGGCTCCAGCAGTTCGGGGTGGTGCTGCCCCGCAAGCAGCCGCAGCCAGGGCATGGGCACGGCCTCGGCGGGGAAGTGCGCGGCGTAGTGCAGGACGGTGGCGGCGGCGGGGTGATCCCGCGCGAGGCGGTCGAAGGTGAAACGGAGGGTGGACTCCAGGGCATGGGTGTAGCCGGGGAGGAGGTCGCGCGTCTGCTCCTCGCGCTGATGGGCGCTGAGATTCTCCGCAAAACGGCCCGGCCCGGCGGTGAGGGCGGCGCGCAGGCGGGCGAGGTAGCTGGCGCCGGTCTCGCCGTCGTCGCGGTGCAGGCGGATGAAGCGGGCGGCGACTTCGATGGCGAGGGTGTGGCATTCGAGTTCGACGATGATGGCGCGGGCGCTGTCGAGTTCCGCCGGGGGCAGGGTGCCGCCTTCGCCGGCGAGGATGCGTTGCCAGAGGTCGAGGGCGTCGGCCTCGGGCAGGGCGTCCACGGGGATAAGGTGGTCGTCGTTGAGGAAGGAGAGGTCGCGCTTTTCCAGGCGGGTGGTGGCGAGGAGGTGGAGCCAGCCGGTGCCGCCCGGCCCGGCGGCGAGCATGGCCTTTCGCAACGCCTCGCGCTGGGTGGCGGCGAGCAGGCGGGGATCGTCCACATTGTCCACCACGAGCAGCGCGGCGGCGGCGTGGCCCGGGTCGCGCGGGAAGGCCGGGTCGAAGGCGCGGCGGTGCAGCTCGGTGAGGACGCGGTGGGCGGTGTCGGTCTCCGTCTCGGTGGCGAGGGTGCCGAGGCCGAGCGGTTCGCGCAGGCTGGCGAGGAGCGGGAGCAGCTCGGCACGGCCCTCGGCGATGACCTGCCAGCAGCCGCCGGAGTAGCGGGTGCGGAGGTTCTGGCCGTAGCGCAGGGCGAGCGCGGTCTTGCCCTGCCCGCCGAGGCCGCGCAGGGCGGTGATGACTCCGAGCGCACCGCTTTTGAAAAGTTGGGTCTCGATTTTCCCCAGCTCGCCGCCGCGCCCGACGAAGGTGTCGGTGCCGCCGACGAGGTTGCCCGCCCAGGTTGCTTTTTCGGCAAAGCGGGCATGGGCGATTTGCTGGCTGACGCGGGCGGCGATGTTGCCGAGGCCGTCGAGCGTCACCGGGTCGTCGTGCAAGGCGCGGATGCGGGCGATGGCGTCGAGGCCGTGGGTTTGGAATTCGAGGAGGCAGACCTGGCGGGTGTCGAGGAGCTGCCTGGCCCAGTCCGGCGCGGCGGCGACGATGGCCGCGGCGCTGAGGCCCGGCGCGGTGGCGATGTAGATGGGGGTGATGCCACCCTGGAGATTGGCCAGGCCGCGGGCGCTTTCCTGCTGGAGATAGGTCTCCCACTCGATGCGGCACCATTTGCTCTGCCAGTAGTGCTCCGAGAGGCAGGCGAGGAGGACGCGGGTCTGCGCGACGGCAGCGCGGAGCCGGGGCTCCCACAACTGTCCGGCGTGGATCTCATCCGGGGCGTAGAAGGTGTCCCAGTCCGGCTGGCGGTTCGCGGTGGTGGAAATGTCCGCCGCGGTGAACTCCACGGCGAGAGCGCGGATGCGTTGGATGAAGACCCGCACCCAGCCCTCGCGCCCGCCGGGCGGCGGGAGGTTGTCCTGGTTGGAGTAGGAGACGAAGAGGTCGTAAAGGCCGGGATCGGGCGGAGGAGTGGGGGGCATGGGTGGGATGGGTGGCTGGGTCGGCGTGCTTGAACCAAGCACCCACTAGCAGAATCCAAGGGCCGCGGGAAGCGTTTTCCGGGAAATCCCTGGAGTTTGAAACAGGATTGTTTGTCAGACACGCAGTTCTGAGCAAAGCGGCATGAGATAACTAGATAACTCATATCAAAACAACGGGACAGAGAAATTATCGCACGGCGTGTCGCCATAGCCGGCAATCACGTTCGCCACCCGCTGGCGGCAGCCGTCCCGACACAGGTTCTTCTCCGGTTCCTCCGCTGTGGCTTCCGCGCTGGAAACGAGGATGAATTTGCGCGGCGCTTGGTCGGGATTCGCCGCGTTCATCTTCAACACCGCGTGCTCCGTCGTCCCGGAACCCGCGAAAAAATCCAACACGATGTCGCCGGGGTTGGTGGCGATTAAAAGGATGCGATCAATGAGGCTAACAGGCTTTGGAGTTGTGAAAAGGTCAGTTCCAG
>JAPLUI010000584.1 GCA_026397725.1 Verrucomicrobiota bacterium | reverse complement strand
GCCAAGTTACTCGGGAGAGGTGCGCCCGCCGCGAGACGGACCGGGCCGCCTGGGAACCCCGCCGCTCTAACGGTTCAGCCAAAGCGGTGTGGCGGGCTGTGCCCTTCCCACCGCACTCCAGACCTTGGCTCGCGTCTGGGCAAGTGAATGTATGGAGTGCGGTGGGAAGCGCAGCGCCACACCGCTTTGGCTAAATCCCGGCGCTCGTTGCGGCCGGACCATCGTCCGGTCCGTCATCAAGTATAAGAATGGACGCGGCTGTGACAATTCTTACTTGATCATTGAATGTTGGAAGTTGAATGTTGAATGTTGAAATCTTCGGCGTGCCTCATGGGAACCCCGCAGCTCTAACGGTTTAGCCACAGCGGGGTGGCGGGCTGCGCCCTTCCCACCGCACTCCAGACTTTGGTTCGCGCCTGGGCAGGTGGTTACTGCTCAGGCAGCCTCCCGTGCCGGGAGGCTGCTTACGATGTGCCGGAGATGCCGCCGCCGCTCAGTCCTTGAAGCTCTGGTTGGGCTGGCCGTCGTCGTGTAGGTCGCCGATGCGGATCACCGCGCCCTGGAGCATGGAGACGGCGGCGAACACGATCTCATGGGACACGGGAAACCCGGAAAAAGCGGGACTTGGCCGCAGGCAGGGGACAGGCAAATGACAACTCGGTCGCAGTGGCATCCAACGGCGCGAACGGTGCCGCCGACCAAGTGGCCAAATCGCCGCTCTCTTCCAGCGCATAGCGCTGCCCCAGTTCGGCAGGAAAGGACAGATACAAGGTGCCACCCTGGACCGCGGGCCGGACGGCGAAGGGTGTCGGTGGCGGGGCAAACTGGGCTTGCATGCTGAAATACGCCTGCCGCCGGCCACGGTCCGCGCCGACGATGCCGAACCATTCCTCGTTGGCAAACCCATCGGGATGGGCATCCGCGTTCCAGGTGGTTTCATAGCCGCCGGAATCGTGAACTGACGCTGAGCCGGTGCCCGTTTTCCACCATTCATCATTGAACTCGAAGACCGTGCCACCAAGGCAGGCCTGGCTTGGGTCAACAGCGGACAAGTGAGGAGTCAGATCCCGCCACAACGCCGTCAACCGGTTCGCCTGCATCGCTTGATCCTCGGCCCCGACGGGTGGCCACCAGCTTGAAGTACGGAACGCGTCCGTGCCAAACTCCGACAGATACAGCGGCTTGGTCGTGATGGCGGCCCACTCGTCGAACAGCCCATAGAACCCGGCCCCCCGGTAGATATTGGCCCCCCACACGTCCACCGCGGCACAAGTGGTCCTGACAATGGCGGTGACGCTTGCCGCATCCGGTTGATTGATCTCGCCGAGGATTGAGCACACGGGATGATTGGAATCAAGCGACTTGACGGTCAGGGCGTTGGCCTGCATGGCCGCCGCCGCCTGTGCGAGGGTGTCGTGGTGATAGTAGTACTTCGGTCTATCCGGACGCCACAAATTCCATTCGTTGCCAAGCGCCCACATCAGAATGGCCGGATGATTCCGATAGGCGTTGACCACCGGCAGGATATTGGCCGTGGTGTCCGACCCATCCTGGTCCACTGTCATGACCACCATGATGCCGTTGAGGTAAAGCGCGTCCAGCACGCGAAGGCTGGCCTGCAGTTGGGTGCCGGCAGTGCCAGGATCGAGGAAAACATAGGCGGTGTTGGCATGCATGTCCTTGAGCAGGCGAACATCGGTCCGATACCAGGTGGCGAATTGATTGCGGCGTTGATCCGGATCCGAGGTGCAACCGCTATCGGCCGGCGACCATGCCGCACCCTTGATGACATGGGGCCTGGCCAAATCCAGCGTTCCGTTTGGCAGGCGGCGGCGCACCATGAGGCGGGAGCCGGCGACGCTTACCTCGCTGGGCAGGGCGGGAACCGTCGCCCGCAGGGTTTCCGCCAGGGCGGGAAGCTCGAGGTTGCCGCCATTGGTGGTGACGGTTAGAACGGCGCTCTCATACGGCGTTGTCAGGCCAGAGCGCTGTAAGTTCACCGTTACCGTGTCGGTCTCGGTGGTGGTGGTGCCGCTGGCTGGCACGGGGGTCAGCCACGGCTTGTCGGAGGCGATGCTCCAAGTGAGGGTGTCGCTGCCGGTGTTGCGGATTTGCAGGGTGGTGCTGGTCAAATCCGTGCCGAACCCGAGGGCCGCCGGATAAACTGCGGGGACCGGGGGTGGCGGAATGACCGCCTCAAACGTGGCATCGTCAAAGTTCACCACGCTTTGCCGCGGATCGCCCGCTGGTTCATAGAGCAAACACCCGAATTCCACATAGGCGGTGCCGCCGGGGGCTAGGGCGGTGGTAACCTCCAAGGCGGCGCCATAAGGCGTGCTGGCGGTGGTCAAGTGGGGGCTTTCCGCCATGGCTAACACCGCGCCGCCCGCATTCCGGAACACGATGCGGACACAGGCATAGGAACCCGCCACCCAATCAATCCATTGCCCGGGCGGCGGCGTCCTGGCAAATACGGAGCCGCTGAACTTCTGACCGGCACTGGCCGCCACCGTTTGACTCAGATAGGCATAGCTTTCGAGGGCGGAACCTCCCGCTGTATAAACCCACGCGCCATAACCCGCTCCGCGTGCCGCCGTCGTCGTGACCAAGGCCCCGGCTTCCACGGGCACCCATTGCGGGTTCCAGGTCTCCGCCAGCAGCCCCGACTCAAAGCCGGGATTGACGAGCAAGTTGGCGTGGAGCGAACCCGCCCCGGCGAGCAAGACCAGCAGGCCGGGCATCCGGTTTGGGATCAGGCAAATGGCGGTTTTCATGGGTTGGTTCGGTTTGATGTTTGAAAGCGGCGAGTCAGAAGAGGGGCGAGCCGCGCGGGAGAGTGCCTGAGTGAGGTGAAAGCTTTGGTTCGGTTAGCGACCTCCACCCCACTGCACCCGGTGCGAGCCATTGCCGGAGCCGACCGAGAAGCCATTCGCGTTGGCCCAGGCTTCCCCGGCGTCGCGCAGTTGGCTCTGCCCGCAGTTCAGATAATCCTCAGCGAGCGGCTTGTCGCCGAATCGCATCAGCAAGTCCTTCAATTCCGGAATGCGCGAGGCATCCCCCTTGCGGATGAACGTGTGGCAGGCCGCAACCACTGCCGCGCTGCTGGGTTGCGGGCTATCGACCAGTGCCACCGCCCCCAACACATTCCCCAAGCCTTTGCTGTCGAGGCTGGCCGGTTTGAATGCCGCGCTCCAGTCATCCTGCTTCAATTTGACGCGAGCCGCCAACACCACGGCCGGATCTTTCGCGGTCTGGGCCAGTTCCGTCAACTGGGGTGGTTCCAGTTTGTTGAAACCCGCCTTGCGGACCTCCCAATCCTTGGCCTCACAGGCCACCTTGGCCAGGTATTTCTGATCGCGGAGCTTGTTGACGGCAAACAGGCGCACCCTGCTGTCGGTGTCATTGCAGGCCACCCTGGCCAGCACCGCCGGATCGTTGGTGCGGCCAAGCGCCCTCAGGCGCTCGCTGGAATCGCTGCTACTGAGGCTCGCACAACCCGCCAGCAGCAGGACGAAAGGCGCGGCGAACGGCATGATGGATTTGATCTTCAGGTTCATGGTTATTGATTGCTTTGATTCTATTGGGGTTGTAACGGGTTGGAGATGCTCTTTGGAAATCAAAGAGCGGAAGTAGGGGCGGGTGTTTTGGGTGGCTTCTCTTGAGGTGGGGCTTGAGCGCTCATGGCTTCATCCATCATCACAAGCATCGCGCGGCGAGTGTTACAAATTTCTTTGAGGGGTTGGGTGGATAGGTTGGAGGGCGGTAGGGCGTGACCGCCGGGCACGCCCACTTGTCGCCAACGGCGTGGGATGAGAAGGAAATGGCGAGTGTGCAGAGGTCGGATGTCGGAAGTCAGGGGGCAGAGGCGGTGGCGTAAGAGGCTGTTGAACAGGAGGACACAGAGGAAACGGAGGGCGCTTTGGCTCATCTCCCTGTTTGCTTTGTTACCTCCTGTTGACATCTCTTGTTTCATCCATTGTTGAAGATTGGACATTGAGATTCATTGAGATTCTTGAGCTTGCATCAGGGAACGCTCACCGTCAGGCGGAGAAAGCGGCGGGGGCTGGCGGCGGAGACGCTGGCGGTGCGGAATTTGTTGCCATCCGGGGTCGTGAGGGTGACTTCCGCAGTGCTCCAAGTTTGCAGGTCGGTGCTGGTCTCCACCGCGTAGGTCACATCGTCCCGCCCGGCGTGGAAGGTCAGGCTCAGTTGGTTTCCTGCCAGCAGGGGTTTCGGCAGGCTGCCGCTGAGGTTGAGGTTTGGATCAAGGTCGAGGGCGTAGGCGGTCAGGAGATTCACTCCATCGTTGTTAGGATCGGAACGAAGATCCGCATCGTAGGCGAAGCCGTTGGCCAGCAACCACCGCACGACCGGCGTGGCCGCACCCATGTTGACGGCCGGATAGCCGTGCCAGGTGGGCGTGGTGAAACCGGTGGCTCCGTCGAAGAAATAGACCGTGAAGCCGCTGGCGGTGGCACCGAACACGCTCACACCTATCGTCGGCGCGTTGCCGGTGAAGCTCGCGCTCGTCAGTCCGCCGCATCCCTCGAACGCTCCCTCCCCGAGGGTGGCGACGCTGGCGGGAACCGTGAGGCGGGTCAGGCGGGTCAGCCCACAGTTCCTGATCCCGGCGGAAAATGAGTTGGCACTGGTTGGCGTTTCAGACGAATTCGTGAATCATCCGCGCATGGGTTTTCGGGTGGCAGAAGTGCCGATGCCGTGTCATGTCTTCCTCTTACTTGATCATTGAATGTTGGAAGTTGAATGTTGGAAGTTGAAATCCTCGGCGTGAAGAATGGTGTAGCCGCCGCTCTAACGGTTTAGCCACAGCGGGGTGGCGGGCTGCGCCCTTCTCACCGCACCCCAGACTTTGGCTCGCGCCTGGGCACGAGCATGTATGGAGTGCGGTGGGAAGCGCAGCGCCACACCGCTGTGGCTAAATCCCGGCGCTTGCTGCGGCCCAAACATCTTCCGGGTCGTCACCAGGATTCGGCGTTCCCGTTCTCAGCATCAGAACCCGGTGGGCGTGTGTGGCACCGTGAGTAACGTGGGCGCGATAAGGAGCCACCACATTCTTGTGGTGGTAGCGGAAGGGCGGCCCATGAGTGCGTGCCGAAGGCTCTGTTCATGGACGTTCCTTCCGC
>JAPLUI010000232.1 GCA_026397725.1 Verrucomicrobiota bacterium | reverse complement strand
CCTTTCGGCTGTGAATTCTCAGCAGCATGTCGGCGATGGCCACCGCGCCTTTCCGATAGCTCGGTGATCGAATAGACGTTGCCGCTCAGGCTTTGCAGCCCAAGGAGTTTCTTTAGTTCCCGGCGGGCGTCGCGGGGCGTGGCGGCGGACTGAGGTAGAGGCTGAAATTGAAGATTCTTGCCAAACCCATGGCCGGTTTCCTGACCACCGCTGCCCACGGATCTTCCACCACAAAAACCGCCGCCGCTTTACACTTTGCGGGGGTTTGCTTTACACATTTTACACCTCCCGAGGAGCCAAAAACAACAGATTTCCTAACTGGTCAAAAATCAGGAATCCCTTGATTCTCCGAGGTTTCCGACGCTTCGACCATGCCGTTTTGGACCGAAAGACGGCCGATTTCCGACGTGAAAAATGGGTAAAGCTGAAAAAACACCTTTCTCATGATTTGGATGGGGGTGGGGGACCCGAGGACTTTGTCGCCACGCTTAATAGATTTCCTGTTCACAATCAACGGGTTACGACGCGTTCAAACGCTCGTTTTGTCGCCAATCTGGCATTTACGATCCGTTAGAATGCCTCAAGAGATCACCGAGGTAGGCATTCCAAACTCGGCGCGGAACCGCTGCCGATAAAATTTAGGAATTTTCTTGGCATCGCCAGGCGGTTTGGTATTCTGGCGTTTGCGGAGATTTGCCATGATTCTGACGAAATCCCCAATTTTCCTGCATATTCCTGCCGGACCAATGTCCTGGTCGGCTCCGGTGTGGCGGTTTTTCGCCGTTTCCGCGCCCCGTTTTTTCCCGCCCTCCGGTCCGGCCACCGGCTCTTTCAACGGCCTTCACCGGGAAAGCAATTTCCTAGCAATGAAAGCAATTTCCTAGCAGTCTGTCAGAAGATTCAGCTGTCCCCCCCCGATCCCTCTCCACCGCCTTATAAGCCATTCGTCAGTTCGTCCTCAGCGCCCAATCACCCAAACCTCCAGAACCCATCCGCCATGAAATCGCCAAACCACATCACCGTTGCATCCATCCAGAGCCATGTCCGGCCAGCGCACTTCGCCGCCCTCCTGCTGCTCGCCGCCGCAGGCCTCACTTTACCGGCGCCAGCCGACACCGCGCCCAGCCAGGAGGCCAAACTCACAGCGAGCGATGGGGCGGGAGGTGACAACTTCGGCAACTCCGTGTTTCTGAGCGCAGATGGGAACACGGCGCTGGTCGGGGCTCCCTGGCATGACACGGCGGAAGGAACAGATGCCGGGAGCGCGTATGTTTTTGTGCGAACCGAGGGCGGTTGGACTGAGCAGGCGTGCTTGACGGCAAGCGATGGAGGAAGTTATGACTATTTTGGCGAGGACGTTTCTCTCAGCAGCGATGGTCACACAGCGATTGTGGGCGCTGGCTATGCCGACACATTGGCAGGAACAGAAGCCGGGAGCGCGTACGTGTTTGTGCGGAGCGGGAATACTTGGAGTCAGCAGACTCAACTGAGAGCGGACGATGAATCCGCTGAGAGTTATTTCGGCTGGACGGTATCTCTGAGCAAGGATGGCAACACGGCTTTGGTGGGGGCTGGTGGTGGCGATAAGACGCCTGGGGGTAATGAGGGTGCCGCGTACTTATTTGTGCGAAGTGGGAGCAATTGGACTCAGCAGGCCAAACTGACGGCGAGCGACGGCGCTTATGGAGACTGGTTCGGCTACTCGACTTGTCTGAATGGCGATGGCACTACAGCCCTGGTGGGAGCCCTGTATGATGGCACAGAGATTGGGAGCGTGTATGTGTTTGTGCGATCCGAGACCAATTGGAGTCAGCAGGCCAAGCTCACAGCGGGCGCAGGGAGGTTCGGCGTGTCGGTTTCCCTGGACGACAACGGTAACACGGCGCTGGTGGGGGCTTACTTTGACGACAGAGTGTTTTCTGATGACGGCAGTGCGTATGTATTTGTGCGAAGCGGGAGCAACTGGACTGAGCAGGCCCAGTTGGCGGCCAGCGATGGGGCCGAGAGGGACTTGTTCGGCATCTCAGTTTCGTTAAGCAGCGACGGCAACACAGCGCTGGTGGGGGCGGTTTTTGATGATACACCGGCAGGGGCAAACGCCGGGAGCGCGTATTTGTTCGTGCGAAGAGGGGGTAATTGGACACAGCAGGTCCAACTGACGGCAAACGATGGGGCGGCGAGCGATTTTTTCGGCCACGCAGTTTCACTCAGCGGCGATGGCAGCATGGCGCTGGTGAGTGCCTACGGCCACGACACCCAGACAGGGACGGAGGTTGGCAGCGCGTATGTGTTTCAGTTGGGCACGCCCGCCCCGGAAATTGCGGTGCAACAGCCCGCAGGCACGGACTTGGTGGACAACAGCAGCACCGTCGCCTTCGGCCTCTCACCCGTGGGCATGCCCACGGCAGCGAAGACCTTCACCGTCCGCAACAGCGGTGACGGCCCGCTCACCGGCCTCGGCGTCACCACTAGCGGCACGCACGCCGCCGAATACGCGGTGAACACCACCGGCTTCCCCGGCTCGCTCGACCCCGGAGCCAGCGCGACCTTCACCGTCACCTTCACCCCGGCTACCGCCGGAGCACGGACCGCCACCCTGCTCATCGCCAGCAATGACGCCGACGAGAACCCGTTCGAGATCGCTCTCACCGGCCAGGGCCTCTCCTTCACCACCGACGCGGACGGCGACGGGCTGAACGATGCCTCGGAGTTCCAGATGGCCGCGCTCGGCTTCGACTGGCAGGTCGCCCAACCGGCGCTGGTCAACACCTATTACTCGAGTGCCAACGGCGCCGGCCTCTACACCACCGCGCAAGTCCAGGCGATCCACGTCGGCACCCCGCTCCTCCAGCGCGACGCCAGCGGGACGTTCACCCTCACCCTCGCGCTGAAGAAATCGACCGACTTCGCCACCTGGCAGCCCTTCCCCTTCACCGAGGAGGGCATCAGCCTCAACGCCCAAGGCGACCTCGAATTCCAGTTCACCTCACCCGACAACGCCGCCTTCTTCCGCCTCGAAGCCCACTGACCACGGCACCGGGAATGACGCCGCGCCCAATCACCCAAACCTCCAGAACTCATCCGCCATGAAATCCCCAAACCTCATCAACGTGACAGCCCTCCAGAGCCATGCCCGGCCGCCGCACTTCGCCGCCCTCCTGCTGCTCGCCGCCGCAGGCCTCACTTTACCGGCGCCGGCCGCCACCGCGCCCGCCGGCGTGTCCGACGGCAGACCAGCCCCGGCGGGCCGCACTCAGCGCCTCGCCACTCTGGACGCTGTGCCCGAAGGCCTCAGCGCCCCGGACTGGTCGAGCATCCGCCAGCAATATGAGCAGCAACGCCACGCCGCCGTTCCGGTGGACGGCGGACACCAGGCACGCAATCCCGGCCAGCAATGGCTGACCCGCTTCGACGGTCGCGGCTTCATCACCCGGCCCGCTGCCGGCGGCTGGCAATGGGGATTGGAATTGCGCAGCTACGGTTTCCCTGGCCACGAACGGGCGATTGCTCCCGATGCCAAATCAGGACGCGTGAGCGCCGAGGGCCAGCGCGTGGTTTACGCCTGGGATGACACGGTGCAGGAATGGTTCGTGAACGATCAGCGCGGCCTCGAACACGGCTTCACTCTCAAAGATCGCCCGGCTGGTGCTCCTTCCCCCAACTCTCCATCCTCAACCCTCGATTTTCTCCTGGCCGTGCGCGGCGGCCTGCGCCCGGAAGTGCTGGCGGACGGGCGTGCCGTGCGCTTCGTGGACGCCCACGGTGCGGCGGCGCTCACCTACGCGGGTCTGACTGTGCTCGATGCCGACGGGCGCTCCCTGCCCGCGCGTTTCGAGCCGGTGGAAGGGAGGGAGGACACCGCGCTCTACCCAGCTCAAAGGGAACTGCGCCTCGTTGTTGACGAACGCGGCGCGCGTTACCCGCTGACCATTGACCCCATTGCCCAGCAGGCCTACCTCAAGGCCTCCAACACCGGGTGCGACCAATACGGTGACTACTTCGGCTATTCGGTGGCGGTGTCGGGCGACACGGTGGTGGTCGGGGCGCATTGGGAGGACAGCGCCGCCACCGGCGTGAACGGCGACGGCAGCGACAACAGCGCCCCGGTTTCGGGCGCTGCCTATGTCTTCGTGCGCAGTGGAAATATCTGGGTTCAGCAAGCCTATCTCAAAGCCTCCAACACCGAGGTGATTGACCAGTTCGGCGTTTCGGTGGCGATCTCAGGCGACACGGTGGTGGTTGGGGCGTGTCTGGAGGACAGCGCCGCCACCGGAGTGAACGGCAACCAGAGCGACAACAGCGCCCCCAATTCGGGCGCGGCCTACGTTTTCGTGCGCAGCGGGACGACCTGGAGCCAACAGGCTTATCTCAAAGCCTCCAACACTGGGGCAAATGACCGGTTTGGTTACCGGGTGGCGGTAGCGGGCGACACAGTGGTAATCGGGGCGTATTGGGAGGACAGCGCCGCCACCGGAGTGAATGGCGATGGCAGCGACAACAGCGCCGTGAACGCCGGTGCAGCCTACATCTTCGCACGCAGCGGGACGACCTGGAGCCAGCAAGCCTATCTCAAAGGCTCGAACACCGAGGCGGGTGACTGGTTCGGCTGGTCGGTGGCGGTGGCGGGCGACACGGTGGTGGTCGGGGCGTTTTACGAGGACAGCAACGCCACCGGGGTGAACGGCAATGGGGGCGACAACAGCGCCGCGGACTCTGGCGCGGCCTACGTCTTTGTGCGCGACGGGACGAACTGGAGCCAGCAGGCCTATCTCAAAGCCTCCAACACCGACGCGCTTGACTTGTTTGGCGCTTCGGTGGCGGTGTTGGGCGACACGGCAGTGGTTGGGGCGTATCAGGAAGACAGCATCGCCCTCCAATCCGGCGCAGCTTATGTTTTCGTGCGTAGCGGGACAACTTGGACGCAACAAGCCTATCTCAAAGCATCCACCATCGGGGCGGGTGACTTCTTCGGCTGGTCGGTGGCGCTCTCGGGCAACACGCTGGTGGTCGGAGCGGATTATGAAGATAGTAACGCCACCGGGGTAAACGGCAACCAGAGCGACAACAGCGCCACGGAATCCGGAGCGGCCTACGTCTTCGACCTGAACGCCAGCATCGGCGACGCCCCTGAAATCACCGTCGAGCAGCCTGCCGGCACCGACCTCAGCGACGGTTCGGCCAGCGTGGACTTCGGCAGCGGGCTGGTGGGCGGCAACTCCCAACGCACCTTCACTATCCGGAACAGCGGCAACGTTGCCCTCACCGGCTTGGGCATCACTATCACGGGCGCGAACGCCAGCGACTTCGTGGTCACCGCCCATCCCACCGCGCCGGTATCCGGCCCTTGCGCCAGCACCACTTTTACCGTCGCGTTCTCCCCTGGCGCCGCCGGTGCCAGGACTGCCGCCCTGCACATCGCCTGCAACGACAGCGACGAGAACCCGTTTGACATCACACTCACCGGAACGGGCCTCACTCCCCTTCAGATCGCCCAGCAGGCCTACCTCAAAGCCTCGAATACCGCGGCGGGCGACTGGTTCGGTTGGTCGGTGGCAGTCTGGGGCGATACCATGGTAGTCGGAGCACCGAACGAGTCCAGCAGCGCCGTCGGAGTCAACGGCGACGAAAGCAACAACAGCGCTCCGAACTCTGGTGCCGCCTATGTCTTCGTGCGCAGCGGAGATTCCTGGATACAGCAGGCCTACCTCAAGGCTTCGAATGCGGAAGCGGAGGACAACTTTGGCTGGACGGTGGCAATCTCAGGTGACACCGTGGTCGTGGGAGCGTATTTCGAAGACAGCAACGCCACCGGGATCAACGGCAACGAGGATGATAACAGCGCTACCAATTCCGGCGCGGCTTACGTCTTTGTGCGCAGCGGCACGAACTGGACGCAACAAGCCTATCTCAAAGCTTCAAACACGGAGGGTAATGAGGGCGGCATCCCGGTCGGTGATGGCTTCGGCCTTGAAGTGGCGGTGTCAGGTGACACGGTGGTAATCGGGGCGCCCTACGAGGACAGTGCTGCCTCTGGGGTCAACGGGAACCAGAACGACAACAGCGCCTGGTATGCTGGCGCCACTTACGTGTTTGTGCGCACCAATGGAGTTTGGAGCCAACAGGCCTATCTCAAGGCCTCCAATCCTGGAGGCTTAAGATACTTCGGCAGTCGGTTGGATGTGTCTGGGAACACGGTGGTAGTTTCAGCGACGTATGACGCCAGCGGCGCCACAGGCGTGAATGGCAACCAGTATGACTACAGCGCCCCGCAGTCCGGCGCGGTCTATATCTTTGTGCGCGACGGGACGAATTGGAGCCAGGAGGCCTACCTCAAAGCCTCAAACACGGACGCGGACGACGTCTTCGGCTACTCCTTGGGAATATGGGGCGACACGGTGGTGGTTGGCGCGCCTCGGGAAGACAGCAGCGCCACGGGCGTCAACGGCGATCAATCAGACAATAGCTCCCAACAGTCCGGTGCTGCCTACGTTTTTGTGCGCACCAATGGCGCTTGGTTTCAACAGGCGTATCTGAAGGCGTCCAACACTGGAGCAGAGGACTGGTTTGGTTTCAGGTTGGCGGTGATGGAAGACACAATAATTGTCGGGGCGATTTTTGAGGACAGCAACGCCAGAGGCGTGAATGGCGACCAGTCCGATAACAGCGCACCTGACTCCGGCGCGGCTTACCTCTTTGTCCGGGACGGGACGAACTGGAGCCAGCGGGCCTATCTCAAGGCCGCGAACGCCGAGGCAGGCGATTGGTTTGGCTCTTTGCTGGCGCTGTCAGGCGGCATGGCACTGGTCGGAGCGCCTACAGAGGACAGCGAAGCCACCGGTGTGAATGGCGATCCGTGCGACAATAGCGCCACCGATTCCGGCGCAGCATACCTGTTTGACCTGAATAGTAGTATTGGTGCCACCCCTGAAATCGCCGTCGAGCAACCTTCCGGCACCGACCTCAGCGACGGCTCGGCCAGCGTGGACTTCGGCAGCGGGTTGGTAGGCAGCAACTCTGAACTCACCTTCACCATCAGGAACACCGGCAACGCTGACCTCACCGGCTTGGGCATCACTATCACGGGCGCGAACGCCAGCAACTTCGCGGTCACCGCCCATCCCACCGCGCCGGTATCCGGCCCTTGCGCCAGCACCACTTTTACCGTCGCGTTCTCCCCTGGCGCCGCCGGTGCCAGGATTGCCGCCCTGCTCATCGCCAGCAACGACGCCGACGAGAACCCGTTCGAGATCGCCCTCACCGGCCAGGGCCTCTCCTTCACTACCGACACGGACGGCGACGGGTTGCCGGATTACTACGAACTGGCACACACCACCCCACCCTCGGCCACCGCCCTCAACCCCAACGACGACCTCGACCACGACGGCCTGACCAGCCTGCAGGAATACCAACTCGGCACCGATCCTAACAAAGCCGACACCGATGGCGACGGTGTGAACGACGGGGCGGAAATCAACCACCCCACCAGCTACTTCGCCCCCGTCCTCGGCACCTTCACCTATCCGCAAGCCGTGGCAGATGCCGCCGCCAAACACGGCCGGGTCGCCAGCTTTCCGAACGCCGCCGATTACACACGGATGGCCGGCAAAGCCCGCCAGACTACCCAGGGCTACCTGTGGATCGGCTTGTCTGATGCAGTCACCGAGGGCACTTGGCTTTGGACCGACGGCACCACCGCAACTTACAGCCGATGGCTGGCAGGAGAACCAAGTGGCGGCGCGGCTGAAAATCACGTTGTCATCATGGAAAACTCCAACCAATGGACGGACACCATGGAAAACCATGTCACCGCCGGATACATCTTCGAGCGCGTCGGCCTCGATCCGCTCGACCCCGACACCGATGCCGACGGCCTGACCGACGGGCAGGAGGTGAACACAACGCACAGCAGCCCGGTGCTGGACGACACCGATGGCGACGGCCTGTTGGACGGCGCGGAAATCAACACTTACGGCTCCAGCCCGCTGCTGACGGATACCGATGCCGACGGCCTCAACGACCGGGAAGAAGTCGAGGTCTATCACAGCAATCCCGCGGCCAAGGACAGCGACGGTGACGGTTTCGACGATCTGTTCGAGGTGAACACCGGCTTCGATCCCGCCCTGGCCAGCAGTACGCCGGATGCGCTTTCCACCATCCGCACCGCCGTCGAATTCCGCTTCAACGCCGCCGATGGAGTCAGCTACCGGATCGAGGCCTCCACCGATCTCACCCAGTGGGACATCATCGAACTCACCATCATCGGCCAAAGCGCGGTCGTCACCCGGTTCTATTCGACCGAGAACATGCCGAAACGGTATTTCCGGGTGCGAAGGAATTGACCGTAATCCTCCCTTCTCCCGCTCTCCGACCCAACCATTGACTTACTCAAGCCCCTTCACCCCAATCCACATCTCCAAATCCGCCATCGCGGCCCTGACATTGCCCTTGGCCGCGATCTGGCGGGAGATGGTGATGGGAGCGCCCCAGCGCCGGGCGAGGAAGGCCGCGAGGGGCTCTTGCAACGGACTGCACCACAAAAGCAATTCCCTAGCAGTCATGTCATTCCTCACGCGCCTCCTCGCCGCCCTTACCGGCCAGACAACCGTCCCGCCGCTCCCAGTCCCGCAGCGCCCAGCCTCTGACGTGATGGAAGCGCGGGACGGCAGCATACTTGTGAGAATTCCCGCCGGGGAGTTTGAGATGGGTGACGGGAAGGATACTAATTGTTCGAAGCACCGAGTTGAGTTGAGCGAGTATTGGATGGCGGTGTATTGCGTGACGAACCGGCAGTATGGAAAGTTTGTGAGTGAGACGAAGCACCGCGTTCCTGGCACAGCGGACTATGGGGAAGCCATTTGGAAAAACGGACAATGCCCTGCGGAGAAACTGGATCATCCGGTGGTGTTCGTTTCATGGGACGATTGTGCCGCCTACGCGAAATGGGCGGGTTTGAGTTTGCCGACGGAAGCGCAGTGGGAGAAGGCTGCACGCGGGCCAAAGGGATTGATCTATCCGTGGGGAGATGAGTGGGATCAGAACAAGTGTCGGAACTACAAGAACAAGGGCAGCGGGCAGACTGCCGCCGTGTGGGAATACCCTAACGGAGCGAGCGGTTACGGGACCATGCAACAGGCGGGCAACGTGTGGGAATGGTGCGCGGACTGGTATGAGGATAGCTATTACGGCAAGAGTCCGGTGAAGGATCCGACGGGGCCTAACGGAGGCTCGGACCGGGTGGACCGTGGCGGGTGCTGGGGCAACGTCGTCGCGTCATACTTCCGGGGGGCCAAACGCGACTGGGGCGACCCCGCCAACCGCTACGACATCCTGGGCTTTCGTCTTGTGATGAACAGTCCATGAAAGTCCTTCCCTCCATCACCCAACCGTCTTCATGCCTGCCGACAGGCGGCCTCTTCGGGGGACGACGTGAACACCCCCCATTTCCCTGCCCGCCGCTTCGGCCACCTGCTCTTTCAACGGCATCACCCCATCCACCTCTCCAAATCCGCCATCGCGGCCCTGACGTTGCCCCTGGCCCCTTCGACGATCTGGCGGGTGATGGCGATGGGCATGCCCCAGCGCCGGGCGAGGAAGGCCGCAAGAACCTCGTTTTCCGGTGGCTGGAGGCGGACCGGTTGGAAGCGGGTCTGGAACCGTTCCGTTAGGCTGGTCAGGTCAAGGTTCGTGGTGCCGAGGAACGCGTGGCCCGGTCTCATGCGGTCGAGGTAGGTGAGGAGCATGTCCTGGGTGTCCTTCGAGTAGCGGTCAAGTTCATTCACGATTTCAATCCTGGAACGGAATTTGGAAAACCGCGGATTACGCGGATTACGCGGATCAAGAAATGGGAAACCGTATCACTCGCCTTTTGGGTGAAGCAACTTTCTGGCGTAACTCTCAAAATATCAGCGTAATCCGCGTAATCCGCGGTTCTCATTCCTGGATTGTCTTGGCGTTTCTTGCGTTCTTTTGCGGCTGGTCATCTATGTTTAGGGGTTAGACATTGCCTGCCAGGCGGAATCCGCTGGGCTGGACGGGACCAAACAGAAAATCTGAAACCCAAGCACAGACCAAGCTCTGGCACCACGCCCACGGGGGAAAAGTGCGACTTTTCCCGCAGGAGAAAAGTAGTCACAGACGCGCCGCTACAGGCCGCGGCATCCCCGGCCTCCTTTCGGCT
>JAPLUI010000506.1 GCA_026397725.1 Verrucomicrobiota bacterium | reverse complement strand
GACCCGCCAATAGTAGTCAGCGACGGTAGCACCGGTCACACGGCGAAGGAGCGGGCAGGAAAGCAACGCAAGCAAAGCACTCACCACGGGACACGAATACTCCCGACCACGGTGTCAAGCTCCCTGCTTGCAAAGGGGACTCGCTTTTGGCACTTTGTGTCGGCGCTGGTTCCGTGTGCGCGCTTTCCTGAGGAGCCCGGTGCGGGAAATCCGCACGCCGGGATCTGCGAGGGGGGCACCGGGCAACCGGTGTCCCTACCTCAATCGGAATTATAAAATAAATGACTCACGTGTGCAATAGGCTTACAGGACTCGCGCTTGCTGTCTCGGTTTGTGCGATATGCACAACCTTGGCCGAGGAGAAGCCAGCCCAATTGGCATCCTCATTGGAGACTCACGTACGAAAGTTGGCCGGGACTCAACTCCCCCGAAGCTACCTGCATATGGAGTCATTGAATGCCGCGGCAGACTACGTAGAAGCAGAACTCAAGAAAGCAGGTGCCACAACGAAGAGGCAGGAATACGAGGCTTCCGGAAAGACGTTCAGGAATATCGTTTGCAGGATTGAGACCGGCAATCCCAAGACTGTCCTGCTGGGAGCCCACTATGACGTCTGCGGGCAGGGACCAGGTGCCGACGACAACGCGTCGGGAGTAGCCGGCCTGATCGAACTGGCCCGGATACTCGACACCAACAAAGACAGGCTCAAATACAGCGTCGAGATTGTCGCGTTCACGAATGAGGAGCCGCCCTTCTTCCGCACCAAGGCCATGGGGAGCTACATCCATGCGCAAAGCATTCTCAACCGCAAACAAACCATTGAATATATGGTTGTTCTTGAAATGATCGGCTTCTATTCGGATAAGGCAGAATCCCAGACCTATCCAATTGCCTCCATGCGGCAAACGTATCCTACCATGGGCAATTACGTGGCCGTTGTAGGTAACGACAACTCCACTGATACTGTCGCGAGCATCAAGCAGGCGTTCCAAAACAACGCCGCTATCGATTGCCGATCGCTGATAGCGCCTCCATCCTTGCAGGGGATGGACTTTTCAGACCATCTTAACTATTGGGCGCTTGGTGTGAAGGCTGTAATGATTACCGACACGGCATTCTATCGGAACAAAAACTATCACGAGCGAACCGACACGCCAGCGACACTAAACTACAGCAAGATGGCTGAAGTTGTCAAAGGTCTTGCCGCATCATTCTACAGGTCAGATACGATCGAGAGTAAACCTGCGGGAAGATCCGAACAAGCGGGCGCTGACCAACCGGCTACCAGTCCCGCAGACAAAGTTCCAGCGAAAATTCAACCCTCAACCGCCACGTCGAAGGATGCCCCCCGGTAGCCGGTGGCAGGCCCTTGACGTTCTGCTGGAAAGTCACCCCAACCACATTTCCAAATCCGCCATCGCAGCACTGACGTTGCCCTTGGCCCCCTTTTGGGTAAAAGCTGAACCGAGCGGAGCGAGATAGACTGGAGCAAAGCGACAGCGCCGAAGGAGGACCGTCGGCGGGCGGGATCAAAACTGAAACGCTGAACGCGGGGTGAGCGATAGCGAACTTGGAACAATCGGCGCAGCCGCAAACCGGCATGGCCATCGGCAAAATGGGCTGAAATTGTAGAGCATGGGCAAAGCTTTGGCGTCTCGCCCTCGAGGGCAAAGTGCGGCGGTCATAGACGCGCCGCTACAAGGTCGAGGTTCGTGGTGCTGAGGAACGCGTGACCCGGTTTCATGCGGTCGAGGTAGGTGAGGAGCATGTCCTGGGCATCTTTGGAACAGCGGTCCAACTCATTCACAATTTTGATCCTGGAAAGGAATTTGGAAAACCGCGGATTACGCGGATCGTTACTACTCAGGTATGGCAGAATCATTTATGGCAGAATCATTTCAGAATTGGAAAAAGTCATTGGATCAACCTTTGTCTGTGCGCATCCGCACGCAGACAGGCCGACCAGTGATGAATCCCCCTCAAGACTCTTGAAAAATGATTCTGCCATAAATGATTCTGCAAAATGATTCTGCCATAAATGATTCTGCCATGAATTCTTTGGAACCTGAGTAGTAACCGCGGATCAAGAAATGGGAAACCGTATCACTCGCCCTTTGGGTGAAGCAACATTCTGGCGTAACTCTCAAACATCCGCGTAATCCGCGGTTCTCATTCCTGGATTATCTATGCGTTCCTTGCGTTCTTTTGCGGCTGGTCATCCTCTGGCACGCGCTTTGAGTTCGCGGATCCCGATGCCGTATTTGGGCGGTGCTCGCCTCCGGGTTGCCGTAGCGGCGGAAGTGGCGCTTGATCAGGTTCCAATCCGGTTCGGCGGCGGGTTTTGGCAGCGCGGCGAGTGGATCGAAGCGGGTGACGGGGGCCGGTTCCCCGGCGGGTGCCGGTTCGAGTGCGGCGAGTCGGCGCAGGATTGGCTGGGGGCGTTCCATCACGAGTGCCTCCACGTCGGCGGGCACCGGTGTTTGGAGCGGGGCCACGCCGGTGAGTTCGGCAATCCTGGCATCGACGATCTCGCGGATCAGGTCCACGGGAATCTCGTTGATCGATCAGACGATGCCGCTCAGGCCTGCTAGGCCCAGCAGTTTCTTCATTTCCCGGCGGGCGTCGCGGGTGCTGTCGGCTTGGAGGCGGTCGTCGAAGACAATCTCGTTGCCGCGACTGGCTATTGGTTTGTAGGTGCGTTTCATGTCCGGTCCTGCCGGAGGGTTGTGCGTTCCGACATCCTTCTTCCTGTCACCCGTCCGCGTCGATCCGGTCGTTTTTGACACCCTTGCCCTGTTCGTCCCAGTCCTGCGGCTCGACGACGTAGTTGGTCACGCCCAACTGTTCAAGCTGGCGGTGCAGGTGGTAGCCGAAGGCGTCCGCCTCGTAACAGGTGAACCCCTCGCGGGCCAGACGGCGCTGCTTGGCAACGAAATGCAGCAGACGCTCGAAGGTCATCTTCCGCACCGGTTGCGGAGTCACACCGTCGTGCGGGGGGACGTAATGCTAATTAACGTGGGCGTTGATTTCGAGCTTGACGGTGGAGTCGGTTTCGGTGAGGGTCTCGGTTGCATCCGTTCATAACGGTTGTCAGGTTGGCGGGTTCCTCCCTCGGCAACCTCATGTCATCTAGCAGTCAGAGTCCTGTAATTCCCAATCCCATCCCACTCCGATGAACGTCCCCAGTCTCACCAAGCCCGTAAGATCCACCCCGAAACGTTCCGCCTTGGTGTTGGCGGTCGGCGCGGCGGTGTTGCTCGTCCCGGGATCGCCCGCCGGTGCAGCCCCGCCGGTGAGCGGCTACAGCCGTTGGTTCGACGCTTCGCAGATCAGCGGGAAGGTCAATGGTGACACTGTCACCACTTGGAACGACCTCAGCGGCAATGGTGCCAACGCCACGGTGCCGAGCGGCAATGCCGCTCCGACCTACGTCGCGAATGCGGGAACCGAATCCGGTCTCCCCGCGCTCTATTTCGCGAAGAATGGCGGCGCCGGCAACAGCGGTGCCTTGCGGTTCACCACCGACAGCGCCATCCGCACGGTGTTCTCGGTTTTCAAAGGCAACAGCTTCCTGCTCACCGATGCCAGCCAATACCATTTCCATCGGCCGGGTGACGACAATCCCGCCGACACGTTGTGGACCGGTTACACGAGCAACAATATCAAGGGCGGCCCTACCTATGTGAACGGAACCTTGGTAACCGGGACCAGCTACGCCATGCCCACCAACCTCCATAACGGTTTCAACCTCGTGGAGGTCCTCACCACCGGCACTGTGCAGGCCGACTCGTTCAACAAGGACCGCTCCTATCATGCGGGCAATCAATACCAGGCCGAAGTGATCCTCTACGACCGGCTGTTGACCGAGGATGAACGGCTGTCGGTCGAGAGGTACCTGATGAGCAAGTGGTTGGGCGTGTTCTACGGGTTGGCCATCACCCTCGACAGCCCGCCTAACAACCAAGCGTACCCGAGCGGCACGTCCATTACGGCCACCGCCACGGCGCACAACGGCACGACCCCGTATGCCTCCGTCAAGATCCGCACGAAACTGCTGCCGGGCGGCTCGCTGGTCGATACGCCCGCGACTCTTGTCACGGGCACGACGTATTCGGCGAACCTCGGGGCACTGGCCGATGGCGACTACGAGATCCATGCGACAGTCACCGATAGCTCCGTCCCGGCCGTCACCGTGAACTCCACTCCCACCGCGACGTTCAAGGTGGCATCCGCCATCGCCACCGCCACCTCACTCAGCGCGACCCCTTCTTCGACTTATGGCCAATCTGTAACCTTCACCGCCACGGTTACGCCGGTGCCCACCGGTGGCACGGTGCAATTCTACGACAACGCCGTTGCCCTGGGCAACCCGGCGGCGGTCAATACCAGTACCGGGCTGGCAACCTTCAGCACCTCCGCGCTTGGGGTCGGTTCCCATCCGATCACCGCGGTTTATAGTGGTTATGGTATCTACACGACCAGCACTGCCGCCGGCGGGTCGCAAGGGGTGACCCCGGCGGTCCTGACGGTAACCGTGGACAACAAAGTCCGCAGCCCGGGGGACAACAATCCGGCGCTGACCTATCAGATCAGCGGCTACCAGAACGGGCAGAACGCCGCCACGGCGGGTCTGACGGGCACGCCGATCCTGGCGTGTGCCGCAGACCCACTTTCTCCGGCGGGAACCTACCCCATCACCGTCGCGGTGGGTGGCATGGCCGCGGCCAACTACAGCTTCACCGGGGTTGCGGGAAACCTGAAGGTCGTGGCCGGGGCGCCGCCAACGGTCGCCACCGCCAGCATGGCCTGCTGGTACGATGCCGGCCAGGGCGTCACGACCAGCGGCAGCAACGTAACCACATGGAGCGACCAATCGGGCAACGGGCATCACGCAAGCACCGCCAGCGGCACGCCGACCCTGGTGGCGAGCGACACCCAGATTTCAAAGCCAGCGGTGCATCTCAGGGGCACTGCGACCTACCTCAACTGTGCCGGCGGGATGTTCACCAAGGAACAATACCTCGTGGTGCGCTCACCCAACGCCATCTGGAATGGCAGCGGCTCGTTCCTCGGCCGCAGATCCGATGTTTTCCTGGCCGTCCGGGCCTCAAGTTACAATATGTACAGTGGTTACACCGGATTTTGGGATGACCAGTTGCCAACTGCTGTTTCAAAGAATGGAACAACAGTATCCAGTGGTAACGGGAGCATGCCACGTGGTGGCTTCGAGCTTGGAACCATCACCGACTACATGATTCTCAAGATCACGGTGAATGGCGGCGCCACGGCGGCCAATCTGGCAGCCTATCCGTTCTATCAGATAGGGAAAAATGAAACCCTGGGCACGATGGACTTCGATGTTGCCGAAATCATCGGTTACGATGCCGCGCTATCGTCCGCGGATGAGGCATTGGTGGGCTCCTACCTGACGATCAAGTACGGCATGAACACCGCATACGCCACCGCCGGGCCCAGGCTGCTGGTCACCGGTTTTCCATCGGTCCAAGCGGCGGGCACCGCAGGCAGCGTGACGGTGATCGTCAAGGATCCCGCCGGCAACACGCTTACCGGCTACACCGGCACCGTGCGTTTCACCAGCAGCGACACCGCGGCGGTCCTGCCGGCGGACTATACTTTTGTCAGCGGTGACAACGGCATGCACACTTTCACCAATGCCGTAACGCTCAAGACCGCTGGCTTCCACACCCTTACCGCTTTCGACACCGTGACGGGAGCAATCACCGGCACCCAGTCCGGCATCACCGTGTCCGCGGGCGGCGCGACCACGCTGGCGGTGTCCGGTTTCCCAAACCCGGGAGCGGTCGGCGTGGCGGGCAGCGTGACGGTCACCGCCAAAGATGCTTATGGCAACACGGCCACCGGTTACACCGGCACGGTTCGTTTCACCAGCAGCGATGCCACGGCGATCCTGCCGGCCAACTACACCTTTGTCAGCGGTGACACCGGCACGCATACCTTCACCGGCGGCGTGACGCTCTATGCCGCCGGCACCCAGTCGATCACCGCCACCGATACCATGACCGGATCGATCACCGGCACGCAGGCGGGGATCACCATGGCATCGGGGACGCTCGTCATGCCCGTCACCAACGGCTTGGTCTGCTGGTATGATGCGTCGCGGGGTGTCACCACCAGCGGCGCGAATGTCACGGCCTGGGCGGATCAATCGGGCAAGGGGCATCACGCCACCACCGGCAGCGGAACGCCGGTCCTCGTGGCTAGCGATACCCAGATTTCAAAGCCGTCAGTACACATCAGGGGCACCGGAACCTGGCTCGATTGCGCCGGAGCCATGTTCACCAAGGAACAATATGTCGTGGTGCGTTCGCCCAACGCCAACTGGAACGGCAGTGCTTGTTTCCTCGGCCGCAACGCCGCGCGGGACTCGAGCTACAATCTCGCCAACGGAACCACCGGATTCTGGCAGGACTGGTATCCGTCCAACGTTTCCAAGAATGGTGTCGCCTCGTCCTATCCGCTGCCAGCGGCCGTGCTGAACTGGGGGAGTCATGACAAGAATGGCAACTTCTCGAATGGCTGCAACTATGCCATCGATTCCATCACCGATTTCATGATCCTCAAGATCACCGTCCAAGGGAACGCCTCGAATGATGCCTGCCGGATCGGCAGGAACCATAACCTCGGCTCGTGCGACCTGGACCTCGCCGAGATCATTGGTTATGAGAGCGCGTTGTCCGCCGCGGATGAGGCCATGGTGGGGGCCTATCTGGCGAAGAAATACGCCCTGACCACCGCTTATCCGACCGCCACCTTCACCTCCACGGCGCTGGCCCTAACAGGTGGCGGCACGCCGGCCGCGGTCGGCACCGCCCTGACATTCACCGCCACCGTCGCCGGCATGGCGCCGACGGGAACCGTGACCTTCTATGACGGCACCACCTCGCTCGGCACGGGCACCCTGAACGGAAGCTCTCAAGCCAGCTTCACCACCAGCAGCCTCGCCGCCGGGATTCATAGCATCACCGCCCGCTATGCGGGTGATACCGGCAACGCGGCCAGTGTCTCCGGCGTCCTTGCCGTCCAAGTCGCCACCCTCGCGGACATTCTCACTTTCACTTTCCCCGGCTTGCCAGCCACCACGATCGCCGGCACCAGCATCAGCGTCACGGTGCCCTATGCCACCGATGTGACGGCGCTGGCACCCACCTATACCACGCTCCCCGGCGCCACCGGCATCCCCTCCTCCGGAGCCGTTAGAAACTTCACTGCCCCGCAGAGTTATGTCATCAACGGCACCAAGACCTATATCGTGACGGTGACCAAGATCGCCGCCAGCACAGCCAAGGATATCCTGGCCTGTGATTTTGGCACCCTGGGTGCCGCCGTGATCAACGGCACCAACATTGTGCTCACCGTGCCGCCCGCCCAGTCACGAACCCTCGCGCCAACTTTCACGATTTCCCCGCTGGCCACCCTCAACCCGCCGTCGGGCAGCTCCCAGGACTTCTCCACTCCGGTGACCTATACCGTCACCGCCGAGAATGGCAGCACCAAGGCCTATGCCGTGACCGTGCAGACCTATGACAGTTGGACGCGCCACGGGTCCTTGTTCATGCTGACCACCCCGGAGGGCGCCAACCTGGCGGCCACCGCCGCGGAAGCCAACTTCCCGCTGCTGGTCCGCCTCAATGCCAACAATTTCATCTTCGCCGAGGCGCAAAGCGACGGTCGGGACATTCGCTTCTCCACCGTGGCGGGCACGCCGCTTTTCTATCAGATCGAGCAATGGGATGCGGTGACCAACCAGGCCGTCGTGTGGGTGAAAATCCCGGCGATCACCGGCAATGCGCGCCAGGAAATCAAAATGCATTGGGGCAGGAGCGGCGTCACCAGCGAGTCCAACGGCGGCGGCGTCTTCAATGCCGCCAACGGCTACGCCAGCGTGCTGCACATGAACGAAGCGGTGAGCGATGCCGTCGGCACGGTGACTCCGAGCGATACCGGCACCACCCTGACCGCCGGCATGATCGGCAAGGCCCGGAATTTCACCGCAGGCAAGGGAGTCCTCTGCGGAACCAACATCGCCGCCTTGCCGATTGGCGCCAATCCGCATTCCACGGAAGCCTGGATCAGGCCCGTCACCGCCAACAACAATGTGCTCGGCTGGGGCGTGGAGAAGGGCTGGGGCCGGGTGGTGATGCAAGTGACCAATCCGCAGTTTATCTATCCGCCGCACCTGAATGTGGACACTTATTCCGGCGGCGGCACGGTGGCCGGTGCCGGCTATATCGCGCTGTCCAACTGGATGCATGTCGCCCACACCTACAAGAACGGCGAGGCGAAGATCTATGTGAATGGCATGCTCGATGGTACCAATACGGCCGGCACGATGGACATCCCGACTCCTGCCAGCATGTATCTCGGCGGGTGGAACGGCAGCTATAACTATACTGGCGACATGGATGAGGTGCGCCTTTCCAGAGTGACCCGTTCCGCCGACTGGATCAGACTGGAATACGAGAACCAGAAACCGCTGCAAACCCTCGTGGGTAGCGTGGTGCAGGACGGCTCGACCTTCTCCGTCACACCGCCGTCGGTGACCATGAATGAAAGCACCACCCCCACCCTGACCGCCCAGGCCGGCGGCGCCCAGAAGGTCTATTGGATCGAAAGGAGAAACAGCGTGGACACGTTGCTCGCCACCGACCAATTGACGCTCAGCGTGAATCCCGGCCGGGTGACGGGCAACCAGTCGTATGGTATCCGGTTCAAGGGCATCTACCCGACCGAAATCAAGACCGTTGACGTTCCCATCAACGTGATCGACACGGTTCCGGACCCGGTGTTCACGCTCACGGGGCCCGCCACCTGGGACGGCCGCCAAACGATCACGGTGACACCTAACATCTCAAACCTGGCCGCGCTGCAAGCAGCCGGCGTCGCCAGTCTGAATTACAGTTGGACCGTGGCTGGAATCGCCGTGACCAAACAGATCACGCCGGGGGTGCTGACGCTGACGCGTGCCCAAGGCAGCGGCCCGCTGACCGTGATGCTGGTGTTGGACAACGGCGGTGCCCAGGTCTCCAGCATCAAAACCATCACCATCCAGGAACCCGCGTCCGATGCCTGGGTGCTGCGCACGCCGGGCGCCACCGAAAAGCCGGTGAACGGCCAGTTTTTCGCGCGGGATCCGCATACCGGCATGGGTACGATCTATTACAACGGCACGGAGAGCGGCTCGCCCAGCTCGGTCTTCCTGAAGGTTTATACCACCGATACCGGATCGGATGTGCCATACGGCTCCATTGCGCGCCAAACACCCGTTGGGGGCGCTTACTCCTTCGCCGTGCCGATTGCTGCAGGCAAGGTGACCTACAAGGTGGTCTATGGCACGACCACCGGCGGGCTCGATACCAACGTGGCGACGGTGACCGACCTGGTCTGCGGCGATGCCTACATCATCGACGGACAGTCGAATGCCCTGGGGCTCGACAACGCCGCGCCCAATGACCTCACCACCGACAAGTGGATCCGCACCTATGGCAGTTCGGGCGGGGGCTGGGGCTATGCGGTCAGCAAGGGCTCGGAAATGTATCTCGGCCTGTTGGCCTGGGATCTGGCCAAAGGTCTGTCAACCGACCATAACCTGCCGATCTGCATCATCAACGGGGCCGTCGGCGGCACCCGCATCGACCAGCACATGCCCAATCCGGCCGATCATTACGCGGCGGGCGCCAGTTATTCGATCTATGCCAACCTGCTCAACCGCGTGGCCGGGGCCAAACTCACCCACGGCATCCGCGGCGCGTTCTGGCACCAGGGGGAAAGCAACAGCGGCGCGGATTCCCCCACCGGCGACTGGGATTACATATCCTATCAGCAATACTTCATGGACATGTCGGCGGCCTGGAAACAGGATTATCCGAACCTCCAGCATTACCTTGTCTATCAGGTATGGCCGAAACCCTGCTTGATGGGGCCCAAGGGCGACCAACTGCGCGAGGTGCAGCGGACCTTGCCGCGGCTCTATTCCAACATGAGCATCATGTCCACCATCGGCGTCACCGAAGCGTGGAACACCTACGGGCTTTGCCACTTCGATGCGGCCGGTTACCAACAAATCGCCGATCTGAGCACGCCGCTCCTGGGGCGGGACTATTACGGCGCCACGCCGGCCAACGCAGTCACCGCGCCGAATCTGCAACGGGCGTACTACACGAACGCCAGCAGGAATCAACTCGCGTTGGTATTCGACCAGAGCATGTGGTCGGGCAGCTTCAATGCCGCGACGGTGAATTTCTATCTGGACAAGGTCGCCGGCAAAGTCACTTCGGGCAGTGCCGCCGGCAACGTGGTCACGCTCCAATTGTCCGCCGCCTCGAGCGCCACCACCATCGACTATGTGGAGGACAACTACTGGAACGGCAGCTCGGCGACCCTGGTCTATGGCACCAATGCAATCGCGGCGCTCACCTTCGCCGACGTGGCCATCGGCCCGCCGGCAGCCACGGCTCTGACCGCCACCGCGGGGGATGGCCAAGTGGTGTTAGGCTGGAGCGCCGCCGCCGGCGCCACGGGCTATAACGTGAAGCGCTCGCTGACAGCCGGTGGTCCGTACACGACCATCGGCTCTGCGGCCGGCAATGGTTACACCGATACGACAGTGACGAACGGCACCCAATATTATTATGTGGTTGCAGCCACCAACACGGCCGGCACGAGTGTGGGCGAGGGGCTTGATTCCAACGAGGCCAACGCGACCCCCGCATCGTCATACAGTGCCTGGGCCGCCGCTCCGGCGCAGGGGCTGACGGCCGGCGTGAACGACGGCCCGTTGGCGGATCCCGATCACGACGGCATCACGAACTTGTTGGAGTTTGCCTTGCGCGGCGCGCCGATGGCCGCCTCACGGGCGATTCTGCCCAAGCTGATGAAAACCGGGGGACAGTGGCGGTTCGAATACGACCGCAACGACGCGGCGCTGCCGCCGGCCACCACCCAAGTGGTCGAATACGGCAGCAACTTGACCGGCTGGACCTCGGTGACAATTCCGGCGACCACTGCGGGGATCGTGACGATCACTCCCGGCAGCCCATCGGATCACGTGTCGGTCGCCATCCCGGAGCTTGGCGGCAAGCTGTTCGTGCGCCTGAAAGTCAGCCAGTGAATCAAGCCGCCAAGAACCCGCCTGCAAGTGATAAGCCAAACAACCTCACCACGCCCCGCATGTTCCATCGTCTCAATGGATCAACCCCCATCTTCCCCGCCCTCCACCCACCGGCTCTTGCAACGGCCTTCACCCCCCAAAGCAAATTCCTTGTAGTAGTTATGAAACCATCGCTAGCCGCCGCCGTCATCTCCATGTTGTTTTCCATCCCCGGGTCGACTTTCGCAGGCGGCGCGGTGTTTTCCAAGGATGGATCGACACTCTACATCTCGTCCATCTTTGAGAAATCGACGCTGTTCATCGTCAATGTGGCCACCCGTAGGGCCGACCAGGTGGATTTGAGCGGAGTGGTCGGCAAGGACACGGACATCGGCACTATCGCGAGGTCCCCGGAGGGGGAGGTGTTGCTCGAGGCAGCTCGGACCATCTGGCGGTGGCAGCCTGGCTCGGGCGATGCCACCAAGCTGCCGCCGCTGCCGGAGGATTTCGTTTTGGATGAGATCGGCTGTCTGGAGCAATCGCCGGATGCAGCGCTGAAGGGTGCCGTGCTGCTGACCGGAGTGGCGAAGGACGGCAAGGATTTCCGGTTTTACGCCCTGGTGCCGGGGCGCGATGCCTTCCAACCGGTCTTTGTGCGGCGCTTGAATTTCGTCTCCGCCCAGCCTGCATTTTCAACAGCCGGGCGGATGTTTTTCGGCGGCGACCATGACCTTTGGGAAGGTGTGGTCGGTGGTGTCGAGGACGCACGGGCCGGCACGCTAACCGGATGCCGGATCGCCCCGCTGGCCCTGGCGAATACAGACATGGGGAATGACGGCAGCATGGGCGTGAGGGAAGTCGCCGTGGCGGGCGACCGCGTTTACAGTCTGCTTCGGGGTCGCCACCTGGGCGCGATTGTTTCCGTGCCGATGCCACCAGACGGCCGCTATCAGAAGCCGGATGGCGGCCACCCTGAAGTGGCGGAAGCCTATCAGCTCATGAGTGCGGAGCTGGCGAAGGCCAGATCCGTGCAGCCGACCGGGGAATGCGACGCCTTGGCTGCGGCAATGTCCGGCGGACAACCGGTGGTCTTCTTCCGGGTGCGGGGCGATGGCATCTTCCGATGGATGCTCGTCACCAGCCACGGTCAACCGGAACAAATCGGCACGGAAAGGCCCCCCAAGTGAAGCAAGCCAAATAACCCAGGAGACCGGCCAAAGGGACTCTGTTGACCTGAAATTGGAAAGTGAGTGCGGGTTGCCTGGCATGCCTGGTTCGCTCTAAGATTGGCCGAGGGACCTGCGTATCCTCTTGGGATCTCTCCGGCAATCGAGAATCCGATAGACCACGGGTTCCTTATCGGTGTCGACCCGGTAATAAATCGCATATGGAAAGCGCTTTGAAAGCAGACGATGAAAGCCGAAAACCCGGCGGTGGATACCTGCATAGAGCACCAACGATTCAATGTCGGAGCAGATGCAGTCCTGGAAGTAGTCGCCCAGTCCGGCTTCCCACGATTCGTAAAACTCTCTCCCGTCTTCGAGATCGGCAACCGCAGATGGCAGGATTCGAATTGTCATTCACAGCCTCCTAAGATGACGCTTCGCCGCATCCCAATCCAAAGGAGCCTCCTCGCCGGAGACGACTCGCTGCTCGGTCTCTCTCAATACTGCCTCATGCCAGGAGGGTGAGTCCACCTCCACTCCCTCGTGACTGAGGTCATCCCACAACGCTTCCATGAGTCGCAGTTTCTCGACCCGTGGTAATCGCATTGCCAATTCTTGAACGCTCATGCCCAAATCTATTGCGTGCCTTACGCAGAGTCAATCCGAAAAACTGCACTTTAAGGCATTGAATTCCAATGTAATCACAGCCCCCCTGTCTTTGGAGCGAACGTTAGAGGTGAGGCAGCGGCACGCAGCGACGTAGCCTCCGGTGCTTGGTTCGGACTTCCCCTTCTGTCAGTGTCCTCGAACGTAGGAGTCAATGAAGTCGGCTGTCTGATCGGCATGTCGTCGTCTGCCCCATTGTGCCGGCGTCTTCCCCGAATGGGTTCCGGCTTCCGCATTTGCCCCGTGGTCAAGCAGGATTCTCGCCACCCGCCCGTCCTGCGAGGCCGCAGCGAAATGCAGGGCGGTGAATCCATCCTTTTCACGGGTGTGCATGGATGCCTCATCGAGGAGGCGGCGGGCGATTCTTCCGGTGCGGTGATGGGGGCAGAGGGTGGGCACCAGCGAGCGGGCCTGGTCGGCCAGTTCCTGCCAATCGAAGGCGGCGACCCAGGGGAGGCCGGGAATCCCGTGTGCCAGAATATGCCCGCCGCGTCCGACGCGCCCGACAAGTCCGACTTGTCCGACTCGTCCGACGCGTCCGACGCGTCCGACGCGTCCGACGCGTCCGACGCGTCCGACTTGTCCGACTTGTCCGACTTGTCCGACTTGTCCGACTTGTCCGACGCGTCAACGGCCAGCCTGAACTGCCAGTCGGCAAGGTGGGTGGAGCGGCCGAGGGCGTCGCAATAGGCGGTGGTGGTGTCGGCCGAGCGGTGGCCGCAGGCGTTGATCCGGGCCTCGGCCCGGCGGACGTAATCGTCGCGGGCGGCGGGGCGGATGGCGAGAGATTCGAGGCGGTGGAGGAAGTTCAACCGGGCGGGAGTCGCGGCGGAACCGGCGGGTTGGGGGTGGTGCTGGCTTGAGCATTTGGATACAATAGAAGTTCAAAAGAACAGCGAATGGAAAAGGTAACTGCTCAGGTAGCCCCACCATGGGGCCACCATTTGCCGACAAGGTAACCATCCCCCTCCGCCCACCGCAATAGAAAAAAAGTTTTTTTGATGAAGTGTCGGAATTTCAGCATGCGGTCTTGAATGGGCGGAGCATAGGCCCGGAACCCTGGCACCTGTTGTCCTTCACCCATGACCCTTGACGATTGCCCCGTGACTAGCGACCTCAGACCTCTGCACACTCGCCATTTCCTGCTCATCTCACGCCGTTGGCGACAAGTGGGCGGGCCCGGCGGTCACGCCCTACCGATCTCTGACCTCAGGCTTTGGCGGCTTCGAGTTCGAGTTCAAACAGCAGGTCGTCACGGCAAATGTCGGCACGCACGACGATGACGGCTTGCGGGGGCAGGTTGAAGGCTTGGCGAACCGCTTCCCACAGGCCCAAATCCTTGGCATGGCGGAAGTAGGCGATCCCGCGCACGGCATCGGGGCCATCCATGCCGGCATGTTGGAGGATGCCGGCGACCACATCCAAGGTCCGGCGGATTTGGGCGGCGACGTCATCGAGGTATTCGGTTTCGCCACTGGGGGCGATGCTGGCGGTGCCGGAGACATGCAAGAGCCGCCCGCGCGGTAACGTGAGTTCCACCGCCCGGCTGAAGGCGCTGCCATAGGCATAGGCACTGCCCTGCAAGGGGGACTCGGCCACCCGCACCGCAAAACCCTCATTTTTCGGTCGCGCCGCATGGACCTTGGCGAGCACGAGTTTGCCGGAGGCATTGGCGATGCCGATGCCGGTGCTGGCGGGCATCAGCCGTGAGAACACATCATGTTCCTTGAAAAACGCCGTCCGCGCGCGGTTGAAGTCATCATACCATGATAGAATCCCGTCGAGATAATACCAGGTCCGCATGACATCCCGAAAGCCCATGCCTGCCGCTTGCAGGCCGCCCTTGATGTCTAACATCACCTGGCGGGTTTGTCCCGCCCCGTCCTGCGTGGCATCCGCAGGCACCAAGCCCCCGAGATAGCAATACGCCGCAGTGTCATCCTCAAACCGAAACCCCATCTTCCGGGCTTGATACCAGATCGGTTCCACCTTCACGCCGACCACCGCCCGCGCCAGCAAGCCGCCGCTCGAGTACCGCCGGGTGCCGTCATCGACCAACAATGAAACCGGGAAATCCGCCGCCACGCTTTCCGCCAGTGCCGCCCGCATGGCCTCCAGCAACGATTCATCGCCGAAGACGTCGAGTTCCACCAGGGTGGCATCGAATTCTGCCAGAAAGGCTGACAGATCCGCCACCCAGTGGCACGTCGGCGACTCGCGGCCCGGCTCGGCCCCCAGAAAATACTCGGTCCAAGTGGCTTTGGGAACCGTGCGAATCCAAAGTGAACCAAAGGATTTCACGGATTCACCAGTTGCTTGAGCGTTGGGAGACTTGATGGCGGGAGAGGCGTTCATGGGGCGGCGGCGGTTGGGGGGATGGAGGGTGCTTGATTTCTCGTCGATGGCGCTTAGACCTCCCTGGGTACGCGCACAAATCGGCGACTTTGTCGGAAATCTTTCACATTTTCGAGAAGCGACTGGCAGTGCCCCACCAGGGGCCGCTGGTGGAATCATATTTCTGTTGTCGGGGCGGGCAGGATTTGCATAATCAAGCCACCGCAGCCAGCCCCCTGTAATCCCCCTGTGAGCATGACCTCCCGCGAGCGCATTCTAGCCGCCATTGAGCACCGCGAGCCCGATCGCATCCCCATCGATCTCGGGGCCACCCCATCATCCGGCATTTCGGCCATCGCCTACGGGCGGCTCAACCGGCATCTCGGGATGGGTCAAAGCAAGACCCGGGTTTACGACGTGGTGCAGCAGTTGGCCCAGCCCGAGGACGCGATTCTGGAGCGTTTCAAGATCGATGTGGTGGATCTCGGACGCACCTTCAATACCCGCGATGAGGATTGGCGGCCGGTCACGCTGTTCGATGGCAGTGCGGCGGAATACCCGCGCTGGTTTCAGCCCGTGGCAATGCCTGATGGCGGTTGGCAGGCCCTGGCAGCGGATGGCACCGCCATCGCCGTCCAGCTCAAGGACATGAATTTTTTCGATCAAACCTGCTTCCCATGGTTAGATGACTACCCGGCGGAGCTGGCGGGTTTGCCGGTGGCGATGGGCAAGGTGCATTGGGCGGCACTCGCGCACTCGCCATGGGACCAGGCCGGCGAGCCCGGGTTCTGGCAGCAACTGCGGGCCAACGCCATCGCCCTGCGCCAGCACTCGGAGCGTGCCATCATGGTTGTCATCGGCTGCAATCTCTTCGAATGGGGGACCTTCTTGCGCCGCATGGACAATTTCCTCATGGACCTCCTCGCCGAGCCCGCCAGCGTGGAGCGCCTGCTGGATGCGCTCATGGCAATCCATCTATCCACTCTGGAAAAAGTCTGCGCGGCGGTGGGCGAGGTGGCGGACATCTGCCGCTTCGGTGATGATCTCGGCACGGACACCGGGCCGTTCATGGCGCCCGCCACCTATCGGCGGTTTTTCAAGGCGCACCACACGCGGCTTTGCGACTATGTCCACCGCCATTCCGGCATGAAGACCTTCCTGCATTCATGCGGCTCGATTCACGCCTTGCTGCCGGACTTGATCGAGGCGGGCTTCGAGGTGATCAATCCGGTGCAAACCGCCTGTCGGGACATGCAGCCGGCACGCTTGAAAGGTGAATTCGGCAGGGACGTGACGTTTTGGGGCGGGGGGGTGGACACCCGTGCCATCCTCAACCACGGTTCGGTTGCGGAGGTCCGCCGCGACGTGCTGGAGCGGCTGAGGATTTTCGCCCCCGGCGGCGGGTTTGTCTGCAACCCCATCCACAACATCCTGCCCGACGTGCCACCGGCAAACATAGTGGCCATGTTTGATGCCATCGAAGAGTATAACTCCGCCGGTGCCTGAATGAGCGGCCTTGCTATCAATAAACCAACTGCCATGATGAAACTCCGATTGATTGCAGCATTGGCCACCGCGTTGGTGTTGGCCGCTTGTGCCGCGCCGCCGCAACGGTTTGCCAGTGTCACCGGCCTCAAGCCGGAGCGGGAAGCGTATTATCGCCAGCTCCATGCCGCGCCATGGCCCGCAATCCTTGCCAGGATCAAGGACTGCAACATCCGCAACTACTCGATCTACTGCTCCAGGATTGATGGGAAAGCCTATTTGTTCTCCTACTTTGAATACGTCGGGAAGGACTTCGCTGCCGACATGAAGAAGATGGCCGCCGATCCGGAAACCCGCCGTTGGTGGCGGGAAACCGATCCGTGCCAAGTCCCCTTGCCCGCCGCCAGGATCAAGGGTGGCATCTGGGCCGACGCCGAGGAGGTGTTCCACACCGATTGAGAGGCGAGTTGGCCGCCATGGAGGGCGGCGACTTGGCAGCGCTTTGGCAGCGCTTTCAATGCAATCGCGACACCCCGAGGGAAATTTCCAGGAAAGTTCTTGCCAAGCCGGGGCGGATGGGTATTTTCCGCAGTGTGTTCCTTCCGCCATGGATCTCGCATGACCCTCTTCCCGCTTGTTGAGGCTGAAGATGGCGGAAACCACCAACCCCAACACCAATACCACCAACACCAACAACACTGGCCCAGCAGCCAACCACAACCATGAAATCTTGCAGACATTTCAACAGAATGCGTGCCACCCTCGCCGCCATGACTGCCATGGCAGGGTTGGCAAGCATCACGCAAGCGGTCGATCTCACCACCACCTACTCTGAGAATTTTGACAGCATGGGGACGGGCACTGCCGCGCCTGCAGGCTGGGCATTTTATCCCATTGCCGGGAATAGTGGGACCTGGACCGATGCCACGGGCATTCCGGCAAGTGGTGTCGGTGGTGGCACCCCCAATGCAGCGTTGATTGTGGCGACCCCTCCGACGGCCAACAGTGGTGGCGCTGGCATTAACGCTGGCCTCGCGGCATCCGATACGGATCGCACGCTAGGCACAGCACCCACCAGCAATGCGGGCGCCGCATTGCAGTTAAGCGTCACCAACACCAGCGGGGAACTTTTGACCGGCATTAACCTGGGCTACGACACGCGGCGCTTCCAGAATGGATCGGCAGCCAACGAATTGCCGGGTTACTGGCTTTTCTACAGCCTCAATAACGGCACCACTTGGACCAACGTCGCGGCACTCAATCCGACGCTTGCCACCGTGCCCAACACCACTGGAGTCACCAATACCCCATCCACACTTGTGCTGTTCAGCAGCGCCTTGGCCAACAACTCCACCGTGTTGCTGCGTTGGGTGGATGACAATGCCTCGCAATCATCGCCGGATCAGATCATGGGTCTGGACAATGTCAGCATTTCCGCCGCGAGCGATCCCAGTGTCGCGCTGAGTTGGACCGGCAGTCCGATGATGGAAGCTGGCGGCACGGCGACGCTCACCGCCACGCTGTCGAGTGCGCTGGCTGCCGACGCGACGGTGAACCTGACGTTCACAGGCACCGCGACGTTGACGGACGACTACACACGCTCGGGCGACCGCATCGAAATCCCAGCCGGGCTAACCACCGGCAGCATCACCCTGACGGCAGTGAGTGATGCGATTCCAGATACGGACGAGACCATCATTGCAGCCATTTCATCAGTCACCACCACCGGTTCAGTCCTCTTCACTCCGACCCCTGTCACGGCCAGGATTATCGAACCACAACCGGGGCACATCATCACTGCGGCTTACAGCGGGGCGGATCTGCTGCGCATGACTACGGCGAACAATGGCAGCCCCGGCGGCATTTCCACGCCGGGCACTGGCGCGCTGGGCAGCCCCGCAGGCGTGACGTATCTCATTCAGGACGGCGATAACGGCCCTGCAGCGATTGTCGATGGGGTGTTTGGCACCAACAAGTTTTTCTCCGGCGGAATGGCCAACCCAACTGCCGTGCCGATGGGAGCATTGACCGGGGCAGCCAACCCCATCCAGACCTCCGGTTGGAAATGGTTCAACGCGCATTTCACCAACCCCACCGTCATCAGTCACTTCGTCCTGCGCAGTGCCGACCATGCCTTTGATCGCACTCCCGATCAGTTCCAACTCCGCGGTTCCAACGACAATGGTGCGAGTTGGAATGTGATCTTCCGCTATGACAATAACGCCGGCAACGGAACCGCCAATCCGTGGGGCACCGTGGTCACTGGCAGCGCGCCGCCCAACACGACCGCCGTCCAGTTCGATGGCGGCGGTGTGGATTTCGCCACCCCTGCGGCTTACACCCAAATCCGGCTCGAAATCTTTTCCGTAACCCAAGGCGACGGCGTGGGCATCACCGAATGGCAGTTGGCCGGCGCCGAGGTGGCACCGCCTGCCGTCACCTTGTCCTTGTCCGACAGTCCGATGGCGGAAGCCGCGGGCACGGCGACGGTCACCGCCACCCTGTCGAATCCGCACTCCTCCGACGTGACGGTGAACCTGGCATTTTCCGGCACGGCGACGTTGACGGATGACTATACGCGCTCGGGAACGAGCATCGTGATTCCCGCCGGCCAGACCACGGGATCGATCACGTTGACGGCGGTGCAGGACACGTTCTATGAGAACCCGGATGAGACGATCATCGTGGATATTGAGACCGTGACCAATGGCACCGAGGATGGCGTGCAGCAAGTGACCGCCTCCATCGCCAACGATGATCCGGTGCCGTCGGTCTCCGTAACTCTCAGTGTGACCGGAACGCCACAAGCAGAGGCTGGCGGCGTCGCGGTCGTCACCGCCACTCTTTCCGGGACGCATTCGCAGCTCGTGACGGTCAATCTGGCCACTTCCGGCACGGCGACCCTGACCAGCGATTACACCCTGTCCCCGACCAGCATTGAGATTCCCGCAGGGCAAACGATCGGGACCGCCACCATCACCGCAGTGGATGATTCGTTAGACGAGGACCCGGATGAGACCGTCATCGTGGACATCGCCTTCGTGGTCAACGGGACGGAAAACGAAGTGCAGCAAGTGACGAGCACCATCACCGATGATGATGCGCCGCCCACGGTGGCGCTGAGCTTGTCGGGCAGCCCCATGAGCGAAGCCGGTGGCGTCGCCACGGTGACGGCAGGTCTCTCCGCGGCCAGCGCTCAAACGGTCACGGTGAATCTCGCCTTTGACGGCACTGCGAGCCTTGGGACGGATTACCTCCGCTCCGGCACCAGCATCGTCATCCCTGCCGGGAGCACCAGTGCTTCGGTGACGCTGACCGCCGTGCAGGATTTGATCTATGAGAATCCGGATGAAACGATCATGGTGGATATTGATACCGTTGATTTCGGCACCGAGGACGGCGTCCAGCAGGTGAGCACCAGCATCACCGATGACGACGGCGTTTACGGCGGCGGGGGCCACCTCGTTAGCTCGCCCTACAGCGGCGAGGATTTGTTAGACCTGGCTACCGTGAACAATGGCTCACCCGGCGGCCTTGCCACCCCAGGAACCGGTGCCCCCGGCAATCCCGCCGGGGTGACCTATCTCATTCAGGACGGCGACGGTGGTCCGGTCGCAATAGTGGACGGGGTGTTCAGCGGCAACAAGTTCTTCTCCGGCGGCATGCAAAACCCAAGCCCCGTGCCCATGGGGGCATTGACCAGCGCCCCCAACCCCACGCAGACGTCGCAATGGAAATGGTTCAACGCGCACTTCACCAACCCGGTGACCATCACCCACTTCGTGCTCCGCACCGCTGACCATGCCTATGATCGAACCCCTGACCAGTTCCAGCTTCGCGGATCCAATGATGGCGGCGCCACTTGGGATGTGATCTATCGTTTTGACAGCAATGCGGGAGGCGTCACTCCATGGGGCATGGTGGTCGCCAACACCAGTCCCGCCAACAATACGGCGGTGCAGTTCGACGGCGGGGTGGATTTCCCAAGCCCTGCGGCTTACTCCCAGATCCGCCTGGAAATCCTCTCCGCAACCAACGGTGGCGACGGCGTCGGCATCACCGAATGGCAACTGGCCGGTACCAGCACCGTTGTCGATCCGTATCCGGCCTGGATCGATGGTTATCCGACTCTTGCCGGCGATGACAAGCTGAAGACCGCCGACCCTGATTTTGATGGATGGATCAACCTGTTGGAATTCGCGTTCGGCACCGCTCCGACGAGCGGGGCTTCGCAGGCGATCGCCATCTCCGGGGCGACCATCACCGCGCTCGGCCAACCGGCCATCCTCAGCGACCTGAGCGGGTTCCGGGCCTTGTTCGGACGGCGGGCCGACTACGTGGCGGCGGGGTTGACCTACACGGTACAGTTCAGCGCCGACTTGAACGCTTGGGAGGACAGCACGGAGGTTCCCACGGTGGAGGCCACGGGCTCGGGCATGGAAGCGCTAAGCGTCCCCTTCCCGCCGGGCGGACCCGCAGTGCCGCATTTCTTCAGAGTGGTGGTTTCCTCGAACTGAGCAACCCACCCGGCCGGGCGGTCAATGCGGGGATTCCCCGGGCGTTGACCGCCCTTGGCTTGCCGGCTCTCATCCGGCATCGCCACGCCCGAATATCTTTCCAGATGATTTGCGGATGATTTGCGGCTTGACGTCGTGAGTCTGGCCTGCCAGATTTCCGCCACCATGAACTTGAGCCCTTTCCCAGCCGCGCGGACGACGGGTCGCCCTGTGCCCCGCCCGCATGCCAACTCCATCCGGACTTCCGACTCATCGGGTCCCGCACGCCGGGGCGGGAGTCTTTCCAACCATCAGGTGAGACTCCTCCCGCTGCTGTCGGTGTTGGCTTTCCTATCTCAGTTGGCAGCAGCGGAAGTGACGCTCGGCACCGGAAACAGCAGCCTGCTCGGCGGCGACCTCACCGATCCGACCAATGCCATTCAGGAGCGGCCGGGTGTGGACTACGCTCAAGGCCTTCCGGAGGATGCGTTGCGCCCACTGAATACCGGCTGGCTTGGCATGACCATGGCTCCCGTTTCTCCGCCGGGGGCCGCGCCGACTCAAATGCACCCTTACCAAAGCTGGCAGGGCTCGCCCGCGTGTGCCATTTTCCTGAACAAGCCGGAGCACCGGAAATGGTATGTCAGCTTCAAAGACGGGGGTAAAGGCGGACCAACCAAGAGTGCCCCCTACTACTGTGCGGTGCAACTGAAGGAACCGGCAGCCCTGACGCACTTCACGCTGACCACCAGCCCCGACATGCCCGACCGCGATCCGATGTCGTGGGCGATCCAGGCATCTAACACAGGGCGGGACAACGACTGGACGAGTGTTTTCACCTGCGCGGCGAAAACCCGGGAGGGGAGTCCGTTGCGGGCGGCAACCCGCACGGAGACGACGCTCTTCACGTCCTTCACCTCGGCCAACCTGGCATCCTCGGTCAGCCCGGCGGATTTGCCGAGCCTCCAAGCCAAATTGAGCGGCAAGCAGATCGACAAAGCGGACTTTTCCCCGCCAACCAGGGCCTACACTTGGTTCCGCATCGCCATCTATTCCTGCTTCAATCGCAACACCAAGAAGTATGCTGATTTCAACCGCCCGCCTGGCTTCGCGCTCGGGCAGTTGGAGTTGTTCGGATACACCGCCGCCACCAAACCGGGGAAAGCCGCGCCCGCAGCTACCCCTGCGAAAGCCCCACCGGCCGGCGGGACGGGCAAGTGACCGCCACTCAGCCCGCTGCAACCGCCCGTTTCCGAGCTGCCGTTCATCATCAGGTGCTGAACCGTACGAATGATATACTAATGATAGAGCAGCAGGGTCACGGCGCGGCTTTCACGCGCACGAACAGGGCGGGATTGACGAGCAGTTCGGCGGGAACCTGGACCGTAATCACCTCGACCGGGGTGCCGTTGTCCGATGACGGCTCCAGGACCGGGGTGAAGGGCAGCCAGTCGCCGTTGAGCGTGGCCGATGACTCATAGGTGTAGGTCAGGCCCGTGGTCGTCGGGGTCGCACGCCGGGTGTATTTGAAGGTGCCGGTGGCCTGGTCGAGTTGCACGGTGATCGGATTGACCGAGGTGCCGCTGGTGGGGTCGAGACCGAAGGCGTATTCCTCGAAGTTGCTCATGTTGTCGCCGTCGGGATCGGAGCCGGCCGCAGTGTCGTTGAAGTCGGTGAAGGACGCGGCCCAGGCGAGGTAGTCTGCGGAACCGGCGACACCCAGGTCCACCAGTTGGAAGCCGTTGAGATAGCCGCCCCCGGGTCGCTGTGCATTCACCACCAGGGTGCCGTCCGCAGCGGGTGCCACGTCGGTGAAATGCACATGGTTCTGACCAGCGACCCAAGCGGTGGCGTTGACGTACTGACAATGCAGTGCCGCCGTCGCGGCACCGACCGCCTGGAAATCGACCGAATCCACTTCGGTGTTGTGCAGGCTGGCGATGTAGAGGTCATACTTGTGGCCGGCGTTCAGGCCGGTGAGCGTGAAGACGGGGGCATAAGTCGTGGTGGTGAGGAAACGTCCCGAGACCAGCAACCGATTCGTGCCGAGCCCGTTCCAGTCGTTATACGGACTGGAAACCGCGCCCGGCCCCCAACTGAAGCCCACTCCTGTGCTCGCGCCGAAGGAATCCAGCAAGTCGGACGAGCCTGCCTCGCTGGGGAAGCCGAAGTCATTCCACACATTCCCGCCATAGGCCGCCGGGGCCGGCTGGCTGGCGCTGCCGGAGGCTCCCGGGTCGAATGAATAGATGCCGTTCATGGATGCGTTGGATGCGAGTCCATAGTTCACGTTGGTCACCGTCGGGCCAGCGGGGGTGCCTACGGTGATCGAGACGGTCTTGTCCGCCGGGGTGGTGTAGGCGACTTCGTTGGCGGGCGTGAAATGCACGGACAAAAGGTGGCTGCCGACGGGGAGTTCCACGCCGCTGTCCGGAGTGTAGGTAAAGGTGCCGGTCGTCGTGGCGATCGCATTGAGTTGGGTGCTGCTCAGCAACGTCCCAACAGCGATGGCACGTGGATTGTTCCAGGTGAGCACCGGCGTCACCGCGGTCACGGTCAATTCCTGCGAGACCTGCGGCGCGGGGAGGTAGGCGAAATTGCCCGCCTGGTCTGCCAGGATATGGGCCACGCCCGGCACGCCGTGGATCGTGACCGTGCCTAACTCATCCACGGTGGCCACGGTCTCGTTGTCGCTGGAGTAGGTGACTGTTAGTAACGAGGTGGCGGTCGCGATGTCCACGAAGGCCGGGTCGAGCGTCGTCATGGACAAGGTCAATGGTAGATTGAAGCTGATGGTCTGGGAGGCCAGGATCACGGAAGGAGTCGAACTCACCTCGGCGGAATCCGGGCCTTCACCCGCAGCGTTGGTGGCCGATACCACATAGTAATAGGTCACGCCGTTCGTGACGGCGGTGTCATGGTAAATGGTGCCGGGGTCGGTGGTGGTGCCGATCGTCACATAGCCCGAGCCGCTGGTGGTGGATCGTTTCACGTTGTATTGGGCCGCCCCGTTTGCTTTCGTCCAGTCCAGCCGGATTTCACCGACCAATGGGGTGGGCACCAACGCGGTTGGGGTCGATGGCAGGACCGACATGTCGTGCAGGACGTAGCCGTTGGTTTCCAACTCGGGACCGTTTCTGGTCAGAACCACATTGAGTTCCGTGTCTCCCGGGCTTTGAATCCAGGTCGCTCTGAACACCGTATTGCCGCCAGTCCACGTCACGTTGGCAGTTCCTTCCACCGACACCAATGCCAAGGTGTTGTGAGGCGAAATGAGTTGCAGCCGATAGGTGTGGCCGGGGATCATTCCCGGGATGGTCAAGGTATGAGTACTGACAGAAGACCAGGTATAGGAGCGCATCAGGGTTCTGAAAGCGGCCGCAGCGGACCCCGGTGTGGTATCGGTCAGCGCGGTCACGTGATTGTGCGCATCAAGATCGGTTTTCTGACCACCACTCCATCCTGCGGGGCTCGTGTGGGCATAACTCGTTCCGAAGGTCAACCCGCTCCCGAGCGTGACCGATGCGGCAATGTCATAGAAATGATTGGCCTCAACCAGAGCCGCACCGTGGAGGATTTCCGCCCCGGTAGCCGCCGCGCTGATCGTCAGCGGGGTGGTGACAATCGTGACCACCGGCAGCAATACCACCTGCACGGTGTAGTCCTTGTCGATGATGCCTGAATCCGAGGAGGTGACCAAATAATGCACCGGACTGGTGAAGTTCTGGGCGGAGCCTGAGGCCTTTGGGCAGGTTGCGCCGACGGTCTTCGTGTAGGTGGGCGTGAGCGCCGTCACATCCGTCCCATCCGGCACCTTGACGGTGAAAGTGGTTCCGGAAAGTGTCGCCGGGCCAAACACACCGAAATCGAAGGCCACGATGTCCGCGGCTGGCGCAGGGGCAGCCACCGGCGCGAAGGCGGCCACCGAAAGTGCCCGGCGGCTGCTTCCACTCGAGGTCCAGGTCTCGGTGAACGCGCTGGAAGGATCGGTCAGCCGCGCTTCGCGGGTGCCGCACGCTGCTGAGTGTGAATTGGCAGGAGGGTTACTGGCGAGAAACCATCGCTTTGTCTGGGATGACGTGGGAGTCAAGGTGGCGCCACCCGAGCCGTTGCAGATCACCTCCACCAGCCACGCACCATCGGTCAGCGGGGTAATGGGTAGAGAGTAGGTGGTGCCGGAGGTAGTGCCACCGTAGGTCGCCGCGGCCTCAGGTGCCGACTGCACCCCGAACAGGGACACCGCCCCGCAAGTCGCACCAGCGGTGGCAGCACCAGCGGTGGCGAAGCTGACGATGATCTCCCCGGGGCCTTCAGCCGGAGCCGCCAGGTACCAAATGTCGCTGGTGGCGTAGGGGGTGTTGGTGGAAAACGCGCGGCCGCCCGTCACCGGTGCCAACGGTGTCCCGCCAAACGTCACACTGGTGGCGGCCACATTCGTGCTGCTTTCCGTCGTTATACCGACCACCAGCATGCGGTCAGTGCCAGTCCCCACCGTGTGAAACCACGAAACGCTCGCCGGAGCAGCGGCTGAACCCGCGGAACTTTGTGCGTCAAACGTGATCGCACCACGGGCGGAACCGGCGGCAAATAGGCATACCGCTGCCGCCATCGGCAACGCGAGAGCGAGGTGCTTCAGGGCAACTCTTGGAGATTGGATGATATTCATGGTGCTTTGGAGGTTGTTATTGGTTGTTGGATTTGAACGCTGCTGGCAAGCCCACGACATCCTGCGGAGCAAACTCATGCTGCGCAGATCCGCCGCGAACTTCACGGGTTTCGCCGTCCGAGATAGGGACACTAACGGCCAAGCGGGAAGGGTCAAGCACCAATTCCCTTCTTCTTTCAGTCGTCAATTCAAGTGCGGCGGCTAGCGTGGCGGGCGGCCCGGTCTGACAAATTGGCGGCGTGCTTGCTCGACCTTGGGGCGGGTGCCACAACCGTCGAGGTGGTCGTTGACCAGGCCCATCGCCTGCATGAACGCATAACAAGTGGTGGGGCCGACATAGGACCAGCCGCGCTGGCGCAGATCCTTGCTCATCGCGGTTGACGCGGGGGTGTGGGCCATGGCGGCCAGCGCCGCCTTGTCGAGTTGGCGCGGACGCGCTGCGGCAGCCGGTTCCCAGCGCCAGAAGTACGCCGCCAGCGAGCCGAACTCCGCCACCATCTCAAGCGCCCGCCGGGCATTCCGGATCGTGGCTTCGATCTTGCCGCGATGCCGGATGATGCCGGCCTCGCCTAACAGGCGTGCGACCTCGGCGTCGCCGAAGCCTGCCACTCGGTGGCAGTCAAAACCGGCAAACGCCCGGCGGAAGTTGTCGCGTTTCCGGAGGATCGTCAACCAGCTCAGGCCGCTCTGGAATCCTTCCAGGCAAAGTTTCTCAAACAGGCGGCAATCATCCGCCACCGGCCGGCCCCATTCGTCGTCGTGGTAGGCCTGATAGACCGGCGGCGCCGCGCCCCACCAGCAGCGGCGGACGCGGTCCGGGCTCGTCACGATGCCGTCGGGGAGGTGGGTGGGGGTGCTCATTGGGGAGAGTGGTCAAAGGCGATCGGGTGGTGGCTGCCACGCTTGCGGATGCCGCCACGCAAGTCCAGCGGACGGTCACCCAGGTGGGTGGGTTTTGCCACTGCAACAGCGTGCCTTGACCGTCCCACTGCTGAGGCCGCGTTGTTGCAGGAACAGATCGATGCCATCCACCAATGCCAGCCAACTGGCCTCGATGATGTTGTCGGAGACGCCAACCGTGCCCCAGTCCCGCGTGCCATCCGTGGTGACGATGAGCACGCGGGTCTTGGCGGCGCTCGCATCGTGACCATTGATGATGCGCACCTTGTAATCGACCAGCGAAATGCCATCGATTTCCGGATAGAACGGTTGCAAGGCCCTGCGCAGCGCCAGATCGAGCGAGTTGACCACCCCGCGGCCCTCGGCGATGGTTAGGGCCGCCTCGCCGTTGACGGAAAGTTTCACCGTGGCTTCGCAAACCGGGGTGTGGCCGTCGCGGTATTGGCGGAAACTGGTGTGATACTCATGCAGCTCGAAGGGTTTGGCGTAAGTCCCCAGCACGCGCCGGAGCAACAATTCCAGCGAGCCCCCGGCGGACTCAAACGAGTAGCCTTCGTTTTCCAGTTCCTTCACGCGCCGCAACACGGCGGCGGCCGCCGGCGAACCTTTGGCCAGCGGAATGCCGAGTTCCTCGGCCTTGACCAGAATGTTGGATTGGCCGCTGAGTTCGGACACCAGTATGTTCTGGGCATTGCCGACCGCGCCGGGCTCGATGTGCTCGTAGCTGCGGGCGAGCTTTTGCACGGCATCGACGTGCATGCCGCCCTTGTGCGCGAACGCGGTGCTGCCCACAAAGGCGGCCCGGGCAAAATGCGGGTTGTTGGAAACATCATCGATGAAGTACGATAGCTCCCGCAGTTTCTCCAGGCACGGCACCACGGCGAGGCCCAGCTTGAGTTGCAGGATCGGGATCACCGAGGTCAGATTGCAGTTGCCGGTGCGTTCGCCATAACCATTGATGGTGCCCTGGACCTGGGTGGCCCCCGCCCGGATCGCGGCAATGGCATTGGCCACGCCCAGCTCGCAATCGTTGTGGGTGTGAATGCCGAAGGGCCGGCCCGGCAAGCGGCTTTTCACCGCCAGACAGGTCTGCAGAATCTCGGAGGGCAGCGAGCCGCCGTTGGTATCACATAACACCAGGCAGCTCGCCCCACCCTCGGCGGCAGCTTCCAAGGTGCCCAGCGCATGCTCGGGTGAATCCTTGAAACCATCGAAAAAATGTTCGGCGTCATAGATCACCTCGCGCCCGTGTTGCACCAGATGGGCCACGGTGTCGCGGATCATCGCCCGGTTCTCCCCGACGCTGGTGCGCAACACTTCCGTGACCTGCAGCTCCCAGCTTTTCCCGAAGATCGTCACCACCGGCGTCTCCGCCTCCATCAGCAGGCGGACTTGCGGATCGTCCGCCACCCGGCTGTCCGCCCGGCGGGTCGAGCCAAAGGCGGCGAGCTTGGCATGCTTGAGGCTCAACTGCTTCGCCTCGCGGAAAAACTCGATGTCCTTCGGGTTCGAGCCCGGCCAGCCACCTTCAATGAAATCGACGCCGAAGTCATCCAGCCGCTGCGCAATCCGCAACTTGTCCAGGCCGGACAACTGAAAACCCTCACCCTGCGTGCCGTCACGCAAGGTCGTATCGTATATGAAAACCGGTTTGTCGTGCATCGCCTCGACGCGTACCCTACCGGCGCTCCCCACCCAGGGCAAGCGTGAAGCGCAGGAAGCGCGGGCCCGCCCGCCAGGTCGCCGCTCCGGCCGCTGGCGGCATCCGCGCCGTCACGGTCCCTGAGCCTTGGCGACCTGGCCCAGGCTGGCCAAGCGGGGGCCTGACCAATCGGGCGGTCAAACCGCGCTTGCCCTGTGGGTCGGGGAGGCTAGGGTGGCGGGCGTGAACGATGATTTCCCGGTTTCTCCCCCGCGGGCGTGGGCGGAGATTGATTTGGCGGCGCTGCGCTGGAATCTGGCGGTGGCGCGGGAGGCCTGCGGACTGGCTCTCATGGCGGTGGTCAAGGCCGGGGCTTATGGCCACGGACTTGAGGAAATCGCCCGCGCCTTGGCGATGGAGGACCTGGCGTTTTTCGGCGTGGCCAATGTGCGGGAAGCACGCCAAATCCGGCAGGCGGGCGTGACCGCCCGGATCTATCTGTTGGGACCCACTTGGGCCGGGGAGCGTGAGGAGATTGTCGCGCGGGATTGGACCCCGTGCCTATCCTCGCTCGAAGAGGCCCGGGAATTCAACCGCTTGGCGGCCGTCCGCGGCGTGCGGCTCAAGGTTCACCTGGCGGTGGATACCGGGATGGGGCGGGGTGGCTTTGTGGCCGAGGGCTTGCCGGAGGTGCTGGCGGGATTGGAGCAACTCGAGTGCCTGGAAATCGAAGGCATTGGCTCGCATCTGCCCTCGGCGGATGAGGATGAGGCCTTCACCCGGCGGCAGATGGCGTGCTTTGCGGAGATCATTGATGCGCTGGGCGGGGCGGGGCGGTTCCGTTGGCGGCATCTGTCCAACAGCGCCGGAATTCTCGGTTACGAAACCGGCGGGTGCAACCTCGCGCGACCCGGCCTGATGCTTTACGGGGTGTCCCCGCTGCCGGGCTTCCAGCCACAACTCCGCACCGTGATGACGCTCAAATCGCGCGTGACGCTGGTGCGCACCCTGCCGGCCGGGCACGGCGTTTCCTATGGCCGGGCCTTTGTGACAACCCGCCCGACCCGGGTGGCCACCGTGGGCATCGGCTATGGTGACGGCTATCCGCGGTGCGTCTCCGGACATGGCGCGGAGGTGTGGATTCAAGGCCACCACTTGCCCATCCTCGGACGGGTGACGATGGACCAGATCATGGTCGATGTGACCGCCTGCCCGGAGGTCGCCGAGGGCGCCGAGGTGGAACTCTTCGGCCCGAATTTGCCCGTTGAGGAGGTCGCCAAGGCGGCCCAGACCATCGTCTGGGAAATCTTCACCGGGATCACGCCGCGGGTGCAGCGCTGCTATCGGACGGCGGGCTGAGCCTGCAAGGCCACCTGCACGGTTCCTGATCCCGGCGGAAAATGAGTTGGCACTAGCGGCGCTCTGTGAGCGCCGATGCCAAAGAGATGCGCGATGCATTCGCCAGCGACTTTTCCCGCAGGGGAAAAGTAGTCGCAGGCCGCCGCTACAAGGCCGGCGCAGGATCGCATTGTAGCGGCGGTCTGTGACCGTCGCTGCCACTGAGAAGAGCCAAATCGCATTGTAGCGGCGGTCTGTGACCGTCGCTGCCACTGAGAAGAGCCAAGGCGCTTGTTCTTTCGCATCGGCGGTCATAGACGCGCCGCTACAATGCGATAGTCATTCGTGCGCAGGCACATATGCTTGCGCGGCTCCTGAGCCTCCGGATGCACCCCGCTCCCCGGGACCGGATCTAACAATTATTGATTCCCCGGAAAATTTCCGCAAGCTGCGTCATCTTCCGCGTCTTCCCCTTGTCATGTTGCCCCCCTGAGACCCTCTTGATCCCCCACGCCTCGCTTGAATCCGCTTGATTCTTGCTTTGGAACCCATCACCAACCCCCTCTAACTCATCCTCCCCATGTCTGCTCTAACTCATGCAAGAAGCCACCGCCACCTCGCT
>JAPLUI010000475.1 GCA_026397725.1 Verrucomicrobiota bacterium | reverse complement strand
CCGCCACCCTCCGCGAAGAAGACCGGGAAGAAGACGCAGGAAGAAGAGTTTTGCTAGAAGCTTTCGAAGAAGATCTAACGCAAGCGCCATCCGACGTTCAAGTCGCCCATTTCATCGGCTTTCCATAACGCCGCTCACAGATCACATCCCGCACCTGAGTTTTGAGATCCTTCAAGCGAGCTTGCCGGGATTGCTGCACAGCTTCCCGGTTGAGGTCGATGAAGTCGCGAGTGGATACACCCTGCGGATTAAGGGCACCAAGATTCCGATCATAAATTGGCGACAGAAATCCGAATTCATCGATGAAAAAGAACCGCCAGACATCCTCTTGCAGAGGATTCACGAATTCTCCGCCAGGCTCTGTAAAGGGCGGAAAACGATCTCCTTTGTGCCGGTTGCAGGGAGTGCAGATCCAAAGGTAGTTCTCCCAGGTCATAGCCAGCAGCGGAAACACCGCTTTCGGCCGGTAGTGCTCGACATCACTTGCCTCGCTACCGCTACAATACATGCACCGTTGCCCTGTGCCGGACAGGCGTTTCAGTTTGTCGATCACCGGCTTGAACCATTGCGCCTTTCTGGCGTTGTCATAGCGACGTTCGGCTTCCGCCTTGGGATCGGCAGCCTTTCCGATCGTGTCCGTCTCCTCCATAAGCTTGGCCTTGAGGTTCTTGGCAAGCCGCCCTTGTTTGGGTAAACTGCGCATGGTCGGAAAATCACCAGGTTTCCATTGGGGCACCGTCCAACGCGAGTTCCAGTTGCTTCCTGAGCACCTTCAAATCCGCAGCCTCCGCTCGTGCCAGCGGCACGCCGGCCTTATGTTTTGCGTTCAGTTCCTGCCATCGCTTCAGTTGCTGCGTAGCCCACTTGGTGCGCGTCGTGCTCAGGCCGAACGCCACACCAAGAATCGTCTTGTGCGCTGTGCCCCAACGGATTCTCTCATATTCAGCCATTGTCGCCGGCCGCGCCACCTGATCCGTATCGGCCTGCAAGGGAAGGATGAATAATCCGTTTGGGTCTGCTGCCTGAGCGATGAGCGGACTATGGGTGCTGACGAGGAATTGGATCTTCGGAAAGTGAACCTTGAGCCACTCGGGAATATCTCTTTGCCAGGACGGGTGAAGGTGGGCCTCAATCTCGTCGATGATCACCACCCCGGGTCGCGAAATCACCATCCTGCCCTGATCATCGGCCTCGAAAAGTCCCTCGACGCCATAGACTTCGTAGAGTCCGTGAACCAGATCCAGAATGGTGGCATAGATACTCCGGCAGCCGTCGCTAATGTCCCGCATGGGAAGCTCGACCCCACGGGAGTCTTTCACGAACACATGATCCACCGTGATCCGGCTGATCTTCATGCCGTGGGGAAGCAGTCCGTCGCCCATAAGTGCCTGCACGCCTTCCAAGACTATGCGGATTTTGTCGCTGGAGGATTCGAGGCTTCTGGCATGCATCCGGCGAAGCCACTCCTCGCTTTCACTCAGCGCCGCATCCTCGCGGAACAGAGTCACAAAGCGATTCTCCGCCTCTTTGCTGATCGAGTATCGCATGGCTTCCGAGGAACTCCCGGTCAAGCGCCTCATCGGCCCGTAGCCTGCGGAAAACCAACCGAATGAATTGGGCGACCATGGGCCGCATTCGGCAATTCTAATCCGGGTGTCATTCGCATTCCGCTTCTCCACAGCCTTGAACTGCGCCAAGTCATCAGTTTTCTTTTCAAAGAACCATCGAACGCCTGCTTCAAAGACTTCACTGGGGTTTCTTCCCGTTTGCTTGAAGCGGTCATGCTCGCGGTCCCATTTCACTTTAAGCACGGCGGATGCCTTGGCCTGACCGTTGTAGATCCATCCCGTAGGCGACCCCGTTAGTCTCCCACCGGCCTCCGGCCCGATCAGTGCAAGCGCGGCACTCCGCAAAATCGTCGATTTCCCCGAACTGTTGCCGCCGACAAAGACCGTCCAACCCGCAAAGCTGCCGTCCGGTCGCTCTAGGTCGAAGTTCACGTCCGTGAATGAGCGGACGTTTTCCAGTTGAAGTGCTTTGATATACATGGCGGTGGCGGGATGGTAAGTTGAAGTGGGACGGATGGCGATTCAGGTTATTGAGGGGGAAGCGCTTTCTGCCACCCGCACCCGGCCGGTCAGGAGGTCGTGCATCAGGCCCTGCTTTTGTTGGCGGAGTTTGGCGAGGTGTTGTTTTTCGAGTTCAAGATGCTGGTTGGCACTATCGATCTGGGCGACGATGGCGTCCGCCTCGGATGGTTGAATCGGCCAACCTACGAGCATCTTGTCGATCACTGTGATGTAAATGTGTTTGATGGTCGATCCTCCCGCGTCTGCGATCATTTTCTGCTGCCATCTTGGAGAGCTCAGCATTTCAGCTAGGAACTTGGAATGGTTGGGAGTAGCAGGTCTCAGGACTGCAACCGATTGGTTGATGCAGACATTTTCGCGTTCAACAACTGCGATTCTTCCGAGTGTCCCGTCTTTGGTCAGGAGGACGTCACCAACTTTTGGGCGACTTTTTTCTGTCAACAGGAGATCGAAGGCGATGCGAGTGGTTCTTCGGCAGGTATCATACTGAATTCCTCCACCAGTAACATCGGCGGCAGTAACCATGTAGGGGCCATCCTCCGATTCTGGCATTGGGTTGGTAAAGCCGTAGGAAAGATAGGACAGCCAGTTTCTGAGTTCGTTCACGGCCCATTCCTTCGGCACCAACCCAAGCGGTGAGTTTTGATAGAGCCCCGGCGCTTCTTCGGGCGTGGGGCGGAGTTGGCCCTCCTTCGCTGAAGCCTCGGAGGGCAGGCCTTGGTGGTCGCCGCGGGCGAGTTCGGGGCGGGTCCAGAGGCCGCGGGTGAAGAGGTCGTGCATCAGGCCCGCCTTAATCTGCTGATGCTTTTCCACCAGCTTCTCCGTCGCCTCGATCGCCTCGTCCAAGGTCGAGAGGATGGTGGCGATGCGGCGTTGTTGGGGGAGCGGGGCCAACGGAATGGGGGTCTCGTTGATGGTTCCGTTCGAGAGGCCGTAGCGGGTTGATCCTGCCGCCCTGCATGCATAGTAGTTCGCCGTGGCACTCGTTCCCAGTTGCTTGGCCAAATATCTGCCGTCAATCTGCTTGGAGTCGGGTTTGAGAAGGGCGAGGTCATAACCGCAGACGAGGTTCGGAATGCTTTCGATGGCGACTGACGGAATGCCGATGTCCTCGGGGGTTTCCGAGTCCTTGGTGATCATCACATCGCCAAGCTGAACCCTGAATCGTTCGATTTGGTTAGGCGCAGCCGTTGCTGCCATGAACGGCAGTTCGGACGTGATGTAGTCGTTTGAATACACGTCCATGTAGTTGCAGAGGAGCACAGCTTGTTCATGCGGAAGGCTCTTCTTATCGACGTTGCTAACGCGAACATCGGCGACTTCACGAAGCCGTGCTGTTTTCCACTCACTCATACCCCAGTTCCTTCAGGAAGGTTTTCAGTTTGGCGGCTTCGGCGTCGCGTTTGGCTTCGATGGCTTGGGCGGGTCATGGCAGCGGCGGTTTGTGTCGCCCCTTCAGGGCTTGGGGATGGGGTGGGGCCATGGACCCCAGGGCGTTGCCCTGGGCTGTCGTCGTTCGCCCCGTTGGGGCTGGAGAATGGCTGGTGCTGTGCAGTCGCTGCCAGCCCTGGGCTGGCGGGTATCGCCCCGTTGGGGCTGGGGAATCGCCGGGCGGGGTGGTGTCGGGATTTGGCGGCTTGGGCGGGTCATGGCTGCGGCGGGGGCATTGGGGTTTTCAAGTCCAGAGCGGGTGTGTCCGCCAGGTGGTCGGGATTCCCATTTCCGCCAGCGGGATTTCCGGATATTCATCGAAGAGGCCGAAGAGTCTGGCTTTCCATTGGCTGGTGGAACTGACTTTTCCAAGCCAGAAATGGCAGACGGTCAAGACATGCCCGATGCGGTCGGGGGCGAAGCGCGGTTGCACATACCAGTTTGGATTCTTGTTTTTGTTGCCCGGCACGCATGGCGTGGCTCCACCCACCCGGTTCCAGATGCGGGCATGATGGGCGCAGGCATTGCGCAGGGTGAAAATCCCCTTGGTCCAGGACAAGAGCTGGTCATCGGGGAAGCCGAAGTCTGCCCCAACCTTTTTGACCAGGGAGCGGTCCATGGCGTTGGCGAAAGCCAGTGCCGTGTCGCAGGTCATCAACTCGCATGCCATCCAGAGGGGGAGGTGGGAATGCCGGTCGCCATATTTGTCCGTGAAATGAACGACGAAATTGTTCTTCGCATTGACGGCACGATTTTTTTCCGCATGAAGTTTGGCGAGCCAGCGTTCATGAGGGAGCAATGGCCGACCTTTGAAACACAGGAAAGCCTTGGCGATTTCCCAGATTCCGGGCATGTCCGACGATTTCGAGAACCCCGGGAGATGATCCGGGGCCAGATGGCCGAACGGCCCGTGAGCCAAGACGAAGTGATAGACGAGGCGGGTGCGCACGGCGACTTCGATCCGCTCAATGGCATCGAAAAGAATGATCCGCAATCGGCGATCAAAATTATAGCGCCTCCAGACGAGTTTCAGCGTGGTACCCGGCACGAAGAAATCGGTGCGCTCGCCCGCTGGTCCAATTGCCCGGAACGGGTAAAGATACCCGCTCAGGCGGTAGTAGTTCAGCGCCTTCAGACGCCCAATTAGTTCGTCGCGGTTTGCCACCAGTCCACGACTGATCAAAAGGTCGGCCTGATTCTCAATCGGCAGTGGAGGCTTGGCGTAATTCACTCGATCCTCCTTTCCCTGGCTAATGGGGGGGCATCCGGGCAAAAAAACACCCGCCGAATTACGCATGCAAGCAGAGGCGCGGCGGGTTTGATGTGCGGAAGGTCGCCACGCCGACCGGCAATGTCAAACAATATTTTCGCGTTGTCCGCATTTAGGCGTCCAGCCTCACAAGCGGTGGAATGAACGAAACGAGAGGCATTCGATGGCTTCGAGCAACAGGCAGAATGCCTGTTGACCATGACGGGCCAGAGGCCCATCCTCCGATGTTTCCGCAGTTTCGCGAGGTTGGCGGTCGACTCACTCATACCCCAGCTCCTTCAAGAAGGATTTCAGTTTGGCGGCTTCGGCGTCGCGTTTGGCATCGATGGCTTGGGCAGTGACGGCGTATGGAGTCGCGACATTCCTGTCGCGCAGGCGAATGGCTCGAAAAGGAACAAGCGATTCTCTGGCATTTCTTCTGCCGTGCGCTTCGCTGAACGACAGGAATGTCGTTGCTCCTTATTTCACTCATAGCCAAGATCCTTGAGGTAGGTGTTCAGTTTTTGGGCGGCGGAGTTCCGTTCCGCTTCGATGTCGCGGGCGGTGACGGCGTATTTGGCATGGAGGTTTTCGAGGGCGGCGAGGCAGGCGCGGGAGTCGGCGCGAAGGTAGGCGTCGTAGGTTGAAACAAGGATGCGGCGGAGGCGTTCGAGGATGACGGTCTTGGCGGCGTCGGCATCGATCTTGGCGCGGGCGGCGGTGACGAGGTCGTCGCGGCGTTTTTCGGTGGCGCGGATCTCGGACTTGAGCTGCTTGGCCTCGTCTTCGAGGGCTTTGTGGCGATCGAGCTTCTCTTCGATGGCGGCGGCCTCGGCATCGAAGGATTTGAAGTCGTGGCTGCGCTTTTCCTTGGTGGCGAGTTTGGCCTGGGCGCGGAGTTCCTTGAGTTTGGCCTTGAGGTCCTTCACCTCGCTGCCGGGGAGGATGCCGGTGTCGTCGCTGTCCTCGTAGTCCTCCTCATCGGCGGCGGCGAGCAGGGCGGCGAGTTCGGCGATGCGCAGGCGCTTGCGTTCGAGATCGGCCAAAACTTCGGGGAATTGGCTCTGGAGGATGTCGTCGTCCGGGATGAGTTCCGCGCCCCAGCCGGAGAAGGCGATGGATTTGAGGTCGGGCTTGAAGAACTCGAAGTAGCGGGCCAGCGCGCCGCGGATCTGGTGGGGTGTTAGGAGGACGGCGGATTGTGTCGCCCCTTCAGGGCTTGGATTTTGTTTGGACTTGCTACCCAGGGCGTTGCCCTGGGCTGTCGTCTTTTGCCCCTTTGGGGCGGAAGATTTGGCGTTGCCGGTGGCGGTGGAATCGGGCGTGGCGAAAGTTTGCTCGATGGAGGCGAGCAGCAGGCGGCGGAGTTCATAGACATTGCCCTTTTTCCCGCCATCCGGGGCGAGGGCGATGACGTGCGGGAGGTTTTTCTGCCACCACTTGGCCAGGGTCTTGTGGAAGCCGGCGTGGGCAGAGGCGAGCGCGGGATCCGACTGGACGATTGCGGCGAGGTCGCGGCGGTGGGTGATGGAGGGCGAAAAATCAGAATATTTTTGAACCGCAGATGAACGCGGATTCACGCAGATGGAAGAGGGAGCCTTTCCAGGTTTGGATTTCTGATTCTTTGATCCGTGTCCATCTGCGTCCATCCGCGGTTCAAAAACTCTTTCCTTGAGGCCGGGGTAGTTGTTCCAGAAGCGGGAGAGGGCGTCGATCTCGGCGAGCGGGACGCCACCGTGGAGGTGGGCGCGGACGTCGTGAGGCTCCGGCGGCGGGGCGTTGTCCACGTAGCGGCGGATGTTGCAGTTCCACTCCTCGGCCTCGATATCCTCGTGCGGGACGAGGCGGGCGTAGGCCGGCGCGTCACGGCGCTCGCGGTGGACGTGGACGATTTTCGAGAGGTCCTCGGGGCGGAGGAAGTTCTGGGCCTTGCCCTCGCGGAATTCGCGGTCGGCATTGATGAAAAGCACATCCTTGCGGGTGGCGGCTGCGGATTTATCGAAAACCAGCACGCAGGCGGGGATGCCGGTGCCGTAGAAGAGCCCGGCGGGCAGGCCGATGACCGCCTCCAACCAACCGCGCTGGATGAAGTGCTTGCGGGCTTCCTTTTCCTCGCCGCCGCGGAAGAGCACGCCGTGGGGCATGACGGTGGCCATTTTCCCGTCGGCCTTGAGCACGGCAAGCATGTGCTGGACGAACATGAGGTCGGCCTTCTTTCCTTTCTCCGGCAGCCAGACCTGGAAGCGGCCGGGGTAGTCCATGTCCTTGCGGATGTAATTCTGCGAGAACGGCGGATTGGCCAGCACGCGGTCGAAGCGTTTCAGCTCGCCGCCCTCGGCCTTGTGCTGGGGTTTTCGTAAAGTGTCCTCCTGCCGGATGTCCGCATCCGGGATGTTGTGGAGCAACATGTTCATCTTGCAGATGGACCAGGTGGTGCCGATGGATTCCTGACCGGCGAAGGAGAGGTCCTTGGGGTTGCCGCCGCACTCGGTGACGTAGTCGCGCGTCTGGATCAGCATGCCGCCGGAGCCGCAGGTGGGATCGTAAACCGACATGCCGGGCTGCGGATCGACGATCTCGACCAGGCAGCGGACGACATCGGCCGGGGTGTAAAACTCGCCAGCCTTCTTGCCGGCGGAGTCGGCGAAGAATTTGATCAGGTATTCGTAGGCCGCCCCGAGCAGGTCGGGGAACTCGAAGTTCTCGTCACGCAGCGGGATTTTCTCGAAGTTCTGGACGAAGTTCGAGAGTGTGTCGTCGTCGAGCGTGCGCTGGCCGATCTTGCGGTTGAAGTTGATGTGCTTGAGCACGTCCTCAAGGGCATCGACGTTGGCGTCTTCGAGGGCTTCGAGCGCCTTGTTCAGGCCGGTGCCGACGTTGGTCTTGAGGTGGCGGATCTTTTCCCAACGGGCCTCTTTGGGGACGAAGAAGGTGAATTTGTCAGGGTTCTTGAGCTGGGCCTGGATCACGTCCTCGGCCATGCGGCGGGCACGGAGGCTCTTTGCCAGGGCCTCCGATTCCTGATCGAAGAGGTCGCTCATCCGCTTCAAGAACAGCATGCCGAAGATGTATTCCTTGTATTCGGAGGCGTCCATATTGCCGCGCAGGTCGTCGCAAGCGCGGAACAACAGGCTGGAAAGCTGGGAAAGGGTGAGTTTTTCGCGGGACATGGGGGAGAACCGTGAGACAACCCATCGCGAGGAGAGATTACCAACACGCATTTTTGTGGAAGTTTATGCGACCAATTGCGAGAAACGCCATTCCAGCCCATCAGGGGCCGGATGGAAAGCCTGATCTTGAGGCAGCAGGAGGGATTTTCCAGCGAGGGAGAGCAATTCCGCCTCCCCACTAGAGCGTCTCGGGTCGAGAACGGGGGAAACGTGCCAGTGGTGGTCAGGAGCGGGAGCAATCAGGAAGCGGTCCATGGCCCAATGGTGGTTTGAAGAGGGTTTCTTTTGCTTGCCGAGGATCTGGCGGGTCAGCGCATGTCCACCCGCCGCCTGCGCAAGTCGCTCAATCACGGGCGGGTCGCCACCGCCGCCGATCTTGAGCCGGACCCTGCCGACAAGGGCCAGTTGAACTACATCCCGTTCGTGAACCGGATCTGCTGCTGGTGGCGGCGGCTCCAGGGCGAGCGGTTTCTCACCACCGCCACCAAGGCGCAGCGCGAGGTGATCTGCCGCGACCTTGAACCCATCATCAACATCTAAGGGAGACCAACGTCATCGGCACCATCCGCCTGCTGGACTTCTGTCGCCGGATCGAGGCGGGCCAGCCGGTGGTGATCAACGGCGATAGCAGCCTGTGAGGTAACCTCAGTTAGACTGATCCCGCGTCCTTT
>JAPLUI010000173.1 GCA_026397725.1 Verrucomicrobiota bacterium | reverse complement strand
CTAAATCAGAAAGCGTTGGACTTCAACGCCTATGACGAAATGCTTGCAAGAAAGCCGGATGCGGGAAATCTGCACGTCCGGTTTGACGAGGGGGAGCAGCGGGATTGGCGCAAGCCGCCCGCTGCTCTCTACTCTACTGTCATCGGTGGTCTGATTGATCTGTCCTTCGCGCTTGATCGAACAGGATTGGCCGGGACGGCTGTCCTCCAGCGCGATGCGAACCGTATTGGGCCGGATGCCTGCGTTCCCGGCAGGCTCACACGCTGGAGGTTTCCCCTTCTTTGCGGTCCACCAGATGCCCGGGCAGGAACGGTACGACGATAAGTACGAGCGCGGTCGAACCTGCGTTCACCCAGACCAGGTTCATGAAAGTCTGGTCGAACTTGTCAAACAGCCAGGACCCGAGCACGTCGGACAGGAAGAGGCCCCAATTCCAGCAGGCGATCATCAGCGAGTAGGCCAGCGCCTCGCTGCCCTTGGGCGTGGCCCGCGCGGCGAGATCGAAGAGCGGCAGTTGGGCGAGCGTCAGGCCCAGGCCGGCGGCACCTTCGATGATCATGGCGGAGTTTCGCGAGACGTAGCCGAGGTAGGCCAGGTTGCTGGCGACGGTGCAGACGATGGCCAGTGCCAGCAGCGCCCGCAGCCGGAAGCGCCGGCAGACAAAGGGATAGATGAATGAACCCAGGAGGCCCATGCTGCCGTAGATCACGCTCAGGTTGCCAATGAACTGGGGGGTGAAGTGCAGTTGGTTGGTCTGATAGTAGAACAGCGGCGTGTACAGGCCGGGCGCCACTTGGATCAGAAAGAACAGCCCGCCGACGATCCAGAGGGTCTTGCAGTTCCATGGCAGGAGCGTACTGACCTGCCGCACGACCGCACGCACCGCGTCGCCCGGCTTGTCGAAACCCCGCTCCAGTGGCGGCTCGCGCAGCAGGAGCAAGGTCACCGGTGCCAGCGACAGAAACAGCAGCCCGCAAGTGATGGAGGTCCATCCGAACCAGCGGCTGGCCAGGAAGCCGCTGACCGGGCCGGCAATGATGTAGGTCGTGTTGATGATGACCAGGCGGAGCGAACTCAACAGTCCGGTGGCGCCGTGTGACTGGGCCCCCTCAACGAGGATGCCGCCGGTGACCACGCTGGCGATCACCGCCATGACATTGAAGCCAAACGCCGTCACCAGCAGCGGATAGAACGCCCGCGGCACGAGCCCCATCGCGAACCACAACAGGCCTGCCAGAAACGAACTGAGCACCAGATAGTATTTGCGCCGGCTGCCAAACAGCGGCAACGCATCGGATAACAGACCGGCGATCGGCTTGAGGCTCCATGGCAGGGTCGCCACCCCCATCCACATGGCCATCTGGGTGGCCGAAAGCCCGAGTTGGTCTTTCAGCAGAAACCGAATCGGCTTATCACCGAGGCTCACCATCTGCCCCAGCGTCGTCACCAGCAAGCCCCAGCTCACCAAGGTCATGTACCGCCGCAGGCTCATCATGGGTGCTTGGCCTGGAAATTGCGGTTCGGGCGAGCACGCATGACAAAGCCAAGGTGTGGATCGGAAAATGGGGGTGACAGAAGGTGATGCATGGGGATTGCCCTTGGGGTTGAGCATACCCAGCGGGGTTGCTGTGCCAAGGAATCTTTTGGAAATCTTCGGGGCGGCCGTTTCCTGGTGAGGGCCGAATTGAAACGGCAGGAGGCAGTGGCTATCCGCTCCGGGATGCGCCTGCGGGCACAAAGATCAGACCGCACGTCCGAGGCCTCACTCCAACCTCTGCGCACTCGCCATTTCCTGCTCATCTCACGCCGTTGGCGACAAGTGGGCGTGCCCGGCGGTCGCGCCCTACCGACCTCTGACCTCCGACCTCCGACCTCCGACCTCCGGGGTGTTGGCCGACCGGCGCGGCGGTGGCCGCGGACGAAGCCGGTCCATTTGGCGCGGATTGCGGAAATTTCCCGGCATTTTTTTGTTGCACAGTGGGAGCTGACGATCTTTGCTTCAGCGCGACGGTGGTTCCCTGCTGGGGCCACCTGCATCGCTTCGGCAACCCCAACTCCAATGCGCCCCCGATCATGACCCTCAAACTCGAATCCAAAGCCATCAAGGCCGCCGTGCCTCAACTCAAGTTCCGTACCCAGGCCTTCATCGACGGCCGCTATGTGAACGCCATTGCGGGCAAGACCTACGACTCCATCAACCCGGCCACCGGCAAGCCGCTCGCCCAGCTCGCCGCCTGCGAGGCCGCCGACGTGGACGCCGCCGTGAAGGCGGCCCGCCGGTCCTTCGAGCAAGGGGTGTGGTCCACACGCTCGCCCGCCGAACGCAAGGCCGTCTTGCTGCGCCTCGCCGATCTGATGGAACAAAACGTCGGCGAACTGGCCCTGCTCGACTGCCTGGATGCCGGCAAGCCGATCACCGATTGTCTGACGATGGACGGGCCTGATTCGGCGCATTGTTTCCGCTGGCACGCCGAGGCGATCGACAAGGACTACGCGCAGGTCGCGCCCACCGGCCCGGACCAGGTGGCCATGATTGTGCGTGAGCCGCTCGGCGTCATCGGGGCCATCCTGCCATGGAATTTCCCGCTGCAAATGGCGGCCTGGAAGCTCGGCCCGATCCTGGCCACCGGTAACAGCGTGGTGGTGAAACCCGCCCGCCAGACCTCCTTGAGCGTCTTGCGCCTCGCCGAACTTGCCGCCGAAGCCGGCCTCCCGGAGGGTGTGCTCAACGTCGTGCCCGGCAGCGGCTCGGTGATTGGTGCCGCGCTCTGCAAACATCCCGGCGTGGACGCCGTGGCCTTCACCGGCTCAACCGAAGTGGGCCGCCTACTCCTGCAATACTCCGCCGAATCCAACCTCAAGCGCATTGTCCTCGAACTCGGCGGCAAAAACCCGCAGGTTGTCTTCGACGACGCCGGCGATCTCGATTACATCGCCCAACAGGCCCTGAGCTGCGTCTTCTGGAACATGGGCGAAAATTGCAGTTCCGGCTCGCGCCTGATCGTCCACCGCAAACTCAAGAACAAACTTCTCGCCCGGATGATCGAGTTCAGCAAGGACTGGATCGTTGGCAACCCGCTCGATCCGGCCACCAAGGTCGGCCCGCTGATTGAGGCGAGCCACCTGAACAAGGTGCTCGAATACATCGAAAGCGGCAAACAGGAAGGTGCCAAACTAGTGTTAGGCGGTCGGCGCACCTTGCTCAAGACCGGTGGCTTCTTCGTCGAGCCCACCATTTTCGACGGCGTCAAGCCCACCATGACGATCGCCCGCGAGGAGATCTTCGGCCCGGTCTTGTCGGTGCTGACCTTCGATACCGAGGCGGAAGCCATCGCCCTGGCCAACGACACCCAATACGGTTTGACCGCGTCGCTCTACACCGAAAACCTGAGCCGGGCCAACCGCGTCGCCCGCGCGATCCGGGCCGGCACCGTGTCGGTGAATTGTTTCTCCGAAGGTGATGCGACCACGCCATTTGGCGGCTACAAGCAATCCGGCTTCTTCGGCCGTGACAAGTCCATCTTCGCGCACTATCAATACTGCGAGCTGAAAACCATTTGGATGCAGTTGACCTGAGGCGCCGCCCACCCCCACCCCATGAAAAGCAAATCCTCCCCGCATCCCGGGAACTTCCACGGTGTCTTCGCCGCGCTGGTCACCCCGATGACGACCGCCGACGAGCTGGACTGCACCAAGTTGGGTGCCTTCACCGAGCATTTGATTGGCCAGGGCATCCATGGCCTCATCCCGCTGGGCAGCACCGGCGAGTATTACGCGCTGACGGCCGACGAACGCGAGCGGGTCCTCCGCACCACGCTCGAAGCCGCCGCCGGACGCGTTCCGGTGGTGGCCGGCACCAACGCCGGGGCCACGCGGGAAGTGATCGCCTATTCGCGCCAGGCGGAACAACTCGGCTGCGCCGGCGTGATGCTGGCCGCGCCATACTACTCGCTGCCAACCCCGGAGGAACTCTTCATCCACTTCCGCGCGGTGAACGATGCCATCGGCATTCCCATCATGCTCTACAACTACCCGGGCCGCACCGGCGTGGACATGTCACCGGAATTCATCGAACGCCTCGCCGGGCTCAAAAACCTCCGCTACGTCAAGGAAAGCACCGGCGAGATGCCGCGCATCACCGCACTGCTCCGCCGCTGCGGCGAGCGTCTCGGCGTCTTCTGCGGCTGCGACACCCTCTCGCTGCCAAGCCTCATGGTCGGGGCCATCGGGTGGGTCGGCGGGGTGGCCAACGTGCTGCCGGTCTCCCACGCCAAACTCTACGACCTCACCGTGGTGCAGAAGGATTATGTGGCCGCGCGGGACTTGTTCTTCGAGATCCTCCCAACCCTCGAACTCATGGAGGGCGGCGGCAAATACACCCAATGGGTCAAGGCCGCCTGCGGCCTGATGGGCCATGATTGCGGGATGCCGCGCCGCCCGCTCGGACCCGCCACCAAGGCGGAGCGTGCGCAACTCCGCGAGGTCATCAGCAAGGTCGCCGAAGCCCGCCGCCCGTGAGCAAGCTTGAATCCCCGCCGCTGCCGCGTCATCCCTCATGCGGTCGAGCCAGGTGACTACTCGGGTCCGCTACTTTGACGATGCATCATGAGTATGACAGCACAGTTCCCGATCCCGGCGGAAGATGAGTTGGCGCTTTTTTGGCGTTTCAGACGAATTCGTGAATCATCCGCGCATGGGTTTGCGGGTGGCAGCAGTGCCGATGCGGGGTCATGTCTTGCTCTTGTCTTGCTCATACTTGATCATTGAATGTTGGAAGTTGAATGTTGAATGTTGAATGTTGAATGGTAATTGATTAGCGAGATACCGCTTGACAGATGCTTAACTTGTGCGAAGTATCTCGTTCGTGCAGCGGGACAATCACGGTGACCTTCTCGAACAGGCGACTCATGCCGAGTTGCTTGTCGTGGTGCGTGATTTGCTTACCCGGGTGGCGGTGCTGGAAGCTGAGAACGCTCTTCTCAAAGCGGAGAATACCACCCTCAAGGCGGAGAATGCCGCGTTGCGCGAGGAGTTGCGTGCCAGCAAACGGGCGACGGCTCCGTTTTCCAAAGGCAAGGGCAAGGCGCATCCCAAAAAGCCCGGGCGCAAGGCGGGAAAGGGAACCTTCACCAACCGGCCCGAACCGCAGCCGGGCCCGGCCGACCTGGTCGAGGACATCGCCGTGCCGCTGGACTCTCCCAACTGTCCGCAGTGCGGTGCCGCCCTTGAGGTGGAGGAGCAAACCGCCACCGTGGAGGACACCCCGCCGGAACCCGTGCGCATGATCAAGCGCTTCAAGGTGGAGGTTGGGGTGTGTCCGGTGTGCGGCTGGCGTGGCCGTGGCCGTCATGCCCAACTCGCCGTCGGTCAGCACGGTGCCACCGCACATCGCGTGGGTCCTCAGATCATGGGCAAGGCGCTTGAGTTGCACTATCACTGCGGGCTGCCGCTGTGCAAGGTGCCGGCGGTGCTCCAGTCCTTCACCGGCGTTGCGCTGAGCCAGAGCGCCATCACGCAAGCTGCCGGCACGCTCTGTGCGCCGGGTGGCAACCTGCACACCGCCTACCTCGGCTTGCGGGAGGAAGTGAGTGTCGCCAAGGTGGTCAACACCGACGACACGGGCTGGCGCATTGGCGGCAAGCTGGCCTTCCTGATGGGATTTTTCACGCCCGTGCTCGCCGTCTTTCAAGTGCGCTGGCGCCACCGCCACCAGGAGGTGCTGGAAATGTTGGGGGCCGCGTTTGACGGCTTGCTGGGAACCGACCGCGGCACCAGCTATGAAGCGCAGGCCATGAGTGAAATCGAACAGCAGAAATGCCTCAGTCACCTGCTCAAAAACCTCAGCGCCGTGGAGGAAACCAAAACGGGCCGGGCCAAGGCCTTCGCCCGCAACCTCAAAGAGATCCTGCGCGAAGCCAACCAGCTATGGAGTGACTACCGGGGAGGGGAATGCACCTTTGAGGCATACCGGGCGCGAGGGCAACCCATCCGCGAAAAACTAAGCCATGAGTTGCGTCACCGGGTCTTGAAAGACTGCGACAACCAGCGTCTGTTGGATGGGATCGGGCGCCAGCACCGAGGCGGCAGGGTGCTGCTGTTTCTGGAGCGCCCGGAGATCGAGCCGACCAACAACCGGGCCGAGCGCGGGCTGCGGGGAGGAGTCATCGCCCGCAAGGTGTCGCATTGCTCGAAGAACGAGCGCGGCGCGGGAATCTATGAAGTGGCGAAAAGCGTCACCGCGACCTTGGCCCTGCGTGGTTATCGGGTCGCCACCGCCTTGGCGGACATGATCGTTGGCAAGCCCATGCCCACGGCGCCAGACCGCTAATCAATTACGTTGAATGTTGAAATCTTCCGCGTGTCTCATGGGAATCCCCAGCAGCTCTAACGGTTCAGCCACAGCGGTGTGGCGGGCTGCGCCCTTCCCGCCGCACTCCAGACTTTGGCCCGCGCCCGGGCAGGTGAAGGTATGGAGTGCGGTGGGAAGCGCAGCGCCACACCGCTGTGGCTAAGGCCCCGTAAAGAAATAAACCCTACAAAATCTGCATGTTAGCATGGAATCAATTTGGTAAAATCATGATAGGGTAAAATCATGAAGAACTGGAATTGTGCTCCCGTTATCGGGAATTCTGATCTTTTCTTCCATCATTTTACCCTCCATCATTTTACCTGATTTCTGAATGATCAAACTTCTAACGCCATGTTTATTTGTTTACGGATCCTAAGAAGTTTTTCCACGGATCACACGGCTTACCACGGATAAGATATAACAATAAGAAATGAGCGATGGGGTGCCAGTGGCAGGCTGCCAGAGGAGCGGCTTGACCACCATCCGGGAGCAATCTTATCCGTGCAATCCGTGGTGAAAAATCTTGCCGCAGGAGCCACCTCCGGGGCGCCTGGGTTTGCGGGTGGCAGCAGTGCCGATGCGGGGTCATGTCTTGCTCTTCAGGTGAGAGGTCCAGCTCAGGAAGTGTGAGGCGTTGCGGGTCAGTGCGCCGGAGCGGGCCGCCGGGGTGGGGTGGTGGTGCGCACGCGTCTGGCCCATCGCTCCAATTGCTCGTCGAGCGACCTGCCGTGCGAGAGGCTGACGAAATCCTTTTGCAGCGCATGGCCGTTGTCATCGAAAGTCACAAAGAGGGCGTGCCAGCCACCAACGGGATAATCGTCGATCACCCCACCACCATATGGGCCCGCCAGCCACCAGACCACCTTCCAGCACGGCGTTTCCCACGAATAGGCGATTGAGGGCGGGCGGAGACAATCGCGACTGCATGAGCCCAGGCGTTGCTCCACTTCCCGCCGCGTCGTGGTACCGGGTGCGATGAACGTGGCTTCGCGAAGTTCGATCTTGTGTCCGGCTTCCACCTCCGTCGAGAGCGGCGGAATGGGCAGCATTCCAACGCAACCCGTCAGGAACGACGCTCCCACGGCGAGCAAGCCGAGAATGGTGATTCTTGTCTTCAGGTGCGGATCCGCCGGCCTCGGTTGGCCATCAACGCGCGGAATTGCTTTGGAACGGTCGTGGAGCCACCCTCCGGGTTGCTGCATGCGAAAGTCCCGGCTGGGTGGCCGGTCCTGAAATCGTGGCCGTGGCTGCGGCCGGGGTTGGCTGGGAGCTTTGGGCGTGGCGTTCATGGCTTGGCGGTGGCTGGGATGGTGAGGGAAAAAAGTGGAGGCTTTGGTTTGGCAGGATTTCCGGGGTGTTGAAATCAGCGCTTGCAGGTGTCCATCCCCATCATCCGGAAACCAGCCGCAAGGTTACGCGAAGAAACATCTGGGTCCGGCAGACCAGTCACACGGTCTCATGCGACTTATCGCAATCGTAATCCGCGGCTTTCCCAAATCCTTTCCAGGCTTGATGGATACACATCGAATCCCATCACTGAACACGCCCGGCCCGGTGCTGTTGATTCCGAATCACACCTCCTGGCTCGACTGGCTGTTTCTTTGGGTCGGTCAGGCAAAGCGGTCCGGGCTGAGCAGTTGCAGCTCAAAGCCCGGCGGTTCATGATCCAACAGGCGGGCGGCGATGGTGCCGGTGATGGGGGCCAGGCTCAGGCCCATCATGGCATGGCCGGTGGCGATCAGCAGGTTGTCCGCCGCCGCGCTGCGCCCGAGGTAGGGCATGCCGTCGGGCGTACAGGGGCGCAGCCCGTGCCAGGGCTCGAGGCCATCAAAGTGGGAGCGCTTGAAGTTGGGGAAATACCGTGTGGCGGCCCGCAAGATGCCTTCCACCCGGCGGGGGCTGATGGAGTCGCTGGTGCCGCTCATCTCCATGGTGCCGCCAACGCGGAGGCTGGTGCCAAGCGGCGTCACTGCCACCCGCGCTTCGGTTAGAATCGAGCATAGCGCAGGCAGTTCAACCGGGTTGGGCAAAGTCACGCTGTAGCCTTTGCCCGCCTGCATTGGCAGGCGGACGCCCAGGCCTTGGATCAGCTCATCCGACCACACTCCGCCGCAGAGGACGAACTGGTCGCCTTCGATTTCCCCGGCGGAGGTGCGCAGCGCCCGGAGCCGGTGTTGGTCGCGGGCCCAGCCCTCGGCGCGGGTGTTCCAGAGCAAGCGGGCGCCACGTTCGCCGACCCGTCGTTGCAGGACGGCAAGGTAGCGCTCCGGGCTCAGGTGGCAATCCTTGGGGAAGTGGACGGCACCTGCGATGTCCATCGTTATTCCCGGGTCCAGGCGGGCGGTGGCTGCGGCATCCAGCACCTCGGCAGGCACGCCAAGCGTGCGGGCCATGGCCGCCATGGCCGCTTCCTCATCCAGCGTGCGGGCTTCCTTGCACAACATCAGCAGTCCCTTGCTCACCAGGCCGAGCACCTCGCCGGTGGCGGCGAGTTCGAGATAGGCCTCGCGGCTGGCGAGGTGCAGATCGCGCAGCACCGGCGCGCAACGCTCGACATGCGCCCGGGTGGCGGAGCGCACAAAGCGCAGACCCCAACGCAGCAAGTCCCAATCGAACCGCGGCTTGAGGTAAAACGGCGACGCGGGATTCCACATCCATTTCAAGCCCAGGGCCACCATGCCCGGCGCCGCCATCGGCACGAAATGGCTGGGCACCACCATGCCCGCGTTGCCATGGGAACAGCCGCTCCGCTGAACTCCATGTTGCTCGATCAAGGTCACCTGATGGCCCCGCCGGGTGCAGGCTTCCGCCACGGCCAGCCCGATCACGCCACCCCCCAGAATCACGATGTGTTGGCTCATGTTGTTATGTTATAGCTTGGATTGTGCTGCCATCGCGACGATGCCGCCGGCAAACGGATCCGCCTGGTCAAACCACAACTTCGTTTCGCCGATGACAAAGGCCCGCCCGCGGATGCCCGGTGAGATGATGCCCTGCGCCCGGTCCAGCCACCGGAAACTACCGCAAAAGATCGAGCCGACGATGCTTTCCTGCCGCCACTCCGCACCTTCCGCGAGTTGGCCATCCGCCGCGAGGCAGGCCAACTTGGCACTGGTGCCCGTGCCGCAGGGCGAGCGGTCATACGCATGGCCGGGACACAACACGAAGTTCCGCGCATCCCCGCCGCACTGGCCGGGCCCGAACAACTCAATGTGATCGATTTCCGGATGCGGCCCCGCATTGAGCGCCCGCCGGATCGCGCATGTTAGATCGGTGAGCCGCCCGACGTGCCCGAGTGCCAACTCCGGCTTGAGCGAAGTCACCAGGAAAAACCAGTTGCCGCCCCACGCCACATCGCCGCGCACCTCGCCGAGGCCCGGCACCGCGATGGCCAGATCGCGCCGCGTCCGGCGGCTCGGCACGTTGGTTAGGGAAACCTCGCCGTTGGCATGCAGGGTGGCCTCCACCACCCCCACCGGGGTATCGATCCGATGGGTTCCGGGGTTGATTCGGGCGAGGTGGGCGAGGGTGGTGACCAGGCCGATCAAGCCATGGCCGCACATGCCGAGGTATCCGACGTTGTTGAAAAAAATCACTCCCGCCGCGCAGGCCGGCTCGTAAGCCTCGCACAGCAGCGCGCCGACCAGCACATCCGAGCCCCGCGGTTCCAGCACCACCGCTTGGCGGAAGCCATCGTGCTCCGTCCGCAAGCGTGCCATCCGCAATGCCAGGGGACCACTGCCCAAGTCCGGGCCGCCGGCCAGCACCACCCGCGTCGGCTCGCCGCCGGTGTGGGAATCCACCACGTCAAGCGAGCGCATCGCGCATGGCAGGGCGGCGTCCGCGCATGCGTTGGCGGCGGCCAACGGGTGGCGGGGAGTCCGGTTGGTGGTCATGGATCGCGGGTGAAGAGGATTGGGCTGGCGGCGGACCAGCCCAAGAGAATGCGCTGTGGGCAGGTCGGCAATCCCAATCGTCCGGCATTCGCAACTCGATCAATCGGTTTCGCGAAATGGGCAGCAACCCGCCGGGTCCTTGCCTTGCGGGAGGACGGCAGCGCGGTGGACAGGCAGGATGTGCGGTCTGTCATCACAGGCTGGAAGCCGGCTTTTCTATCAAAGAGCGGCAAACTGACAGGGTTGGGCGCAACGGTGCCGTCCGGTTGGCCTGGCCAGCGGCAAAATGCCACCAAGTCGCCTATTTTGCCAGAACCATGAATTCACGATGGATTTCCCTTGATTCGCCTGCGGAAACATGGAGAATTCACGCCGTGACGCGCGGCGGCGCCCCGTTCTGGCGCCAAGGAACCCCTCCCGCAACTCTCACTCAAGCCACCATGTTCATCTACGGAAAAACCGCCACCAACGCCATTGCAGTGATGAGTTATCTCGCCGCAGAGGCACCCCACCGGGTAGGCTCGGCAGCCATTGCGAAGGCACGCAATATCTCCCGGGTCTCCACGGCCAAGCTGCTGACCCAACTTTCCGGCGCCGGATTCCTGAGCGGGCAACCGGGTCCGGGCGGCGGCTATACGCTCGCCAGGAGTGCGGCAGCCATCCGGCTCATCGAAATCGTCCTGGTGTTTGAGCAGCTCGATGAGCGCTCGCCTTGTCCGTTCGGCGCGAACTGGTGCGGCCACAAGCTGCCTTGTCCGCTGCATGACTCGATCGCCGGGATGGTGGCTCGAAACCGCCGGTTCCTGGAACAAACCCGGCTGTCGGTTTTTCAGCGGAAGGCCGGCTCCGCCAAACCGCCCAAGCCCCGGGCGAAAACAGCCGCCAAGAAGACCCGTCCCATCCCGAAATCACGCCGGTCCGGCAACCCGTCTAAATAGCCATTGCGCTGCCCATCAAGCCAAGCCGGCCATCTCAATCCTTCGCCCCAGCGGGCCTGCACTGGACTGCAATCAGCAATCTCGGGCGTCTCATGCCCAAGCCTGCCCCACCTCCCGGAAATGGCAAGAAAATCATCTGCGAAAGCACCTGTCCCCATCGCATCATCGCATCATTCTGCCATAAATGATTCTGCCATACCTGAGTAGTAACCCCCGATGTTGATTGGGACAAGACCTACTCTGAATTCCGGGCGGCAGGGGAAAAGAAGCGCTCCAATAATTCATGACCCGCATCCGACCGGCGATTCACACTCCTCGTCTGGAAGGGACGGCCTTTCAAGCACGCCTTGATTTAACACCACGCATGACCGCATCAAAACTCGCGCCAAACCACGGGGGTTTTTCCATGGTGAGGTTCTTGACGATTTCATTCGACAATCCCCGGGTGATATTTTGCGGAATTACGGCGTGGGAGGGGTAACCTTCTAACGGCGCATCATCAACGGTAAGAACGGTTGGTTTATCCGTGATGCCGAGCCCAATTTTCGCTAATCGTCCGACATTGATGACCCCGATGCAATGCAACACGCGCTCCGGTGGCTTTCCCACGCGCTTAGGGAAAAGATCCCAGGAATCCTCTAACGGGCAAACGGCCAAGCTGCTGACCGAAGTATTAGCCCCCTTGAAGAAGCCGGGAGAGATTTCGCCTGTCACGGGATCAAACTTATCCGAGCAAACAGCCCTGGCGATGTCCTCCGATGCGTCGATTGGCATGGGTCATCGTGAGTTGAAACGCTTGGCGATGATTTGTTCCATCTGACTGTTCGGGTGGGTTTCCTCGACGCCGGTGCCTTCCACGAAAAGCTCGAACTCGTTTGGCCCGAATTCGATCTGGATGGAGCGACCTTCCGTGTCCCGCCATGCCAATTCGAAATAGCCATCGTCAGTGAGGAAAAGACCGGGTTTCGCGGAGGGAGAAAAATCGAGCGATTCGAGCGCCTTCAGCAGAGCATCCTGCGACCGAGGCGAGACCGGGCATTGGCCTTCGTCGCCCCATCTGCGGGAGAAATTCTGGCGGAAATACTGCCAGCGCTTCCATCCATTGACGCCAAGCTTGCGGGCCACGAGTCTTTCCTTGGCCATGTCGCCGGGAGCCGCAATGCGATGGTTGGTCGGGATGGAATCCTCCGTGCGGGAGGACAGCCATGTCGCCGTCTGGTAGGGCAGAACCGTGTCGAAGAGTGTCATGGTGTCAGGGGTTCTAATCGAATTCTGGAACGAGACTGTCGAGAAAATCCGTTTTCAACAGGCCGAAAAAGATTTCCTTGTTGCAGCGGTGGGCCTCCTCGAAGCGCTCGGCCGCGTCGCCGAAAACGTCGAATCCAGAAGCTTCCAGCCACACGTCGAGGTCAAGGATGCTGCCGGGGACGACCTGATTTTCCCGCGTCACCATCGCCCCGTTGTTCAGGACCAGCCTGGCCGTGAGATCTCCACGACGGAAAACGGTGGCGAAATTCATTTCCACACCGGAGATGGGCTGCCCGTCGGAGCGGATGTCCAGGACCAACTGGGAGAAAATGTCCCCTTCGAAGAAGTCGATGTAGCGCATGCCAAGGCGTTCGCCCTCGTGGATGAAGCCGGCCAGCTTGATCCGTTCAAGCAGCCAAGCGAGTTCCTCCCGGATCCGCGGCCAACCGGGATACTCGCCCCGTGTGAGCAACGACACAACACGTGGACCGAACTGAATGACGAAACCCTCGCCGATGAAGCGGATCCGCGGGGCATAGGTGAGGGCCGGATCATTCCGCAAAAGTTCTTCGGGCATTTCCGCGATGGGAAGCTTTTCGGATTTGGGATACCGCTCCTTGATTTGAGTGACGAGCAGGCCGGGAAGAAACGCCCAATCTTCACCTGTCACGAAGCGGATTTCCAGCACCGCTTCCAGATGAGGAAATGCATCGACTGTACCGCCGTTGTTTTGATCACTGCCCATTCGTTAGGGGAAAGTGATGGTTCATTTTCGCATTTTGGGCTCCATCCCTGTTCGATCCCCTGAATGGAATCTTCGAGTAAATTCAATTCCCAGTCGTCATTCACACCATTCGTCATTCTCCATTCCTCCGTCAGCTTGCCTGACGTAGCGGCGGCTAGGACGGATTGGCGGAAGCGTTTGAGGAGGGCGGGGACGCGGTCGAGGCGGGCGCGGCAGGCGTCCACCCGCCCCAGCACCGCCTCCAGCTTGTCCGCGATCCGCTTCTGCTCGGCGAGGGGAGCGAGGATGAAGGGTGCCGCTTTTCCTGCTTCTGTGCCAAGGCGTGGCATATTCAGCCCGTGGCTAACCGCAGTGACGTACTCCAGAAAAGCCGGATGCTTCAACCAGTAGGAAAGGTAACGATTCTCAAGGGGGCCATTGGCTCGAAGCGGGATGATCTCGGTAGTGCAGTAACCCGACTGGTCGGCGATGAGGATCTTGTTCAGGTAGGGGCGGAGCTTCCCATAGAGAACGTCACCAGCTTGAAAGAGGTTCTTCGTACTCTTGGATTTTCTCTATGCGAAGGTGACACGCGAAAGCAGCCGGGAAGTGTCCTTCTCGATGTCTTCAAGCTCCAGAATCCATGACTTGGCCGAGATTTCGCTGGGCTCCGCCTTCTGGGTTTTTCCATAGTCAACGACATCGCCGAGAGAGCATGACTGCCACCCGTCCGGCAATTCGTCATTCGTCATTCCGTCATTCGTCATTTTCTTCTCCCCTCCGTTTTCATCATCCGATTCTTCAGGGCCAACGGCCCCGCCCATACCAGCCTGGGGCAACGCCCTGACGAGTATACACATATTTATCGAGAGCTCCGCGAGCCGCAGTAGCTTGACCATGCGCAGTCAGGAAGGCCGCTGCTTGTCATCCATTGGCGGCATGATGCGGCGCCCGCATCGTGTTAGATGCGAGGCCTGTGT